>DAOTZM010000125.1:0-1609 GCA_034434035.1 Anaerolineales bacterium
AGGCGGGTCTGGCAGCGCGGCGGCTCTTTGGAAACCAGCAGCCCGGCCATCAGCCCCTCCACTTCCTCCGGCGTCAGCACCACATCGCCCACGAACAGGCTGATGAACTGGGCCGCCTTGAGCGCCAGCCCTGGCGGCAGGCGCAGGATGGGCCTCGGGTGGCCGATTTTCTCCCCAATCAGCCGCACCAGTTCATCGAACGTGAAAATATCCGGGCCGACCGCGTCCCAGGTGAGATTCTCCTCCCGCGCCCCGGCCTCCACTGCCAGCGCGGCCAGGTCATCCACATACACCGGCTGGATGCCATACTGCCCATCCCCCATCTGCCCGAAAAACGGAAAACGCCGCAGCAGCCAGGCAATGTTATTAATCAGCACATCCTCCATCCCGAACAAGACCGTCGGGCGCAGGATGGCGTAGCCCAGCCCGCTCTCCATCACCGCCTGCTCGTTGGCCGCCTTGCCCCAGTAATACGGCAGGCGCGAATCGGCTGACGGGTTGGCAATGCTGATATGCACCATCCGCCGCGCGCCCGCCGCCGCCGCCGCATGGACCAGCCTGCGGGTATTTTCCACCGCGCGCGGCTGGGTGTTCGCGCCCTTGTCGAAACGCACCCAGTAGGTGTTATAAAGCACCTCCACCCCGGCCAGGCTGCGCGTCATGCCGGCCTCGTCGAAATCGAGCGGGAACGCCTTCACCCGTCCGCCAAACGGGTCGGGGCGGTTCGGGTGTCCGGTCAGGGTGATGACCTCGTGGCCCTGCGCCAACAGGCGGCGGGTGATGTACTTCCCAGAGTAAGAAAAAGCACCGGTAACAGCAATTTTCATTTCAGGCTCCTTTTTGGCAGCATTAATCCGGCCGGCGGCGCTTGCCCCCGGCGTGGCTGTGGCGCAAAATAGTATTTTGCGCTACTTGAGAATTTTCAGGATATTCTGGACCGTTCCCAACCCCAGGCCCTCCAGTTTTGTGACCGCTGACGCGAGGGAATCGATGGCGTTAAAGAAGTCGTTCAACGCCCGCACGCGCTCCGTCAAAAAAGCGTGTTCCGCGTCGGACTCCGCTGAATCCGCCTCCAGTTTCGAGAGCGTTTCCCTCACGGAAGCCACCGCCCGGTCGAACTCGCTGTTCTGGCGCTCCTTCAGGATGGCGCGGATGGCGCGGTAGAAATCCGTCTCGGCTTCGTAATAGTCTTTCCGGTCGCCAAGCCGGGTGATGGGACGAATCAGCCCCATCCGCGAGAGGGCGCGCGTGTTGGTGCTGATGGCGCCCTTGGTCAGCCCGGTCTGTTCGACCAGTTCATCGAGCGAGAGCGGGCCGGGCGAGAGATACAGCACGGCGAAAATCGCGCCCATGCCTTTCGGGAAGCCCCAAAACGCGCTGATGCCGCTCAGGCCTTCCACAAGTTCGTTTTTGATGGATTCAAGGGTTTGGGTCATAAGATTATATACTTTGTTTAGTATTTACTAAACGAAGTATATAATGATTGAGTTTGCATGTCAAGATGCAAAAATCCCCGCAGTTCAGAATTCCCTCTCCCTTTGGGAGAGGGTGAGGGGTGATTCCGATATAGCCGGGGTTGGGGCCGGGCGTCTCCCTGACCGGGAACCCG
>DAOTZM010000126.1:0-4473 GCA_034434035.1 Anaerolineales bacterium
CGCCCCGCCACCCGCCGCAAAGAGCGGGAACTAATCAGAAGACACTCAAATTGTAACTACTCACGGGGTAGTTGCAACACCCGAACATATGGCGAAAAAGGCTCGAAACGGCTTGTAAAAGCCAGCAACACGGCAACCATATGTGGCGCAAAACAGTCAAACGGGCCGAGCTGGACTATATGTGCCGAATTTTCACACGACCCGTGAGTAGATACCTCAAAATATTCTGTCACTCCCAGACCGGGGTCAAAAGCCCTCCGCGCTCATCCCAAACGCGGAGGGCTTTTACTGAATACTGGCGACTGAATACTGGCGACTGAATACTGGCTACTGAATCCTCGGCCCCGCCTCCACCACTTCCTGCGGCGTGCCGTCAGTGAATTTGGCGAAGTTCTGGAGGAAGCGCGAGGCCAAATCCTTGTAGCGCTTATCGTATTCGGCGCGGCTGGGCCAGCTCGACCAGGGCTCCAGCACCGAATCCGGCACATCCGGGCAGGTTTTGGGGACTTCGAAGCCAAAGACCGGGTCGCGGTAGTATTCGACATGCGCCAGCTTGCCGGTCAGGGCAGCGTTCAACAAATTCCGCGTGTGGCGGATGCTGATGCGCTTGCCAATCCCATAAGGCCCGCCGACCCAGCCGGTGTTGACCAGCCAGCAGGTCACGCCATAGCGCTCGATTTTGCGCTTGAGCAGTTCCGCGTATTTGTAGGGATGATGCACCATGAACGGCCCGCCGAAACAGGCCGAGAAGGTGATTTCCGGCTCTTTACCCAGGCCGACTTCGGTTCCCGCTATCTTGGCCGTGTACCCGCTGATGAACTGGTAGAGCGCCTGGTTGGGGGTCAGCCGCGCGATGGGCGGCATGACGCCGCTCGCGTCGCAGGTCAGCATGATGACGTTTTTGGGGTGCCCGGCCTTTTTCTCCGGGACGGCGTTGGCGATGAACTCCAGCGGGTACGAAGCGCGGGTGTTTTCGGTCAGGGTGTCATCGTCCAGGTCAATATAACGGGTCACCGGGTCGTAAGGCACGTTTTCGAGAATCGTCCCATAGCGTTTGGTGGTGGCGTAGATTTCGGGTTCGGCGCTCTCAGAGAGTCCAATCACCTTGGCGTAGCAGCCTCCCTCGAAGTTGAAGACGCCCTCGTCGCTCCAGCCGTGTTCGTCGTCGCCGATTAAGCGGCGAGTCGGGTCGGCGGAAAGGGTCGTCTTGCCGGTTCCGCTCAGGCCAAAAAACAGCGCCACATCGTCCGGGTCATCCGGGTTGACGTTGGCCGAGCAGTGCATGGGCAACACACCCTGCAAAGGCAGCAGATAGTTCAAAATCGTAAAAACAGACTTCTTGATTTCACCCGCATAAGCCGAATTGCCGATAATCGCCAGTTTTTTCTCGAACGACAGGCAGATGAAGGTCTCGCTGGCCGTGTTATCCACCGCCGGGGCGGCTTTGAACGAGGGCAGGGCAAACAGCGTAAACTCCGGCACGAAGCGCTTGTATTCTTCCAGCGAACCCGGCAGCAGGAACATGTTGCGCGCGAACATGCTGTGCCAGGCCAGTTCGGTCACGATGCGCACCGGCAGGCGGTAGGCTTCGTCCGCCCCGCCATAAACGTCCTGCACGAACACGTCCCGCCCTTGCAGAAAACCCAACATGCGAGCGTACAACTCGTCGAATTTGCCCGCCTCGATGGGACGGTTATACACGCCCCACCAGACATTGCCCTCCGAATCGGTCTCGCGCACCACAAATTTATCATTGGCTGAGCGCGCAGTATGCTTACCAGTATTCGCCGTAAACGGCCCGCCAACGGTGGTCGCGCCCTCGCCCCGGAAAATGGCCTCCTCGTAGAGCGCCTCGGTCGAAAGATTCCAGTACGCCAGGCGCAGGTTCGCCACGCCATGATTGGACAGGTTGTACTCCGCCTTGCGGGCCTGGGCCACGCCCTCGGCGGGGGTTTTGATGTTGAGTAAATTATTCATAGGTTCTCCTCAAATCTGGTCTCGACACCTGCCCTTGCGGGCGGTGCAAGGGTACGGCGGCGGTGGTCGAGTAGCCCCATAGGGCGTATCGAGACCCCGCCGCCTACTCGACCATCGTCATAACCAATCCCTCACCAGTTTCCTATCGCCAATATAAATCTCATTCGGGCTGGTTGGGTCGAGCGCCCACTTGATGCGCGCAATGCCCTCGGTCACATCCTTGACCGTTCCCGAAATCGACAGGCGGATATGCCCCTCCATGCCAAATTCCTTGCCCGGCACCGTCACCACCAGCGCCTTTTTGAGCAGGAACTTCGAGATTTCGACCGAACTGCTGCCAAACGCGCGCAAATCGGGCAGAGCGTAAAACGTCCCGTCCGGTTTAATCAGCCGCGCGCCGCGGAAGGTTTTCATCTCTTGCAACAAAACTTCGCGGTTGTTTTGGATTTGGAGCCGAATCGCCTCGACGACGTTTTGCAGGCCATTCAGCGCTCCCTCGGCGGCGGCCTGGCTCACGGGCGAAACGCCCGAAGTCGTCTGTACCGTGACATTGGTCATCACCCGCGCGAGCGGCTTGGGACCCACCACCCAGCCGACGCGGAAGCCGGTCATCCCGTACACCTTCGCCACCCCGTTGACCACGATGATGTGGCTGTCCTCGATGTCGCGGTTGGTGAACCGCCAGGCCGGGACGGCTTCCTTGCGGTCGAAGACCAGTTTGTGATAGATGTCATCGCAGACCAGGTAAATCCCCTTGCGCTCGCAAAAATCGACCAGTTTTTCGATTAACTCCGGCGGGTAGACCGCGCCGGAGGGATTGTTCGGGCTGTTGACGATAATCGCGCGCGTATATCCCGTCACCGCCCGCTCGATTTCCGCGAAATTAGGGAGGAAGGTCCCGTCTTCGGGAGTCACAATCACCGGCACGCCGTAGCACATCTTGATGATTTCCGGGTACGAAACCCAATACGGGGCCAACACAATCACCTCATCCTGCGGATTCAGGATGCTGTAAAAAATGTTGAACAGCGACTGCTTGGCCCCGTTGGTAACGATGATATTCTCCGGCGAAACCAGCCGGCCGTAATTTTCTTCGGTATAGCGGATGATGGCCTTTTTGAGGGCTGGCGTGCCGTCGGCGGGGGTGTATTTCACCTCCCCGCTGGTCAGTTTGGCCGCCGAGGCCAGGATGGCGTTGATGGGCGTCTTGTTCTTCGGTTCGCCGATTCCCAGATGGATGACGGGTTCGCCCCGCTCCCGCAGCAGCCGGGCTTCCTCATTCAGCGCCAGGGTCGGGGACTCGGCAATTTCGGAGGCAAGTTTGCTCAGTCTCATCGATTCTCCTTTGCGATTGTTGGGGCGGCTCTTCATGGTCGCCCTGGTTTTTGGCCGGGATAAACCCGGCCCCTGCCATGTCACAGGTTAAAAACAAACCTGGTCACATCTTCACGCTGACCAGGTATAGTACGACCACCGCCAAAAGGCGCTGACAATTGAATTGTCAGACATTAATATCATGGAATGATTATACTACGGGCCGGGAATGAAACATATCACGTCAAATGTCATGTATCTACTCACGGCATAGCCAGGCTGGGCAAAGATGGCTTGCCCAGCAAAGACTGGATAGCGTCAAACGCATTGACTCCATGCAGGGCAGTAGTATCAATTACCGAAGCCAGAGCAGCATAAGCATTCGCCCCCCAAAGGGAACGGAAGCCGCCAGTCACCTTGCGATGCACTACAGCGGAACGAAGCGCCTGTTCGCTAACGTTATTGGTTGGTGGCACATCCGCGCGGTACAAGAAAACGAACAGATGCTGGCGATGCTTTCGGCAGCGATTTTGCAGTTTACGCGCTTCGGGTTCGGTCAATGATCCAGCCAGCAAGCGGTCGCGCAGCCACTCGATGCGCAATATCTCGGTCTGATATTGATTAATGGAGAGCTTATCTCGCCGATGACCCAGATGAATGGCATAGCGAAACAACTTTTGCATGGCTTTTGGTCATAAAGCCAGCGGATACTGCTCTACAACGGCTTGCAAGTTGCGCAACTGGCGCGCCAGGCAAATTTGCCAGAGTAGGCGCCTTCAATTGCGAGGGAAGGCAATCGCCGCCCCATGCTTCTGGCTGGTGTTTGCCCATGACACTGGCAATGACACCTGCCCCGCGACTGGGGTCGATGACATGCAATGCCCTGATTTGGGCTGCTTGTGTCAGGATGATAGCATACAGTTCTTCTCGGCTCAGGGCATCAAGCTCTTGTGGAATCATACGCCAATCTTACCAAAATTTACCCTGCACTTTAACTCTTGTGAGTAGATACGAAAAACTAACACCTTTTTCATCCGGTATAATTGTATCCGGCTGGGTAAAGTGGTTAAGATAAGCGTTATACTTCCGCTCGCCTACCGACACTGAGCGCCGGAAACTGAACACTGAACACTGAACACTGAACACTGAATACTGAATACTGAACACTGAACACTGAACACT
>DAOTZM010000127.1:0-8597 GCA_034434035.1 Anaerolineales bacterium
CTGCGGCTGGAGCGCCAGGTAGCTGGCCAGGGGCGCCACGGTCAGGCCAAACGCCAGCGCGGCCGCGGCCAGGGTCGGGCGCAGCGCCCGGCGCCGGGCGGCCGGCAAAGCCAGGAAGAGCAGCGGCCACAGGAGGAGTGTCGCGCGCGCGGCCAGGTAGGTGTACTGCGTCAGCGCAGCCAGCACGCCGAAGGTGATGGCCCGGCGGCGATCCGGCCGGCCCGTCCAGGTCAGCCAGGCCACGAGAATTGCTTCTCCGGTTTTTTGCATTTAGCAAGGAATGATGATATTTGTCAATTCTCTAAATGACAAAAACATGTTACAGTATAAAATGTCAGACAATTAATCCGTTTACCAGCCGTTAACCGGGCCGCCTGGATTGGAATAGTATAGAGAGCGTTTCACCTGGGATTCGGCTGCGGCGAAACGCAGTGCTTCCGCCTCACACGCACAACGGTATCCGCCGTCATCATTACTCACAGGTGCGCGATGAAAAATTTCCTATCAAAGATAATCAATTCGAAACGATTGGATAGTTTCCTGCCGGTAATTGCCGCGCTGGCGGCCTTTGTGATTGGGGCGGGCATGTTGCTCATCATGGGCACCAACCCGCTGGCGGCATACCAGGCAATGCTCAACGGAGCGTTTGGTAACCAAAATGCCCTGGCCGAAACCATCGTCAAAGCCGTGCCGCTGCTCCTGATTGGCCTGGGCATCTGCATCTCCTTCCGGGCCAAAGTCATCAATATCGGCGCGGAAGGTCAGATGATTGTGGGGGCGTTGATGGCGGTTGCCTTTGGACTGGCTGTGCAATGGCCGGGCTGGCTGGCGCTCCCAACGGCAATGTTTATCGGCTTCTTTGGAGGGGCGCTCTGGGGGGCGATACCGGGCGTGTTGAAGGCCTATTTCAACGTCAACGAAATCTTGAGTACCGTGATGATGAATGCAATCGCCGTGCAGCTGATGAACTACCTGCTTGGAGGCCCGATGATGGACCCCAAACAGGCCGAAGCGCTGGGCAAACTTCCTGAAACTGCCCGCCTGGATGCCGCTTATCACCTCGCGCGCCTGCTGCCGCCCACCCGTTTACACGCCGGGGTCATCATCGCGCTGGTACTGGCGGTCGTCGTTTACATCCTTTTGTTCCATACCACGCTGGGATACCGCATCCGGGCGGTTGGTTTCAATCCGTTCGCATCGCGCTACGGCGGGATTCGCGTCCGCCGGCAGGTTGTAATTGCGCTCCTGTTGAGCGGCGCCTTCGCCGGGTTGGCGGGCGCCATCCAGATTTACGGCCTGAACTATCGCATGATTACAGACGGCTCCCCAACTGGCTTCACTGGGGGCGCCGGTTTCAATGGAATTGTGACCGCGCTATTTGGCGGGTTACACCCCCTGGGCGCCATCCCGGCTTCCTTTTTCTTTGGGGCGCTGCTGGTTGGCGCAAATGCAATGCAGCGCATGACGCAAGTTCCTTCTTCTTTTGTGACCGTCCTGAACGGCATGGTGGTTGTTTTCGTCGTCAGCGCAGCGATTTGGAAAGAACTGCGCGAACGGAAACGCCGGATGGCGGCTGTCCATGAATCGCCCAGGTCAATGGATGAAACGCAACCCGCCCAGGAAAACGGGCAGGAGTCATAAATCATGGACGCTTCGCAAATTTTCTCTGCCACAGTAATTATCGGGGTCCTCACCGCCGGCATTCGCCTGGCCTCCCCGTACATTTTTGCAGCCATCGGCGAGATGTTCGGCCAGCGCAGCGGCGTCTTGAACCTGGGCGTCGAAGGTCAAATGTTGATGGGCGCATTTACCGCTTTTTATTTCACCGTGCAAACCGGCAACCCCTGGCTGGGCCTGCTGGCGGCCATCCTGGTCGGCGCAATCATGGGCTTTGCCATGGCGGTTGTGAGCATCCAATGGCGCGCCGTGCAAGGCATTAGCGGGATTGGCTTTTATATTATCGGGATGGGGTTAAGTGAACTGCTCTTCAAAACCCTGTTGGGGGAGGTCAAAGTCATCAATACCGGCTTCAACCCGCTGAGCATCCCGGTTTTGTCAGAGATTCCGGTACTTGGGGAAATCTTCTTCCGTCAAAATATCATGACCTATATGGCCTTCCTGCTCGTGCCAATCGCCTGGTTTATTCTGTATAAAACCACTCTGGGGTTGAAAATCCGGGCGGTGGGCGAGAACCCGCACGCCGCCGATACACTCGGCGTCAGCGTTGCAAAAATCCGTTACCTGACGGTGACGATGGGCGGCGTGATGTCGGGTATCGCCGGAGCCGCGCTGTCGATTGCCAACCTGAACGTCTTCCAGGAGAACATGACCGCCGGGATGGGCTTCATTGCCGTCGCGCTGGTCTACTTTGGCGGCTGGCGTCCGTTTGGGGTGATGTTCGGGTCCCTTCTTTTCAGCATGGTGATGGGCTTGCAGATTTTCATGCAGGTCTATCGGTTCCCGGTCCCCTCTGAATTCCTTATCATGATGCCCTATATCCTGACGATTATTGTGCTTGTGTTAGCGGTCGGGCGGGTACGCAGCCCATCTGCGCTGACCAAGCCTTTCGTGCGCGAATAAAAAACGATTTCAGCAAAAGGAGGTGATTTTACAGACCTTATTTACCCACATCCTTGCGCAAAGACACCGAACGCCTCAGTTTTCAACACTTTCGAAGGAGAAAAGAAAATGACTAAAATTGTAAAAATGATGGTCCTGGTTACCCTGCTGGCCCTGGCTTTGGCCGCTTGCGGCCCGGCTGCCACGCCTGAACCTGCCCAGCCCGCCGCTCCAGAGCCAACCAAGCCGGCCGAAGAACCCAAGCCCACCGATGTGCCCGCGAAACCATTCCGGGTTGCGGTTATCATGCCCAGTTCCATCTCTGACCTGGCGTTCAGCCAATCGATGTACGACGCCCTGGTCGGAATCCAGGCAGAAATGGGCGGCCCGGAAAAGTTCGAATTCGTTTACTCGGAAAGTATGTTCAAAGTGGATGACGCCGCTGCCGCCATTCGGGA
This sequence comes from Anaerolineales bacterium, assembly GCA_034434035.1. Lineage (GTDB taxonomy): Bacteria > Chloroflexota > Anaerolineae > Anaerolineales > Villigracilaceae > UBA5195. Next base: position 3,018 of record DAOTZM010000127.1, read on the forward strand.
TTACGCCTCCCAGGGCTACGACCTGGTCATTGCGCATGGCTCACAGTATGGCACATCATTGCAAGAAATTGCGCCGGACTTCCCCAACACCGCTTTTGCGCACGGCACCACCAACCGCACCTTCGTCGAGGAAGGTATCAAGAATGTCTACGCTTATGAAGCTGCCTCCAACGAGGGTGGGTACGTCAACGGCGTAATGGCCGCCAAACTCACCAAGAGCAAGATTGTCGGTATTGTTGGCCCCATCGATGTCGGTGACGCCAAACTCTATATCGATGGCTTCGAGAAGGGCGTCCGCGAAACCGACCCGAGCATCACCATCTTGAAGGTCTTCACCGGCTCGTTTGGCGACGTGGCCCTGGCCCGCGAAGCGGCGGATGCCCACATTGCCGCCGGCGCGGATGTGCTGATTGGAACCGGCCAAATGGTCGTCGGAGCGATTGCCGCCGTCGATGAGCAGGGTGGCAAAGTCCTGTGGATTGGCACCCAGTCCAGCCAAACCAAACTCGCCCCGAACGTCATCGTCGCCAACCAGGTTTACGACTGGAAAGTCGTCCTTCGTGAAATCCTGGGAAAAATTGAAAAAGGTCAGTTGGGCGGCGAAGCCTTTATCGTCACCTTGGAAAACAAGGGCCTGTACATGGAATTCAACGAAGGCTTTTCGCGGCTCGGCGAGGTGAAGCAGGCTGCCGAAGCCACTGTCAAGGGCATCATCGACGGCTCCATCAACGCCTTACCGTAGTTCGACGCTTTCTCCTGGAAGCGGGGAATCCCCGCCTCCAGGAACATCCGAAAACAAGAACTGTCGTTTGCCCAGGAAAAGATTCCTGGTCGAACGGGATGGCTTGTACCCACGCTCTCATTTTGACCCCAGGAGTTGGCATGACCGACAATCAACCCACTGCCCTAAACCGCCAAAAGATAAAACATCTTGAGATGGTCAATCTTACGAAAATCTTCCCGGGCGTCCTGGCAAATGCGAATGTCGATTTCGATGTCCGGGAAGGCGAAGTCCATGCCCTGCTGGGTGAAAATGGCGCTGGCAAGAGTACCCTGATGAAAATCCTGTATGGCCTGTATGAGCCGAACGCAGGCGAAATTCGCATCAACGGCCAGCGGGTCAGGATTAAATCGCCAAACGACGCCATCAACCTGGGCATCGGCATGATTCACCAGCATTTTATGCTGGTGGACAGCCTGACTGTCGCCGAAAACATCGCCCTGGGGCTGCCCTCCTCGCGCGGGCTGTTGACCGACCTGAATGTCGTCTCGAAACGGACACTGGAACTGGCGGACAGATACGGCCTGCACGTCGACCCGGATGCCTACATCTGGCAGTTGGCGGTCGGGCAGCGCCAACGGGTCGAGATTCTCAAGGCGCTCTATCGCGGCGCGGACTTATTCATCCTCGACGAACCAACCGCCGTCCTGACCCCGCAGGAAGTGGATGAATTCATGGGAACCATGCGCCAGATGACGAAGGAAAAACACTCCATCATCTTCATTTCCCATAAATTGCACGAAGTCATCGCCAGCTGCGACCGGGTGACGGTGTTGCGCAACGGGCGGCGGGTGAACTCGTGCCCGGTGGCCGGATGCACCAAACTGGACCTGGCGCGCATGATGGTGGGACACGACATCGTCCTGCCAAAAATCACCTCCGCGCCTGATTTGGGAGAAGTACGCCTCGAATTACAAGGCCTCCATGCCATTGGCGAGCGCGGCACGCCGGCCCTGCGCGGCGTCGATTTGAAAGTCCAGGCCGGGGAAATCGTGGGCGTGGCGGGCGTCTCCGGCAACGGGCAATCGGAACTGGCCGAGGTGATTGCCGGCTTGCGCAAGCCCGCCGAAGGCAGGCTGATTGTCAATGGCAAGGAGATGACCGGAAAACTTCCGGGCGAGTTGCTCAAAACGGGCATGGCCTACATCCCTGAAGAACGAATGCGCGACGGGGTGGTGAGCGATTTTACGGTTTCTGAAAACGTCATCCTGCGCGACCATGACCACAAACCATACTCCAACTGGGGCGTGCTCCTCCACCGGATGATTGGCGAAGTGACCGACCGGTTGATTAAGTTGTTCGACATCCGCACGCCCTCCCGCAACACCCAGGCCGGCAACCTTTCGGGCGGGAACATCCAGAAAGTGGTGCTGGCGCGCGAGTTGTCACGCACGCCAAAAGTATTAATCGCTGCCCAGCCGACGCGGGGGGTCGATATCGGGGCCATCGAATTCATTCACAAGAACCTGCTCGAACAGCGCAAAGCGGGCGCGGCCATCCTGCTGATTTCAGAAGACCTGGATGAAGTGCTGGCGCTCTCAGACCGGGTGGCGGTGATGTTCGAGGGCAAAATCATGGACATCCTGGCGAACCAGGACGCCGAGCGCGGACGGGTCGGCCTGCTGATGGCCGGGGTGCGCCCGGAATAAGCGACAGGTTGTTTTTCGTAAGGTATCAAGAAGGTGACTGTCACCTTCTTTGCAGGGAACGCGCCTCGATAGCATCCCAAAAACTTGGGAAAAGACAGGTTAAAAATCGCGTCATAATTGGTGATTTATGTCACTGCTATTTTGATTCAGTTTCACTTATGCTTAAATCAAGGGTCGATTTTGCCAGTATCCCAAGCCCGGGTTGGTTGAAAGGTAAAAAGCATGATTAACCTGTCTGAATTGCGAGTATTTGTCGCTGCCGCAGAAGAGTTGAACTTCAGCCGGGCAGCACAGCGATTGAACCTTTCCCAATCCGCAGTCAGCCAGAACATCCAATCCATCGAACGCGCGTATGGCGTGGAATTATTTATCCGACACGGCCGCTCGGTGCAGTTGAGTGATATCGGCAAAACCATCCTCCCCATGGCGCGCGGGGTGCTCAATTCGACGCGCATCCTGGAAGATGCCCTCATCAACGCCAGGGGAGAAATTTCAGGCGACCTCTCGATTGGCTGCGCCACCACCTGCGGGCGTTATTTCGTCCCCAACTTGCTGGCCTCCTTCCAGGGCAAATACCAACATGCGCGCACGCGCGTCATCCAAACGCACCGGGCGCAAGTCATCGAAGGCGTGCTCAATCAGACCTTCGACCTGGGCATTGTGGGCCGTAAAACCGAACACCGCGACATCGAAAGCCTGCCGTTATTCGAAGACCGTGTGATTATGATTGTGCCTGTCAACCATCCCTGGGCCAGCCGCGAACAGGTCAGCCCGCAAGAAGTGCTCGAACAGCCCTTCATCAGCCGCGAGAACAGTTCGGGAACCCACCAGGTACTATTCGACCATCTGCGACAGTACGGTATCGAACCGGAAAATCTGAACGTTGTGACCGAACTGGGCGATGCCGAAGCCGTCGAAATGGCGGTCGAAAAAGGCATCGGAATCACCTTCATCTCCGAAGTGATGGCTGCGCGCAGCCTGGCGCTGGGCCGAGTCAAGAAGATTTCGGTGGAAGGTTTCAACCTGACCCAGCAAATTTACCTGATTCGCCGCAAATCAGAGACATTTACGCGGGTGGAAACCCGCTTTTGGGAGTTCGCGCAGCAAAACTATGAAACCCTGGCAACGGAATTGCTTTACAACCTGGCAGATGTAACCCCCGCTTGAAAAAATATGCTAAACTAATCGCATGAAAGTGCTTATTTTCACGCTCGTACCAAGGCGCGATGGAAATGCGGTCATTCTCCTGCCCGTCAGGAAATGACCGCATTCTCGTTTCCACTCCCCGTAACGCGGAATACATTCCGCTGTTGCAAAATAATGCCAATAGAAAGGACAGGATATGCTGACGCTCGCCGAAAAAATACTCTTTGCCCTTGCGGTACTGGTCTCGCTCTATTTCACCTGGCAAGGCGCCAGGCGCATCATCGGGAATATCGCAAGCGGTCAGGGGAAGCCAGATTGGAACCAGGTCGCCAGGCAGGCCGCCGGAGCGATATTCAAATTCCTGACCTTCCAGCCGGTCTTCCGTTTCCGGTTTTTCTCCTCGCTGCTGCATGGACTCATCGGCTGGGGCTTCCTCGCCTTCCTGCTCATCAACCTGGCCGATTTGATTTACGGCTACACCAACTGGCGGATGCTCGAAAGCACCGGCCTCTTCGGCGACCTCTACCGCCTGCTGGCCGATATTGCCAACGTGGCAATCCTGGTCGGTATCCTGGCAATGGCCGCCCGCCGCTTCCTGCTGCGCCCGGATACCCTCACCACGCGCCAATCGACCCTGCTCCACCCCAAGGCAAGATTCGGCATCCTGCGCGATTCTGCTATCGTGGCGGGATTCATCTTCCTGCACAACTCGGCCCGCTTGCTGGCCGAGTCCTTTTACGTCGCGCTGCACAAACCCGACCCCTGGCAGCCGTTCATCACAGCGGTATCCAGGCTGTGGGTAGATGTGAATCCGGGCGCGCTCGTGGCGGCGGAGCATGTCATGTTCTGGCTCTCGCTCGGCGCGGTGGCGGCCTTCCTGCCTTACTTCCCCTACAGCAAGCATTTGCACCTGTTCTTCGCGCCGATTAATTTCGCGCTCAAACCCAAGCGAAAATCCATCGGCGAGTTGGGCTACATCAACCTGGAGGACCAGGGCATCGAGCAGTTTGGCGCGGCCAAAGTCAGCGACCTGGGGTATGAGCAAATTGTGGATGCCTACGCCTGTATCATGTGCTTCCGCTGCCAGGAGGTCTGCCCCGCCTACAACACCGGCAAGGCGCTCAGCCCGGCGGCGCTCGAAATCAACAAACGCTACACCTTCAACGTCGGTGGCGGGACGGACGCATCCCTGCTCGACCTGATTCCCGAAGAAGCGGTCTGGGCTTGCACCTCGTGCGGCGCGTGCGTCGATATTTGCCCGGTCGGCAACGAGCCGATGCGCGACATCCTCGACATCCGCCGCAGCCTGGCGATGATGGAAAGCGCCTTCCCCAAGCAACTGGAGACGGCTTTCCGCGGCATGGAGCGTAACATGAACCCCTGGAACGTGCCACAGGCCGACCGGATGAAGTGGGCGGCGGGGCTGGATGTTCGGACCATCGAACAGAACCCAGAACCAGAGATTCTGTGGTGGGTGGGCTGCGCCCCAGCCACCGACGCGCGCGCCCAGAAGACGGCCCATGCCTTTGTCAAAATTCTGAACGCCGCCAGTGTGAACTACGCCGTTTTGGGCAGGAACGAATCCTGCACCGGCGATTCGGCCCGCCGCGCCGGGCGCGAGGATATTTTCTTCGGGTTGGCTTCAGCCAATGTGGAAATCCTGAACGAGGTCGCGCCCAAACGGATTGTGACAACCTGCCCGCACTGCCTGCACACCCTCAAGAACGAATACCCGGCCTTTGGCGGGAATTACGAAGTCATTCACCACACGCAGTTCATCAATGAGTTAATCGGCGCGGGTAAACTGACCTTACAACCGCAATCTGAAATCGAAAATCAAACATCGAAAATCACGTTCCATGACCCATGTTACCTGGGACGGCACAACGGCATGTACGAAGCCCCGCGTGAAACGCTGAAACAGGCCGGGGCGCAAACGGTCGAGATGCCGCGCAACGAGGCCAAAGCCTTCTGCTGTGGCGCGGGTGGCGCGCAAATGTGGAA
>DAOTZM010000128.1:0-7771 GCA_034434035.1 Anaerolineales bacterium
TTGCCCGGTGATGAATCACCGGGCCAGGTGGCAGCGCCCTGTGAACAGGGCTAAAAAGTCCGATTGATCGGACGCTGCGTGATCGCCCGGACGTTTACGTCCGGGCAGGAAATAGCAAACCACAAATTCCGTTAGAACAAGGAACCAGCTTCTCCGCGTTTACGACAAGCATTGCGCGCTCGAAAAATCTTCTTCAATGACTTGCGCGCTTTAACTCGCTGCATGGTCTTTGACCCATGGGATGATTTATTCTCCTTCATGGAGGATGGCTTGGAAATTGTTCATGCGCCGCCATAACTCAGTTTTGAATTTGGAATTGCTGCGTTAAAACGCTGGCGATTTCACGAAGGGACGATACTCCAAACAAAAACCGGAAGCCGCGGCTCCCGGTTTTAGGCGATGGGGGTTACTTCGCCCCGCTGACGACTTCGTAGCGGCGGTCGAAGGTGTTGACGGCCTCGCGGTTGAGGGAAACCAGGTTGCGGATGGCAGCGGGCAGGGCTTCGGGGGTGCCGAGCGACTGTTCGACGGTGTCCAGCGCAGCACTGATTTGGCCGCCGAGGTCGAAGAAGGCGTTATCGAAAGCGTAGAGTTGGGCCAATTCCTGTTCGTTGATTTTGACGGCGTCGAACAGGCCAGAGTAGCCGTAGGCAGCGTTGCGGATTTTGTCGGTGAAGGTGCGCATCAAGACGGCGGCCTTTTCCATGTCATCGACCAATTCGATGCCGCCCTGGCTGATGAGGGCGGCTTGCAGGGACGAAAGCCGTTTATAGAGTTCCTCGTAACGGCGCGCGACCGTGTCGCGCAACAGTTTATCGGCGGCGCGGCGGTTCTGCCGTTCGATGTATCCGCTAAATCCGGGGATGTATGAGGCCAGTTTCTTGAAGGGGTCCTGGTCGCTGGTCACACGTCCGAAAAAGTCGCTCATGAGTTCCTCCTGGAAAAGGTAGTTGGTACGATTTTGTTCATTATAGCCTGTATTTATGAGTATAATCAAGCGGGCTACCTCATCATTTACGCAGTCTTAAAGACAAAGTTGCATTACGCCCCGCGTTTGCGGGTCCATTTTTGAAAGAGAGGATTTTCCCATGATTGTTACAACCAAAAAGTTATTCGAAGCCGCTTACGGCAAGTATGCGATTGGCGCGTATAACATCAACAACCTGGAGCAGGCGATGGGCTTGTTCCGGGGCAATATCGAGAGCAAGGCCCCGTTCATTATTCAGATTAGCAAGGGCGCGCGCTCGTACACCCACAAGAAGATGCTCGAAGGCCTGATTCGCTCGGCAGACGAGGTCTTTCCCGAAGCGATTTTCGCCGTCCATCTCGACCATGGCGACGAGGAAACCTGCTACGACTGCATTAACAGCGGTTTCTATTCGTCGGTGATGATTGACGCCAGCCACGAAGAGTTCGAGAAGAACGTGGAAATCACCAGGCGCGTGGTCGATGCGGCCCACGCCAAGGGGCTGGTGGTAGAGGCCGAACTGGGGCAATTGGGCGGCGTAGAGGAGCATGTCAGCGTCGATGAAGCCAACGCCAAACTGACCGACCCTGTCCAGGCCAAGGAATTTGTGCGCCTGACCGGCGTTGATTCATTGGCTTGCGCCATCGGCACCAGCCACGGCGCGTTCAAGTTCAGCGGTTCGCAGGGATTGCATTTCGAGGTGCTCGAGGCCATCCAGAAGTTGCTGCCCGGCTTCCCGCTGGTGATGCACGGTTCCAGTTCCGTGCCGCAAGAAGAAGTGGCGCGCATCAACGCCGCGGGCGGCGACCTGAAAGGCGCCAAGGGCGTCAACGAGGATGAATTTGCCCGCGCCGCCACCCTGGGCGTGACCAAGGTCAATATCGACACCGATGGCCGCCTGGTCTGGACGCGCGTCCACCGCGAATATTTCCGCGATAAGCCCTCGGAATTCGACCTGCGCCCGATTGGCAAAGTCTTCATGACTGAATATGCCAAATTTATCGCGCGCAAGAACGAGAAACTCGGTTCCGCCGGGCATCTCGATGAACTCCGCGCAATGCTGAACAAGTAGTAAATGATGAAAGCCTCGGGGAAATCCCGGGGCTTTTCATCATTGGCTATTCGATATTCGATATTCGCCTGCCGACTTTCGAATATCGAGTATCGAATATCGAATATCGAGTATCGAATATCGAATATCGAGTATCATCATGCCTGAAGAACAGAATATCAGCCGTTCCCGTTATATGGTCATTCCGCGCGTGCTGGTATTTGTGATGCGCGGGGCAGACATCCTGCTGCTCAAAATCGCGCCGCGCAATGGAAAGGTGACTCGCTGGACGGGCCGCTATAACGGCCTGGGTGGTCACATCGAGCGCGGGGAAGATTCGCTCGCCGCCGCGCAGCGTGAACTGTTTGAGGAAGCCGGGGTGACGGCGAACCTGCGTCTGCGCGGCGTGTTGCTGGTCGATACGGGGGAAGACGTCGGCATCGAACTGCACGTCTTTGGCGGAGAATATCTTTCGGGTGAATTGCGCTCGACGCATGAGGGCGCGCCGGAGTGGGTTCCCCTTAACCGGCTGGATGCAACCCCGCTGGTGGATGACGGCCTGGCGCTGATTGGCAAAGTCCTGTCGATGCGGCCCGGCGACCCGCCCTTTTGCGCGCGTTCGTTTTATGAGCAAGGGGAATTGAAGGTGGTAATTCGTGATGCGTAAGCCGATACTCGATATTCGTTATTCGTCGAGCAGCGAATATCGAGTATCAAGCATCGAGTATTGAACATCAAAACACCACTTTCATCGCCTTCAGGTGAATGCTGAAGGTGCTGCCTTTGCCCGGTTCGCTTTCGACGGTCAGGCGGCCAGTGTGTTGTTTGATGACCTGCTGGGTGATAGCAAGCCCCAGGCCAATGCCTTCGAACAGGTTGTCGCCGCTTTGCTCAAGGTGATAGAAGCGGTCGAAAATACGGGGAAGCCGCTCTTTTTCGATGCCAATGCCCTTGTCGATGACATCGATGATGATAGCGCTGTCACCTTCACGCACAGCAACCGTCACCTGGCCGCCATCCGGGCTGAATTTGATGGCATTATCGACCAGGGCCGCGAGCGCGCGTTCCAGCGTTTTGGGGTCGCCGGATGTGGCCGGGAGATTGGGAGAGACTTGCAGGTGCAGCGTCACCAGGTTGGCGGCGGCTTTTTCGTGGCAGGCATCGACCACCTCCCCGGCCAGTTCACCCATGTTCACCGGCTGGAATTTGGGCAGGATAAGGTCCATTTCCTGCAAGAACAGGATGTCGTTGACCAGGGTGGTAATTTGCCCGATGTTACGGGCGACCATGTCGATGACCCCGGGCATTTTTTCGGGAGTAATCAGCCCCTTTTGAATCAGTTGCAGGAAGCCGCCAGCGGCCATCAGCGGGTTGCGCAGTTCGTGGGCTACGTTGGTCAGGAATTCGCGCCGCGCCAGTTCCTGTTCGGCCAGTCTCTGGTAGGCCTCGGCCAGTTCGCTGGCGCGCATCCGCAGGTCTTCGATGGCCATCTCGTCGTTTTCGCGCAGGCGGTTAGAGATTTCGCGCACCATTGCCATGGCGACGCTGGAGGAATGGCGCAGGACGCGGTCGAAGTCATCGCGGTCGATTTCCAGCACGGTGACGGGTTCGATAGTGGTGACGGTGGCGGCGCGCGGAGCGTTGTGGATGAGGGCCATCTCGCCGAAGAAGTCCCCAGCTTCCAGTTCCTTGAGATGACGCTGTTCGATGTTGTTGATGGTCTTGGTGACGCTCACCCGTCCATTCAGCAGGATGTAAAACTTCGACTCGATTTCCCCTTCGCGCGTGAGGACGATACCTTTAACATAATTCCGCACCTGGCTGCGGTTGAGCAACTCGTCGATTTCCAACTGGCTGATGCCCGGAAAGGCGCGCGGGATGATTTCTTTTGGCGACGGTAAGTTTTTCCGGGGCAAATTCATCGTGTGCATAAGAATACCTCATAGCGCAGCTGCTTCGCGGGCTGCAGCCAAAGGTTGCTATGATTTGCGCTATTAGCGCAAATCCTGCGCCATAATACTATAAACGTTTGGCTTATTCTACCTTTCGATGAAATTCGGCGCATAAGCATGGCGTATTAAAACTAACGGGTTAGCGCTTCACGGCTGCCAGCAGGAACTCCAGCATGGCTTGCCCAAATCCTTCTTCCATTTTGCGTGGAACCAGGAAATCCTGTCCGTGTTTTTTGCCTTCAGCGGCCAGCACCTTATAGAAGGCGTTTTCGGCCAGGCTCAGGCATTCATTGGCAGAGGGGCTGTTGACGCTGTACAAGCAACGGACGGGTTTCCCGGCGTTCATCACCCGGTAGGCGTTATCATACCAGCCCAGGCCGAGGAAACTGCCTGGCGAGATGGCAAAGACTCCAACGCAGCCCTGTTCGCAGGCATCGACCACGGCATCGGCGCCGATGCTTGTGCCAATTCCGATGATGCGGCTGGGGTCGGCATGAGGCAGGGAAGCGGCGCGCCGATACGCGGCCCTGGCATCCAGCAGATAGCCGCGCTGGGCCTGCTCTGTAATGGCAGAAATGACCTGCCCCGGGCTTTCTCCGTGTCCGCGAAAATCGAAGGTCAGCACGTTGAAGCGCAAATCGGACGGCATGAGCGGCAGTTTCCCCTCCGCGCTGGGGGTCGGTTCGGGCGGATTCTCGCCTTTGACCGGGTAATTTTGCAGCCAGGGAATCAGGTCGCTTTGCGGCCAGGCCTGGGCCTGGTTGCTGCCGAACTGGTGCATCAGGACGACGACCGGCGCGTTGGGCTGGGCCGCAATGTAGTAGTATCCGACCAGCTCCAGGCCATCTTCGGTTTGGATGAGGATGCGTTCTCCCGCCGGGTTCCAAGCCGGGGTGACGGTGATGTCGATGGGGGTGATGCTCGGTTCGGGGGTGAGGGCGGCGCGCTGGGTGGGAGGCGGAATGGGGGTAACGGTAGGGCGCGGCGTGCGGGTGGCGGTTGCGGTCTTGGCAGGCAGGTCGGCAGCTGGTGAGGCGGCTTCTGGCCCAAAGCGGCAGGCAGCCAGGAGGATGATGAACAGGAACAAGAGAATCGATAGGATGATTTTGCTGGGCATAAAAATATTATACCCAGCGCGGGCGAGAATTGCGCTTTTTCATAGCGCAACCGCTTCGCGGGCCGCAACCAAAGGTTGCTATGATTTGCGCTAATAGCGCAAATCCTGCGCCATAATACTAGACTTTATTGGTAATTGGTCAACGCCATTTTTGGGACGCGGACAAGAGCCGAATACGCGGAGAAAAATCTTAAAATCCGCTCTCGTCCGTTCTCGTCCGCGTCCAAGTTTTTATTGCCGATAATGTCTACTATATTTCGAGGCGATAGTTTTCCCCCTCCGGATGAGAGTCTATAAGATACATGGTGATTCCGTTAGCGCTAAAACGTAACTACTCACCCATCCGGACCCGCCGGGGAATCAATCCCCCGGCTGCGCGGCAACGCCCTGTAAACAGGGCTTTATCCGCCTGAAATCAACGTGATGGACGGCGTAAACGTCGGATTTATCCCCTGTCGGGGACTTTCCGATGCTGTTCATAGCCGGAGGGCTCTGCGAAGCGTCCCGAAGGGGCAGCCCCCGGCGAAGCGGGGAAAACATGCGCCGGTGAATTTTACCGCCTCTTTTACCGCTTCTTTTTGTTCGTCAAATTAAGGCTGTTTGGGAGATTCTGGCTTTTGGATAGTTCCTGACAGAACAATTCGATACAATCGCATCGTTTGGAGTCGGCGGCTAAGTGCCACAAAGTGGGATGCCGCCCAAAATTACAGGCACTTCAAAAATGGAGAGAATTATTCTATGCGCCCCATTGCTGTTCTTGGTATTGGACAAACTCCTGTTGATGAACATTGGGACAAATCGCTGCGTGAAATTGGCGGCGAGGCGATTTTTGCGGCCATGGCCGATGCTGGCCTGGAAAAGGCCGATGCGTTGTATGTTGGCAATATGCTCTCCCCGCTGGTGAGCGGGCAGAACCAACTCGGCACATTTTTCTCCGATTGGGCCGGGATGTGGCACCGGGAGGCGATGAAGGTTGAGGCGGCTTGCGGTTCTGGCGCGGCGGCCTTCCGCGCCGCGCTGATGGCGGTTGCTTCGGGCGAGGTGGAAGCGGCGGTGGCCCTGGGAGTTGAAAAGATGACCGACATGGCCGGGCATGACGTGACTGCCGCGCTGGCAACCGCCGCCGATGCCGATTATGAGGTGGAGCAAGGCGTTTCATTCGTTGGCCTGAATGCGTTGGTCATGCGCCGCTATATGTATGAATACGGCTGGAAACACGCCGATTTTGCGCCGTTTTCCATCAATGCCCACGCCAACGCTGTTCACAACCCCAACGCCCGCCTGCGCGACAAGATTACGTTGGAGCAGTTCGAGAAGTCCTCGATGGTGGCGACGCCCATCAACCTGCTGGATGCCTCGCCGATTGGTGACGGCGCGGCGGCGGCGATTCTCGTCCCGGCGGAGAAAGTTGCCTCGATACCGGGACGCCCCAGGGTGTTGGTGGCCGGTTCGGCATCAGCAACCGATTCGATAGCGGTTCACAGCCGCCGCGACCCGCTCTTCCTGTCGGCGGCTTGCGAGTCGGCGAAGCGCGCTTACCAGATGGCCGGAGTCGGCGCGCAAGACATCGATATCTTCGAATTGCATGATGCGTTTTCGATTATGTCGGCGCTTTCGCTGGAAGCCTGTGGATTTGCCGAGCGCGGCCAGGGCCCGAGACTCGGCCTCGATAACGAGATACAGGTGTCAGGCCGGATTCCGGTCTGTACCCGGGGCGGGTTGAAGGCCCGCGGGCATCCAGTCGGCGCGACGGGCATGTACCAAATCGTCGAAGTCATCCAGCAATTGCGCGGTGAATGCGGCCCAACCCAGGTGGATGGCGCAAAGGTTGGCATGGCGCAGAATATAGGAGGCAGCGGCGCGACGATTCTGACGCACATCCTGAAATCTGGATAAATGGTTTACAAAAAGGGTTGAACTTCTCGCGTTCTTGTCCTATACTAGAGATGTCACTCACCGGAAAGGACAAAGACTATGCCAGAACGCAGGACGACGCCCCGTCGTAAATTTTCGTATTACATGCGCGTTGTAGATGACAAGACCGGGCAATTGGTCGGTCATCTTGCGGATATCAGCCCGCGCGGCTTCAAACTGGATTCTTCCCAGGCATTACCAGACGAAAAGGATTTTCGCCTGCGCATGGACTTGACCAGCGACGTTTCTGACAAGCCTCATATCGTTTTTACTGCCCGCAGCAAGTGGTCTAAACCTGATTCGATGGATCCGTTTGTGCATAATGTTGGGTTCGAGATTATCAACATTTCTATTATTGACGGCAAGATTTTCCAGGCCATCGTAGAGAAATATGGCTCACCCGAAAGCCAATGGTAAGGAATGCGTTTTATGAACCCCGGAAGGACCCTTTCGGGGTTCTGTTTTAAGTGGCGATTCTCACAGAAATCGCATAAAATTTGTATTGGTCAGAAAAAGGATGAACGCCAGGCTTCAATTGTTCCACGAAAACCTGTACACGGATAGACACGGATTTACGGATGAACACGGAGAAAGCCCAAAAACTGCTCTTTAATTCTTAAAAAATCCGCGTTCGTCCGTGTAATCCGTCAAATTCGTGTACAAAAGTTCTTTGCCCTTGATGTGACCAGCACAGTTTCTCCGCGTTTTGGTATCTCAGTGATGAAATGCTCATGCGCCAGTGTTCATCTTTCTCGTGATTAATACAGAAA
>DAOTZM010000129.1:0-4312 GCA_034434035.1 Anaerolineales bacterium
TTGACCAGCGCCTCCTGCCGGAGACGTTTACTGTCGTATCGTATCGCGCCCATGCGGAAGCGGCGCAGGCGATTACCGACATGGTGGTGCGCGGCGCCCCGGCGATTGGCGCTGCCGCCGCGTTTGGCCTGGCCCTGGCCGGGTTCGAGTCGCGCGCGCAGACCGCCGGGGAACTGTTATCCGATTTGCAGGCTGCCGCCACCACCCTGAAGGCTGCCCGCCCGACGGCGGTGAACCTGGCCTGGGCAGTGGAGAGAGTAATGCGCGTTGCGTATTCCGTTGCGGGAACGCCAGACGAGATTCGGGCAGTGATTTTGGATGCAGCGCAGAAATTGGCCGATGAAGACGTGGAAGTGAACAAGCGCATGGCGGCGCATGGCGCGGAGTTGATTGCAGATGGCGATACGATTGTCCATCACTGCAATACCGGCGCGCTGGCGACGGTTGATTGGGGAACCGCGCTGGGCGTGATTCGCGCGGCCTGGGAGCAGGGCAAGAAAATCCATGTCCTGGTGGATGAGACCCGCCCGCGCTTGCAGGGCGCGCGCCTGACGGCCTGGGAACTGGAACAGTACGGAATCCCCTACGAAATCATCAGCGACAATATGAGCGGCTATTTCATGCGCGCGGGCAAGGCGCAGAAGGTTTTGTTCGGCGCGGATAGAATCACCGCCAACGGCGATGTGGCCAACAAAATCGGGACGTATATGCTGGCGCTGGCCGCTCACGATAACGGGATCCCGGCCTATTCGGTCGCGCCGACTTCGACGGTCGATTTGTCGCTGGAGCATGGCGGCCTGATTCCGATTGAGGAACGCACGCCCGCTGAAGTGCTGGACATCCAGTTGGCGGGCGAGCGCGTGACCCCGCAGAATGCCAAAGCCCGCAACCCGGCCTTCGATGTGACTCCCCACCGGCTGATTACCGGAATTGTGACCGAAAACGGCGTGGCGTATCCGCCGTTCGATGTAAATTTGCCGAAATTTGTAATTCGTAATTAGAGGCTCGATATTCGATATTCGATATTCGATATTCGATATTCGATATTCGATACTCGATACTCGATACTCGATACTCGATACTCGAATGTCGAATACTGAATACTGAATACTGAATACTGGATACTGAACATGGACATTCTTCTCTCCGGCTCTGTTGCTTACGACTATCTGATGACCTTCCCCGGGCATTTTCACGAACAAATCCTGCCCGAACGACTGAAGAACATCAGCCTGTCGTTCCTGGTGGACAGCATGACCCGCCAGCGCGGCGGGATTGCGCCCAATATCGCCTATACCCTGGCCCTGCTCGGCGAAAAGCCGCGCCTGTTCGCCACTGTTGGCGAAGATTTTGGCGATTATCGCGCCTGGCTGGAGCAGCAGGGCGTCGATACGACCTGGGCCAGGGTGGTGCCGGGCAAGTTCACCGCCTCTTTCTTTGCCACTACCGATAAGGTCAACGCCCAAATCGCCTCGTTCTATCCCGGCGCGATGGCCGATGCCGCGATGATGTCGCTGACCGAATTGGACAAACGCCCCGACCTGGTGGTTATTTCCCCGACCGACCCGGCGGCGATGCGCAAGCACGCTGCCGAGTGCCGCCAACTGGGCATTCCGTACCTGTTCGACCCCTCGCAGCAGGTGCTGCGGCTCGAAGGCGCGGAACTGGCCGAGGACATGGACGGCGCGCGCTTCCTGTTCTGTAATGATTACGAGTTTGGGCTGATTTCCAAAAAGACCGGCCTGGATTTACCGGCCATGCTCAAGATGGTCGAAATCGTCGTCGTCACCCAAGGCGCGGAAGGCGCGGTCATCTATGCTGGTGGGCAGGAAGTGGTCGTGCCGGTCGTCCCCGAAGAGCGGATTGTCGACCCGACCGGGGTGGGCGACGCCTTCCGGGGCGGCTTCCTGGCGGCTTACGCGCGCGGCTGGGATTGGACGCTGTGCGGCCAGGTTGGTTCGCTGGCGGCGGTGTATGTCCTCGAGCAGAACGGCACGCAGAACCACCGCTACACCCGCGAAGAATTTGTCAATCGCTTCCGCCGGAATTATGACGACGGCGGGAAACTTAACCAATTGCTTGGTTAAAGGTTAAGCGACTGAGTGATTGAGCGATTGGGTGATTTGGTGGTTGACAACCCGATTTCTCATGTCCCCAATCTTGAAATCACGAAATCCGAAAATCACCACATCACAAAATGGAGTCAGCATGAGCAGCACCCACGATATTAAAGATATTCAACTGGCCGAAGGCGGCCGCCGCCGAATCGAATGGGCCGAGCGCGAGATGCCCGTCTTGCGTAGCATCCGCGAGCGATTCGAGAAAGAGAAGCCGCTCAAGGGGATTCGCGTTTCGGCCTGCCTGCACGTCACATCCGAAACCGCCAACCTGATGCGCACCCTGCAAGCCGGCGGCGCGGACATCGTCTTGACGGCCTCCAACCCGCTCTCGACACAGGACGACGTGGCGGCGGCGCTGGTCAACGTCTACGAAATCCCGACCTTTGCCATCAAGGGCGAAGACAACGTCACCTACTACAAGCACATCCGCGCGGCGCTGGAGCATAAACCCCAAATGACGATGGACGACGGCGCCGACCTGGTTTCCTCGCTCTTTTTCATCCAGATGGGACGCTTCGACCGCCTGGAGCCTTCGCTGGCGGCCTGGGCCACCTCCCTGACCGCTGAAGAGCGTCAGTCGCTCCTGGATGGCGTCATCGGCGGGACCGAAGAGACCACCACCGGCGTCATCCGCCTGAAGGCGATGGAGCAGGATAAGGTGTTGAAGTTCCCGGTCATCGCCGTCAACGATGCCCTGACCAAGCACCTGTTCGACAACCGCTATGGCACGGGTCAATCCACCATTGACGGTATCATCCGCGCCACCAACGTTTTGCTGGCGGGCAAGAAGTTCGTCGTCGCCGGTTACGGCTGGTGCGGACGCGGCCTGGCTTCGCGCGCGCGCGGCATGGGCGCCCAGGTCATCGTGACCGAAGTCGACCCGTTGAAGGCGCTCGAAGCGGTGATGGACGGCTACGAAGTCATGCCGATGCTGGAGGCCGCCAAAGAGGGCGACATCTTCTGCACCGTGACCGGCGACCTGAACGTCATTGACGGTCATCACTTCGCGGCGATGAAAGACGGCGCGATTGTCGCCAACAGCGGCCACTTCAACGTCGAAATCAACATCCCGGCCCTCGAAAAGATGAGCGTCGGCAAACCGGCCCTCGTCCGCCCGTTCGTGGACCAGTACACCACCACCGATGGCCGCAAAATCAACATCCTGGGCGAAGGCCGCCTGATTAACCTGGCCTCCGCCGAAGGCCACCCTTCCGCGGTGATGGACATGTCCTTCGCCAACCAGGCGCTTTCTGCCGAGTTCATGGCCAAGAACGCCGCCAAACTGGAGAAGAAGGTCTACTCCGTGCCCGCCGATATCGACGCCGAAATTGCCCGCCTGAAACTGGAAGCGATGGGCGTGCAGATTGACACCCTGACCGAGGAACAGGTCAAGTACCTGGCTTCGTGGGAAGAAGGAACGTAGGTCAGTGACCAGTAATCAGTAATCAGTAATCAGTAATCAGTAATCAGTAAACAGTTTTCAGAGCCTCGCGGTGGAGACACGGCGGGGCTTTTTGTTGTTCTCTTCCCCCAAATTCCGATTTTTGGAATTTAGGGGAGGCAGGGAGGGGGCTTGGATATACAATATCCTCATCTGGCTGGACGAGGAAAACTCTTGCGTCGAATCCCAGCAATTCTCAATATGGTTTCTCTACCGGACACTTTTAATTTTGCAGCGATTTTCAGGATTCGAACCGCCAAGAGCACGAAGAACCCCAAGAAAACCTTAAAAACTTCGCGCCCTTGGCGTGCTTCGCGGTTCGATGGCGGTGTTTGGGTCGGTGGCGCGCAGCGAGGCGAACCCGGCCAGTGACCTGGACGCGCTGGTCGAGTTCAGCCGCCTGGTGGGGTTGTTCGAATTCATCCGCCTGAAATATTACCTCGAGGAACTGACCCACTGCTGGGTGGATTTGGTCACGGATGACGCTCTCGGCCCGGCCCTGCGCGAGCGCATTTTGAGCGAGGCCGTCCATGTCGCCTGAGGGCGAATAAACCTATCTGCTTGAAACCTTTTCCCGCCCATGCTATCCCCAGGCGGGGTTTTTCGTTCCACCTTCCCACCTTCAACATTCCACCCGAATTGATACCCAACTGTTAGCCAGCCGATAGGTTCGCCCGGGCCTGTCCTGATACACTGGTCACGGAATAACGTCCCGAAGGCTGCCGAAAAGGGCCAACGCTGCGCCCAAAAA
>DAOTZM010000130.1:0-10080 GCA_034434035.1 Anaerolineales bacterium
AGGGGAGCCAGTTCGATTTCGATGCGGCGGCGGTGAAACATGTTGTATTGTGACTGTTCCATCGTCGGCGGGATAAGGTTGTACCGTTCAGCCGCCGCAATGGCTGCCGTCACCTGCCAGGCGCGCCACTCGGATGTGCCCCAGTACAGGATTTTCCCCTGGCGCACCAGCGAATCCATTGTAAAGACGACTTCTTCAATGGGCGTATCGGGGTCGAAGCGGTGGCAAAAATACAGGTCGAGATAGTCGGTATCCAGCCGTTTGAGCGAAGCATGGATTGATTCGCTGATGTGTTTGCGCGAGAGTCCGCGCCCATTGGGGCCGGGCATGGTCGGCCAGAATACCTTCGACGAAATCACCAGCGCCTGGCGTGGAATGTCTTTCAACGCCTTACCCATCACTACCTCAGCCTGTCCGTTGGCGTAGATGTCGGCGTTATCGAAAAAATTAACTCCGGCATCATAGGCAGCCTGGATTAACTCGATGGACGCATCTTCATCAACCTGGTCGCCAAGCGTGACCCAGGAACCAAGCGAAATTTCACTGACTTTCAGGCCCGAGCGGCCCAGGCGGCGATAGTGCATAGCACCTCCAAGGGGTGTCCCTACTTTTTGACGACGATATTAATTGTGAAGAAGCAAAAGTGTCGGTTGGAACGCAGATTCCTGAGCCCCCATGTCATTAAATAGGTTCCCTCTTGCGCCGGGGCGGTCATTTCCAGCCGAACGCGAACTTGTTCGCCAGCCCGGGGTTCGGACGGCAGGGAATAAAATCGGTCGGAAGTCAAACGCCGTCCTTCCACGAGGGAAACTGCCACGATGCCCTCGACCCATCGCCTCTGGCCGACATTCCGCATATCCCACCAGGCGGTGAACTGCGCTTTGGGCTTGAAGACTGTAAAATCGGCCACCCGCCGGGCAGTGACGATGCAGGCGTATTCGGACCCAGGCGGGTCGCCTGAGGAAAGCGGGGTCAGCGCAATTTGGGTCAATGTTTCCTGTGGGATGTCAACTCCCAGGGTGACAATTTCCACCGGGACCGGGGTTGGCGTGATGCTGGGGGTGAGCGTCGCCGTGGGAAACGGGGTAATTGTGGGGAAGAAAGTCGGCGTGAAGGAAGGTGTCAGGGTGGGCGCGAGGGTATCTGTGAAGACGAGGGTAAAGGTGGGGGCAACGTCTTGTGGCTGCGATTGTTCCGATTGTGATGATTCAATGGTTGTATCAACCGGGGGCGCAGCAGGCGCAGAACCAGGCACTGGTATCGTCAGTACGCAGGCTGACGATACCAGGATGCTGATGATTGCGATTGACAGGACAGCGTTTTTCTTGTCCATGACCGGCGGGAGCAAGAGCGCCTAGCGGTTGACGTTGATGGTTACGGACAGCTTGCAAAAGACCTGGGCGCCTTTGTACAGACCCCAAACGGCCGTGTAATAGCCTTTGGTTTTGGGCGAAACCATATCGACAATCAAGGTGGTGGTTTTACCAGAGCCGACATCCTTGGCCAGGTCATAGGCGCTGCCGTGCGTGTGCATCTTGGTACCGCTGACGTATTTGAAGTCAACACCGCTCTTGCCCCAGTTTTTGGCGCCGGTATTTCGCACCGTCCAGGTGGCGTCGAAAATATGGCGGCGCTGCATTTTGGTCCAGTCTTTGGGCTTTTGTGAAACCAGCGTGCAGGCATAGTCCTTGCTGGCTGAGACATTTTCCACAGAGACGGTGATTGCTGGAATGGATACCATGCTCATGGGCGCCAGCAAGGGCAGGCCCAGGGCGGCATCTACGAAGGCTTGGGCTGGAGATTCCGCGGGAAGGGCCTGCGCAGCAACCGGCTGCGCGGCAACTGGCAAGGCGGCGGCAACGAACAGGGCCAGCGCCAGGAACACAATGACAAAACGGGTGGCTTTCATAACATTCTCCTTTTCTACTTTCTCGGTAGAACGTGGGCAAGCGACGGCGCAGCGGCCGGCCTCGCCCACGTTATTATAAACTACCGAGATAAACTAACCTGTCGATTCGCCGATGCCGAGCGGCTTCCACTTGCTTTCATCTTTCAAGCGGTGCTGGATGCCGCCGCGGTCATGCAGTTGGTCGAAGTTTTGGGGCTTGATGAACATCTCGTCGCCATCGAGCAGGCCGGTCAGTCCGGTCTGGCCTGGCTCGATACGTTTGTTCTGGCAATACTTACAGGTTTTCGGGTCATGCATCTTGTATTCGGTTGGTTCTTCGTAAGTGGTAATGTAACCTTCGTAGTTGCGCACAATCGCCTTGTGGTCCGACATCGTAAGCAAGTAATTGGGCATCACGGGAATCTTGCCGCCACCGCCAGGGGCATCAATAATGTATTGCGGCACAGCGTAACCTGAGGTATGCCCGCGCAGGCCCTCGATAATCTCGATGCCCTTGGCTATCGGGGTGCGGAAGTGTCCGGCTCCCTCTACCAGGTCGCACTGGTAGAGATAATATGGGCGCACGCGGATGCGGACGAGTTTATGCACCAGGTCGCGCTGGATATGGGTACAGTCGTTGACGCCCGCCAGCAAGACGGCCTGGTTGCCCAGCTGAATGCCCGCTCTTGTAAGACGGTCGCAGGCCTGTTCGAGTTCCAATGAAATTTCGTTAGGATGGTTGACGTGGATGTTCATCCACAACGGGTGGAATTTTTGGAGCATGTCGCACAATTCCTGGGTGACGCGCATGGGCATAAAGACCGGCACGCGCGAGCCGATGCGCACGATTTCGATGTGCGGGATTTCGCGCAGGCGGGTTAGCAGTTCTTCCAGGATTTTGGGCGCCAGCACCAGCGGGTCGCCGCCCGAGAGCAACACATCGCGCACCTGCGGGGTGCGTTTCAGGTACTCGATTTGCATCTCGAACTCTTCCCGCTTGAAGGTCTGCCCTGGGTCGCCGACGATGCGCGAGCGGGTGCAGTAGCGGCAGTAGGAGGCGCACTGCGTCGTGACCAGCATCAGCACCCGGTCGGGGTAGCGGTGTACCAGCCCCGGCACGGGCGAGTGGCGGTCTTCGGCCAGGGAATCTTCCATCATGGCGGTAAAGGCCTGCATCTCCTCGGAGCGGGGAATAATTTGTTTGCGAATCGGGTCTTCAGGGTCTTCAGGGTCAATCAGCGAAATAAAGTAAGGGGTGACATCCACCCGGAACAGGCCCTGGGTTTGCAGGGCTTTGCGCTCACTTTCGGAAAGCGGCAGGTTTTTTTCGATATCTTCGACGCTGTTCAGCCGGTTGCTTAACTGCCATCGCCAGTCATTCCATTTTTCATCGGGGACTTCCCGATAGATGGGGGCGCGCTTGGAAACAAAAGGTGCGGGCATGGGAAACTCCTTTATTATGCAATGCAAGGGAACGAATATGTCTAAAGCATAGCGGACAGGGAGTCAGCCAACCCTGGGCGGGTCGTGGTCAGGCCGGAAAAAACCGCCGTAATAGGATGCAATTCCTGGCTGGCAGTGGTGTATATACCTCATAAAATCATTGTAAGGGGAAACGAGGTGGTGGTCAATGTTCGTTTTTACTTGAGCGCCCCGGCAATCGCGCGGATGTGTTCGGGCGCAGAGCCGCAGCAGCCGCCAAAAATTTTGACGTTTTGCGCGGCGAATTGGCGGGCGTATTCGGCCATCACATCGGGGGTCACATCGTAGACCATGTCGCCGCCGCTGGCGCGCGGCAGCCCGGCATTCGGTTTTGCCATCAGGACGGCTTCAGGCACGGCGGCCCGCATTTGTTCGATGGCGGTCAGGGTTTCGGTCAGGGTGCGTCCGCAGTTGGCGCCTATGGCGGCGACGCCCAGCGCCCAGATTTCTTTCGCCACTTTCTCCGGTTTGGTTCCCATCATGGTGCGGCCATGCGTATCGAAGCTGAACGTGACCAGCAGCGGAATGTCGGGGCCGGCCTGGCGCACGCCCTGGATAGCGGCTTTGGCTTCGTTGATGTCGCTCATCGTCTCGATGAGAATCGCATCCACGCCGCCCGCCAACAGTCCCCCGGCTTGTTCGGCGAACCCGGCCACGGCTTCTTCGTACGTCAGTTTGCCGAGCGGCTTGAGCAGTTCCCCGCTGGGGCCGATGTCGCCAAAGACGAAGACCGAGTCCCCGGCTGCTTCGCGCGCCAGTTTGGCGGCGGCTTCGTTGATTTCGCGCACCTGCCCCTCCAGGCCGTGCCGCGCCAGGCGAAAGCGCGTACCGCCGAAGGTGTTGGTCAGCACGACATTCGCGCCGGCTTCGATATAGCCGCGATGCAGGGCCCGGATGGCGTCGGGGTTTTCCAGATTCCAGTGTTCGGGTGATGCGCCCGGCTTGAGGCCGGCCTTCTGCAGCTGCGTCCCGGTGGCGCCATCGGCCACAAGGATGCCTGGTCCGGCCAGGAAATTGGTCAGTTTGGACATAGGTTCCTCCAGGGAGTGGTTAAAAATGACTCGTGATTGATTTTGAATCCTGATTATACATCTCCTAAGTATCCCCAGGAAATGGGCATACGCCCCCAAGCAGCCAGCATGGCGTGGCGGTTTCCTGAACAGTTTTGTCGCCGCTCAAGGCCTTTCCTTATTCTGCAAAGTTACGCGCGAGGACACAGCCTCTGAAGAAGAAAGCCGGCGAGACGGTGAGGGTTATGAAGGCGACACGGAGTGAAGAAGAAGGAAATAGCGATGAAACTGGCGGATAGACGACCTGCCGCCTGGCAGGCCTTGTGAGTCTTGCAGGGTGCCCCTCATGAAAGAAAAACTTTAACGTTTTTTGGCTTGCCGAAAGGTTCGAGAGGTTGTATACTTCCAGAAGGGTTCGTGGCATTCGTCACGACAAAAACTCTATTCTTTCAAGAGGAGAAGAATAAACATGAAGAAACTCTATGCAGTATTGGTTGTCCTGCTCGTGGCTGCCATGTTGCTCCCGGCCTGTGGCCCTACCGCGCCGGATTGCAGCAAGCCCGAGACCCTTTGCGTGGGCGTGGTGACGGACGTCGGCAAAATTGACGACAAATCCTTCAACCAGTCGGCATGGGAAGGCGTTAAACTGGCCGAGAAAGAACTCGGCGCGATTGTCCAGTACATCGAAACCACCGATGCCAAGGACTACGACAAAAATATCGCCACCTTTGGCGATGCCAACTACGATGTGGTTGTAACGGTTGGTTTTGCCCTGGGCGAAGCAACGGTGGCCGCCGCCAAGAAATACCCCGGCACCAAGTTCATCGGTGTTGACCAGTTCCAAGGTGAAGTCACCCCAGGCGTTGCTGGCCTCATCTTCCCCGAAGACAACGCCGGTTTCCTGGTGGGCGCCCTGGCCGCGCAGATGACCAAGAGCGGCAAGCTGGGCGGCGTGTTTGGAACCGATGTCGTTCCGCCCGTCTGGCGCTTTGGCGAAGGCTACTGCGCTGGCGCGAAGTACATCAACCCCGACATCGAACTCTTCATCGTCTACCACAGCGATGTTGGCTTCGACAAGACCTTCACCGACCCCGAATGGGGCGCGGCGACCGCCAAGTCCATGATTGAAAAAGGCGCCGACATCATCTTCGGCGGCGGCGGCAAGACAGGCAATGGCGCGGTCATCGGCGCGGTGGAAGCGGGCGCGCTTGCCATTGGCGTGGACACCGACCAGTACTACACCCTGCCCGAAGCCCAGAAAGGCCTGCTCTCCAGCGCCATGAAACTCATCACCCCCGGCGTGTTCGGCCTGATTAAAATGGCGAAAGAAGGCAATTTCCCCGATGGCAACTATGTGGGCGATGCCGCTTTTGCGCCCTATCATGACCTGGACAGCCAGGTTCCTGCCGAAGTGAAGGCCAAGATGGAAGAAATCAACACGGCCCTGCTCAATGGCTCCCTCAAAACCAATGTCGCTCCCGTCAAGACCGAAGACGGCAAAGGCTTCTGCACACCCTAGTCTTTCCAGGTAATACCCCCAAAGGGGAAAGAGGCAAAACCTCTTTCCCCTTTATTGTTATAATTCGTCAAAGGTGACAATCTATATTCCTGATATACTTTGCAACGCGGCAGGCATCGTTTGCGCCGCGAAAACCCATCGTTCATGGAGAAACCCATGCAAAATTCTGATGACAATCAACCCAAATCGGGCTGGAAAGGGGTTTTGCAGCCTGTTGCCAACGCCATCCTGGTACCCTTTTTGGCGATTTTCACTGCAGTCGTGGCCGGCGGTGTGATTATCGCAATGGTGGGTGGCAATCCATTCGCTGCCTATTTGGGTCTTGCCCACGGCGCGTTTGGGTCAGCCAAAGCCTGGAGTGAAACGTTTGTTTGGGCCACGCCCTATATTTTTGCCGGGCTGGCGGTGGCGCTGGCTTTCAAAGGCGGCCTGTTCAACATTGGCGCGGAGGGACAACTGGCGTTCGGCGCAGTGGCGACAGCCTGGGTGGGGTACGCCCTGCCAGAAATGCTGGGGATTGAAATTCCCGGCATCCTGCACCTTCCCCTGGCCATCGGTGCAGGGATTTTGGCCGGGACCCTGTGGGCGGCCATCCCCGGCGCGCTCAAGGCGTATGCCGGTGGTCACGAAGTCATCAACACTATCATGATGAACTATATCGCGCTCAATATCACCAGTTTCCTGCTCAATGGGCCAATGAAAGACCGAAACCCGCTGAATGTGATTGCCCGCACGCCTGAAATTGCCGAAGGCGCGCGCCTGCCGGTGATTATGGAAGGCTTGCGCGTGCATTGGGGTTTCCCGCTTGCCTTGCTGGTCGCGCTGGGCGTTTGGTATTTGCTCTGGAAAACCACCCTGGGCTTTGAAATCCGCACGGTGGGAGCCAACCCTGATGCCGCCAAATATGCCGGTATCAACTTCAAGCGCATTCTCATCCTGACGATGGCCCTTTCTGGCTTGCTGGCGGGCATGGCAGGCGCAGTGGAAGTGACCGGGCTGAACTACCGTCACGAACTGGGCTTTTCGATTGGCTACGGTTTCGATGCCATTGCCATTGCCCTGCTTGGCAAGACTCACCCCTTCGGCGTGGTGCTGGCTTCCATTCTGTTCGCCGGGATGCGTAATGGGGCAACCCGGATGCAATTCCTGACGCAAATCCCGGTCGATATCATCTCGGTTATCCAATCGCTCATCCTGCTCTTCGTTGCGGCAGATGCCATCATCCGCTACATCTACCGCATCAAAGCAAAAGAAGACCGGCTGGTGCTGACCCGCGGCTGGCGAGGCTAGGAGGAAATTATGGATTGGCGTCGTTTCAGTTTCATTGGTTTTATTATCGTCTTCCTTTTCGCTGTGGTGGTGTTAATTGGCGGGAGCAGGATATCCCCTGTCATTATCATCTCCAGTATGTTGACCACCACAATCGCCGTGGCCACCCCGTTGACGCTAGGCGCGCTCTCCGGCATCTATTGTGAACGGGCAGGCGTCGTCAATATCGGTATCGAAGGCATGATGCTGGCAGCGGCTTTCTTTGGCTGGCTGGCTGCGATTTACATGAATACAATCTTCAAGTTCAACCCAAGCGTCAGCCTGTGGATGGGGGTGCTGGCTGCTATTCTGTCTGGAGGCCTGTTCGCCCTGCTCCATGCCTGGCTTTCCATCACGTTCAAGGTGGACCAGATTATCGGCGGCACAGTTATTAACATTCTGGCCGTTGGCATCACGGGTTTCCTCAACCGGCAAATGTTCTTTGGGGAAAGCAGTGTCTTTGGCGGCAACGTTCCCCATGCGCCCGGCCTGCTGCCCTCGCTTTCGCGATGGCTCAGCCCGTTGTGCGGCGGCGGGGAAGGCTGCTTCGGCCTGCCCAACCTGATTCAAGGAACCTTCCTCGACCAAAAACCGATAGCCATCACAGCCATCCTGCTTGTGGTTTTTACGCATTTTGTCCTGTTCAATACCCGTTGGGGCTTGCGCACCCGCGCGGTGGGTGAACACCCCAAAGCGGCGGATACGGTGGGAATCAACGTCTACCGCACCCGTTATATCAACGTGGTCATCGGCGGAATGATGGCCGGGCTGGCTGGCGCATACTTCACGATCGAATCAGTCCCATCCTTCGAGCCGCTCATGACCAACGGACGCGGCTTCATCTCGCTGGCGGCGATGATTTTCGGCAACTGGACGCCCTTCGGGGCCTGGGCTGCGGCGCTGGTCTTTGGCGCTTCGCAGGCATTGCAAATCAACCTGCAATTTTTCCGTGATGCCATTCCGCCCAACCTGGCATTCCTGCAACACGCTTACATTGTTGGGCTGGCCCCCTACGTCCTGACCATGCTCATCCTGACCGGAATCATCGGTAAAACGACCCCGCCCGCTGCCGATGGGCAGCCCTACGAGAAATAGGAGACGCGCCATGTCTGAAAAACCGATTGTCATCGAAGCGCGCGGTATTACCAAAAAATTTCCCGGCGTTCTTGCGAACGACCAGGTCGATTTTAGCCTGCGCCAGGGTGAAGTTCATGCCTTGCTCGGAGAAAATGGGGCTGGAAAATCTACGCTAATGAACATCCTGTATGGGTTGTATGCAGCCGACTCCGGCGAAATCAAAATCAACGGACAGCCCCTCACACTCGACTCGCCGCGTGATGCCATCGAGCGTGGAATTGGCATGGTGCATCAGCATTTCATGCTTGTGCCAGTCTTTACCGTGACCGAAAACATCATGCTTGGCGCAGAAACCGACCACCGCGCCAAAAAAAGCAGCCTGCCCCTGGTCAAACTCGACCGTAAAGAAGTCTCGCAAATCGTAAGAGACCTGTCCCACCAATACGGCCTGGATGTCGACCCCGATGCCATTGTGGGCGATCTGCCGGTGGGGGTGCAGCAGCGTGTCGAAATCGTCAAGGCCCTCTACCGAAAAGCCAATATCCTGATTTTGGACGAGCCGACCGCGGTCCTTACCCCGCAGGAGGCTGATGAATTGTTCCGAATCATTCGTGAACTGACGGCGCGCGGCGTTTCGGTGGTGTTCATCAGCCACAAACTCAAGGAAGTGCTTTCGATTGCCGACCGGATTACCGTCATGCGCGCAGGCAGGGTAGTCGGCGCGACCACGCCCCAGGAGAGCGATGAACATCAACTGGCCTCCATGATGGTCGGGCGTGAAGTAATTCTTTCCGTCGAAAAAGAAGCCGCCCAGCCAAAGGAAGATGTATTGGTGGTTGAAAACCTGCGCGTGCGCGACGCGCGTGACCTGGAAGCGGTGCGCGATGTCTCCTTCAGCGTGCGCGCCGGGGAAATCCTGGGCATTGCTGGCGTGCAGGGCAACGGCCAGACTGAACTGGCCGAGGCGCTTACCGGCCTGCGGCATACCGAAAGCGGTACGGTCAATCTGGCCGGGCGCGACCTGACCAACCGCGCGCCCCGCGCTTTTACCGAAACCGGCCTGGCGCACATTCCCGAAGACCGCCAGCGGCATGGGCTCGTCATGGGGTATACCGTCGCCGATAATATGGTCTTGTGCGATTACTACCGGCCTCCCTTTGGCGTGCGCGGCGTGCTTCAACACAAAGTGCTGGATGAAAACGCGCGCAAACTCATCCGCGAGTTCGATGTGCGTACCCCCTCCCCCTACGTCGCTGCAGGCAAACTTTCGGGCGGCAACCAGCAAAAGGTGATTGTGGCGCGTGAACTGAGCCGCCCTGTCAAACTGGTGATTGCCAACCAGCCCACGCGCGGCCTGGATGTCGGTTCCATCGAATATATTCACAAAGAAATTGTCCTGATGCGCGACCAGGGCGTGGCTGTCTTGTTGATTTCTGCCGAGTTGGATGAAATCATGAGCCTTTCTGACCGGATAGCCGTTATGTATCACGGCCAGATTGTAACCACCGTTGATACCCATTCGGTTACGCGCGAACAATTGGGCCTGTGGATGGCCGGAGCGCAGCCCGAAAAGGCCTGAGATTGCTCAAAGATGTTTTGCCAGGTGACAGTCACTTTTGAAGTGGCTGTCGCCCCTTGTTTGAACCAAAGGGGGATACAAAAAACCGTTTTTTGGCGGTAAAATTCTCTACCGGACAAAACAATCTAAACTGTAATTCATATCTTATTCTTGTCATTTCGAGCCGCGCAGCGGGGAGAAATCTTGCGCACTGGGAGAAGATTTCTCGCTGTCGCTC
>DAOTZM010000131.1:0-29199 GCA_034434035.1 Anaerolineales bacterium
TAGAAGATGTACATCAGGAAGAAGGCTATCCCGATGCCCGGCAGGCCGGCCAGGCCGACCAGGCCGGTGAGCGCGCCCAGGTAGAGCAGGTTGGTGAGCAGTTCGTTCCAGAAGTAGAGAGTCTTTTTGCCGCGCGCCAGCATGAGGTAAGCCAGCGGCCAGGAGAAGATGCGCAGGAACGTGCCAAGCGACTGCCAGCGCAAAATCTCGAAGGCGGTGACGAATTCGCGCGAGTAGAGGAGTTCGATTAAGAACGGGCCGAGCGCCAGCACGAGCAGGATGCCCGGCGCGGCGGCCAGCAGGCCAACTTCGACCTGGGCGTTCATCAGGCGGTTGCTTTCGGGGTCGTCTTTGGAGAGCGAGGAGAGATGGGGGAAGTAATCGGCGCCCATTGCTCCCAGGATGAAGCCGATGTAGACGTTGGAGAGCGCGCTGGCGGCTTCGTAGAACCCGGCGGCATCCAGCCCGAGTTGGCGCAGGACCATGACGCGTACCAGGTAGGCAACGGCCAGGGTTGCCAGCCCGGAGGCCATGAAGGCGAAACCCAGGCTAATCAGTTCCCTGGATTCCTGCCAGGTCTGCCGCCAGGTGAGCGTGATGGGCGCAAGCGGGATGCGGCGGGCATACCACCAGGAGACGAGCAGGGTCAGGGCCGCACTGAGAATCAGGTAGGGGGCGACGCCCTGTAACCCGAAGAAGTACAGGAGCGGCAGGCCGAGCAGCGTGCCGAGCGCGATGCCGAAGATGCTGGTTTTGGCGAGGTCGCCGATGCGCCGCACGCCGCGAATCAGGGTGGTTTGGGCGGTGGCCAGCACGGTGCAGAACAAGGCCAGGGAGAGGAAGCCGATGGCTGGGGCGTGCGCGTCATCGCCAAAGGTCAGGCGGGAAATGGGTTGGGCAAGCGCCAGGAAAATGAGCGCGCCCAGGAGACCCAATCCAAATGCCAGCCGCCGGAAGGCGCGGATGGAACGGGAGACGCGCTCGTCGTTGCCGCTGCCGATCGATTCAGCAATCTGGCGCACGCCGCTGGTCTCCAGTCCCATCCCTGCTGCCAGGCTTGCCAGCGCCAGGGCGGAGTTGAAGATACCCATCAAACCGACCCCGGCCGGGCCAATCAGCAGGGCGGCGGCTTTGGCCTGCAAAATGCGAAACAGGACATTGACCGCCGATGAGCCGCCGATGATGGTGGTGGATTTGATGACGCGGTTGTGGATGGTGGTCATAGCGGGCGGTGTTCCCTCAGCCCCGACCTTCTCCCGCCGGGAGATGGGCGAAAAACGATTTAATCGCTTCTACCACCTGTCCCGCATCTTCCATGCTCAAGTGCGGCCCCATCGGAAGACTCAATACTTCGCGGTGAATGGCTTCGCTGATAGGGAAACTGCCTTCGGGCTGGTTAAGCTCGCGGCAGGCTTGCTGCAAGTGAGGCGGCACGGGGTAGTGAATCATCGTGCCAATCCCCTGCGCTTTGAGATGCGCCTGGAGCGCATCGCGCTCTTTGGAACGCACCACGAACAGGTGCCAGCAAGGCTGCATTCCCTCCGGCACAAGCGGCAAGACCAGGCCGGTGTCGCGCAGGGTTTCCAGGTAAAGGGCGGCAATCCGGGCGCGGCGGGCGTTCCATTCGTCCAGATGCGGCAGTTTGACGCGCAGGAGGGCGGCCTGTAACTCGTCCAGGCGGCTGTTGAAGCCTTTTTCGAGGTTGTAATACTTCACCTTCGAGCCGTAGTTGCGCAGGGTTCGGATGCGGTCAGCCAGCGTGGCGTCGTTGGTGGTAACGGCGCCCCCGTCGCCGAGCGCGCCCAGGTTCTTGCCGGGGTAGAAACTCCATCCGGCGGCATCGCCCAAATTCCCGGCCATTTTTCCCTTGCAGCGCGCGCCGTGCGCCTGGGCGGCGTCTTCGATGACTTTCAGGCCGTGTTTACGGGCGACGGCGTTAATCGCATCCATATCGGCGGTTTGGCCGTAGAGATGGACGACCAGGATGGCTTTTGCGCGCGGGGTGATGGCGGCTTCCAGGCGGGCGGGGTCGAGGTTATATGTCCATTCTACCGGCTCGACCGGCACGAGACTTGCCCCGGCATACGAGACGGCCAGCCAGGTGGCGATGTAGGTGTTGGAGGGGACGATGACTTCATCTCCGGGGCCAATGTCGTAAGCGCGCAGGATGAGGTGCAGGGCTTCGAGACCATTTCCAACTCCTACGCAGTATTTTGTTTCAACATAGCGGGCAAATTCCTGCTCGAAAGTTTCTACTTCCTGGCCCAGGATGTACCAGCCGGAGCGCATGACGCGCTGCCAGGCGGCATCGAGTTCGCTTTGCAACTCGGCGTAGGGTGATTTCATATCGAGAAAGGGGATTTCAGGCATGGCTGTTTTTCTTTTCCTGAACGAAGGTATCGTAATCGCGGATGTAATCTGCTGCATCATAGACATCCGAAGCCAGCACGAGCAGGACGGCGTCGGCGCTATACTTGTATTGGATGCCCCATACCATCGGCGGCAGGTACAATCCCAGGTTGGATTTATCGAGGACGACTTCCTCGCGGGTTTGGGCGTCATCCAGCACGACCGAACACGAGCCTTTCAGGCAGACCAGGAATTGGTGCTGTTCGCGGTGGGCATGTTCGCCGCGCACTTCGATGGAGGGGACATCGAAGATGACGAAGTATCGTTTCGGATGGAACGGCAGATGCTTGTCGTATTCGCCAAAGGTCAGGCTGCCGCGCAAATCTACGATTTTGGGCAGTTGGATGAGCCGCGCGCCCTCCACTTGTAACTGCGGCAGGCCGACTTCCGTTTTTTGAGGGGTTATGGCGCGCGAATCGGCGGTATTGACATAGCCTTTGATGCGCGCCGGGTTTCCCATCACAATTGCGTATGGCGGCACATCGCGCGTTACAACCGCTCCAGAACCAATCATGGCGTGCGCGCCGATGGTAATCCCGGGCAGGATGGTGGCGTTTGCCCCAATCGAAGCGCCTTGGTGAACAACCGTTTGCAGGAATTTTTCGGGATATTGTTTGCTGCGGGGGAAACGGTCATTGGTGAAGGTGGCGTTTGGGCCTACGAAAACGTCGTCTTCCAGGCGTATTCCGTCCCACACCTGCACGCCGCACTTGATGGTCACGCGGTTGCCAATGACGACATCGTTCTCGACGAATACGCCATCGCACAGGTTACAATCGCGGCCAATTTTCGCGCCGGGCAGAACGTGCGTGAAGGCCCAGATGCGCGTCCCCTCGCCGATTTCGGCGCCGGGTTCGACAATTCCTTGTGGGTGGATGAAGGATGATGACATTGAAGGCTCTCCGAGTGTCAGGGTTTATGTTCTTCTGGCAATTGTACTGCTGGAATGCGGCGGGCGGCGCAATTGCCAGAAGAACTGGGCAAATTCCCTCCCCCTGTGGGAGATGGAACAGGGGAGGGAGGGAACTACTTCTCCTCGCTCACGCTCACCAGCACGGCGCGCACCATGCGGCGGTGGAGGTAATTGCCCTTTTCCGCGTCGAAGGTCTCGCAGGTGACGAGCGTCAGCCAGGATTGGGTTTCGCGTTTCATGACCTGGGCAATGCTGCGCGGTGAGAGACGGGTGTTGCCCTGTACTTCGTAAGTGAACACTTTACCCCAGGCGCGGATGATGATTTGATCTCCATACACAAGGTCTTTCAGTCCGTAGAACGGGCCGGGGCGGTTGAGGGCATCCCAAACGTGCGCGGTGATGACCGAATTGCCGGCTGTGGTGGGGAAGGCCGAGCCGTTAAGATAGCCAGCCTGCCGGTAGAGCCAGGTCACATCCCATCCGTTTTTGGTGAACGGCACGCCCACAATGTCCATTTTTACGCCCAGGCGCGGGATTTCGAGCCTCAGCCCGGAGTACGCCGCGTACATTTTGCTGGCGGGCTGCGCGGGCAGGTCGGTGAGCAGGCCTGGTTCGAAGCCGGTGGCCGGGATGACAACGCCGCTCAGGTCGATGGGTTTTCTATCGCCATTTCCGCCGCCGCCCGCATTGGGCGCCGCCATGATGAAGTTACGGGTGAAATCGGTGCGTTCATTCACGCCGTCACCCGCCAGGCGGTTGCCCGCCAGGTCTGTGATGGAGGTCGTGCCGCACACAATCAGCCGATAGACGCCGTTGGAAATTCCGCCGCCCGCGTTCAGGTTGAGCGTGGCGGTAAAGGTGTTGTTGTCATAAATCACCGAGTCAATCAGGACGGGCAAGTCGCCGCCGGTGACTCCCGCAGAGCAGGAATTGGTCTGGATGCCGTCGCCGTTATCCTGCGCCAGCAGGTAATTGGCCGGATTGGTGACATCGTTCAGGCCGCTGTCGCCAGCCGGGTCGTTGACATCTTCGCTAAAACGCACCAGCAGTTGCGTGACGCTGACCTAATTGTTCAGGGTGCTGGCGCTGACCCGGCTAATATCGGTGAAACGAAAGGCGTTGAGTCCCTCGGCGCGCAGGATTTCGGGATAGTAACGGCTGAAGCCATCGTAGGTGCTGCCGATGACCAGGATTGGCCCGCCGGGGCCGGAATCGGCGTAACCGGCCTGGGTGGTGAAGGGCCAGGTGATGTCGCCGGGCAGGGGATTGCCAAGCGAATCGCGCACGCCGCCCGCCCCGCCGAGAATCGTCACGTTGTAGGTGGTCTGATTGTTGAACTGGCTATCAGGGGTGAGAATGGCCTGTTGGGTGGCCGAATCGTAGGTGACTGTGGCGGGCATTTCGGGCGTCTCGAAAATGACATCCACCCAGTAGTTGCTCTGCTCGTAAGCCTGGCCGGGGTAGGTGGGCGTGGCGGAGTAGGCATAAACGCCGTTGATGTTTGCGCCGCCATCATCGGCGGGGGCGGTGAGAGGCAGGTTGACCCGCGCGGAGGTGAAGTAGTTGGCTGTGCGGGCATAATAGCCGGAGGAAGTGTGGTAAGAGGCGACATAGGTCTGCCCGGCGGTGATGAAGACCGGCGCGTTGAAATACACCGTCTGCCAACCGGCGGCAGTTTCGTTGCTGAAAATTGCCGAAGCCAACAGGCTGCCCGCCAGGTCATATAGCTGGCCGGTGTGCGCGCCGGTATTTTGTGAGCCTTTGAAGAAGCGGATGCCGGTGATGTAGCCGTTATCTGTGGAAGTAAAGCGCACGCCCAACTGAATCGGGCCGCCTGCATCCTGAAAGTTGGGGTTGGCTGGTTCGGCCGTATCGCTCCATAGCGTGCGCGGTAGAGCGGGCAAGCCGGTGGTATCGGCGACTGGCGCGGGTAAGCCGCCGGCGGAAACCGGAACGATTCCTGTCATCAGAAGCGTCAGCGCAATGGTCAGGAAGAGAATGGTATTCACAACGACGCGTATATTTGATGATTTCCCTGCCAATTTCATAATAACCTCCCTGAAACTTAATTGCCAAAAACAATAAAAATAACCCTTAAGTTTTCAGAAAAACGGCGCGGTGTTTCGGGTGAATAAAAAAGCCCCTATCGGAAAGGGGCATGATGGAGAATTCACAAATGCTTTTGCCCCTTTTTATGATGCACAGTGCTTACAAAACTGTAAGCCGATTATACCAGTTTTTGTCTACTTTGGGAAATTTTGGAACAGGTTTCGCGCCTGCAATTCGCCGGGCAGCAGGGATGCGTAGATGAAGGCATGGGTGGGGGTTGGGACGCCCAATTCGCGGCCCAGGCGCACAATCGCGCCGCTTTGGCTTTCCAGTTCGGACGGTTTGCCTTGCATGATGTCGCGCTGCATGGATGCGATAATGACGGGCGGCGTGTTGTCAATGAAGGCCAGGGTTGTTTGCACGGCATCCTTTGGCAGGTTGATTCCGCGCGCCCGGGCAACGGCGGCGGTCTCTTCGAGCGCGGCGATGAGCAGGGCGCGGCTTTCTGGCGTGGCGCGGAAGACGCCTGCCGGCTGGCGGGTGACGGCCCCTACCCCGGAGATGCTGGCGATGAACAGGAATTTGCTCCATAAGGCGGCCTGGATGTCTGTTGGGACTTCAACGGTGAGGCCCTTGCAGGTTTCGAAGGCTGCCCGCAGCGTTTCCACCCGTTCCGTTTCCTGCCCGTCGAGTTCGGCAAAGGCGATGCAGGGTTCCACGCCAACATGCCGTATCACGCCTGGTTCGCCAACCAGGGCTGAGATGCGGCACAACCCGCCCAGGACGCGCTCCCGCCCCAGGACGGCGGCGAGTTCATCGGGGGCGGTGACGCCGTTTTGCAGGGGGACGATGAAGGTGCGCGGCCCAATCACCGGCTGGAGCGCTTTGGCCGCCGCCGGGACATCCCAGGCTTTGACGCCAAGCAGGACAACATCCGGGATTCCTGCTTCCGCCGGGGTATCGGTTGCTTTGGCAGGATGGATGGTGAAATCCCCGGCAATCGACTCGACCCGCAGGCCGTGTTCTCGAATCGCGGCGAGGTGCGTCCCGCGCGCAATAAAGGTGACATCCTGACCCGCTTCGGCCAGCCGCCCGCCGAAATAGCCGCCGACTCCGCCGGTTCCAAAAACAAGAATGTTCATAGATTTCCCTGTTTCCCTGATTCCCTGCCTATTGGTTCGCTTGCCAGTTGGGTAATCACCTGCTCGACCGTCAATACCTGCCCGTAAGATTGGAGCGCGGCCAGGAAAGCGGCGTGAACCTGTTCGGCAGGGATGGTGATTTCGCCAAAGGCCAGGGCGCGGGTGGCGCAGGCGTCGGCGGCGAGGATGACTTTGAAACCCAGGTCGGCGGCGGCCCGGGCGGTGGAGTCAATGCATAAGTGGGTCATCATGCCGCAGAGGACAACCCGCTCCACGCCCCAGCCGCGCAGCAGCTCGAGCAGATTCGTTTCACGAAACGAATTGGGATAGTGCTTTTGGACGAGCGGCTCGCCCTCGAAGTGCGCCGCCAGGTCGTGAATGTCCGTTCCCCGGTCGCCGGGCAGGAAAAACGTTGCGCCGGGGCGGGTGGAAACGTGCTGGATGTGGACATGCCTTCCGCCATGTTCGCGGAAACATTGCAGCAGGGCGTAGGCGTTTTTGGCGGCGGTTTCGGGGTTGACCAGCGGCATTTTACCGCCGGGGAAGTAATCTTTCTGGATGTCGATAACAAGCAGGGCAGTTTTCATGGCAGTCTCAATACAAGCGTTGGAAACGATAGACAAAGAAAGTGGTCAATAATTGGAAAAACACCAGCCAGTATAACCAGTTTTGGCGAAACAAGCGGGAGAAATAATCGGCGGTAAAAACTGCGGTGAGCGGCAGCAGGAAGAGCCAGAGACGCGCCGTCTCACTGCGGGTTTGGCCGGTCAAATTCAAGACCACGACCATGCCCATAAACGCCAACGCCACCCAATCAATGCGCTGCACCTGCCCGCGAAGGACGCTTGAAAGAGAACGAACAGCCAATACAGCCAGCAGCAAGAGCGCCGCAAACCCCGCTCCAAGCGCAAAATCGATATTGTTTAATAAAATTGTCGCGGGCAGTGTCTCCAGACCGGTGGGATAGTCTTTTGCCAGGCGATGTACCTCCATCGCCTGCAAGTATCGCGCCAGGGCATCGTATCCCAGAATATTGGAAAAGAGCAAGTAGGCACCCAGAAAGCCCACAGCCAAACCGCCTGCCAGGGATGAGATTCTCCATAATGCAATCTGCGTTTTTCCAAAGAGCAGGAAGTGAAGCCCTAACAGCGAAAACACCAGAAAGATAGCCGGGAGCAGGGCAAATGTCAGGAACAATGCCAGATATAGCAGCACTCCCAGCGCCAACGCATGCCAGAAATTGCCTTTTTCTGCAAGGCGGATTGCCAGCCAGGCAAGCAGCACAAAGACTGTTGGGTAGAGGGCCTGGTCGGGGAACAGGCTCATCAACAACACGCCGGGGAAACAAAAATAGAGCAATAAAGGAATATAGCGGTTGTCGCTGCCCAGTAATTCTCGAGAGATTGCCGTCAAAGGCAAGATTACCAGGGTTGTCAGGGCAGGGAAGACGAAGGTCACAACCTTGTTCAGGTTTGGTACTTCCCCACTCAAAGGCAGAGTATCTGCCAAGCGCTGCGCCAACCAGTAAACCAGCATAAAACCAGGCGACTTGGTGCCGGTGTATATATTTTTCCCGTAATACGCTTGGTATTCGCGCACCAACTCCAACGGAGGCGGGGCCTCGGCAATGGCTTCGGCGTATGCGGCGTAGCGCACAATGTACTTTTCACTCATGCGTTCCAGGCTGCCCCATTCCATCCACATGAATCCCAATTGAAGCACATATCCCCACAGCATGAGCAAAATCAATAGGCCTATATTTCGGTTGCGTGACTGCTGAGTAAAAAGGAACGCCAGCCCCAGCGATCCTGCCAGCAGAAAGGAAAACAACCATTCGCGTTGATGGTCGATGCGCGGTCGAAAGTAGAAGAACCAACCGTCCAGGCTGGTGTAGACGGGCAACTGGAAGACCATTACCAGCCAGTGAAAAAATGTCAAACCAAGCAGGCATAAGACCAGTAGAAAACGTCCCAATATAGTTAGAGACCAGAACTCCCACAGAGTGTAACGGTCTTTGAAATGGGAAAACAGCGCCAAGCCTGCTTGCGCCAGGAGCAACGCTCCCCATATCATCAGGGTGCGAAGGCGTTGCAAGACAACCGGCAGCGAACCCCAGTTGCCATCCAGCGGCAAGACAGAGAGCAGGATAGCAGTGGAAAAGAGCAGGATGCCGGCCCCTAGCGTTAAACTAACCCAGAGCAAATTTTCATTGGATGCCGATAGGAACCGTTCCAGCCGCAGCAGGCCGCCGGTAAACCAACTAAACCTGGCCTGGGCGCTGACCGCCGCTGCCAGCGCGACCAAGACTCCAGACAGCATCGCTCCTGCCAGGAATAGCCGCTCCCTGGAATATCCCATCCACCAGGCGCTTCCTGGTTCGGAGGGCTGTTCCAGCAGGGCGACAAATAAAAATGCCCCCGTGATTGTTGAAAACCAAAGAATTCGTTCTATCCAGGAGCGATTCAGGGATTTGTTCATGGCATCTACGATTATAATCTCCCCCATGGAAGAACGATTACAAAAAATACTGGCACAAGCCGGGCTTGGTTCCCGGCGCGATTGTGAAGAACTCATCCTGGCCGGGCGCGTGCGCGTCGATGGACAGACGGCTGTGATTGGGCAAAAGGCTGACCCGGCGGTTGCCAAAATCACGGTGGATGGGCGGGCGGTGAAAGCCCCCGAACAGAAGATGTATATTGCCCTGCACAAGCCGCGCTTTGTGCTGACAACGGTGGAGCCGGAGCCGGGCGATACGCGCAAGACGGTGCGCGACCTGGTTCCTGTTTCGGAACGGCTGTACCCGGTGGGACGGCTGGATTTCGACAGCGAGGGGCTGGTGCTGATGACCAACGACGGCGACCTGGCCCAGAAACTGTCCCATCCATCACACGGTCACGAGAAAGAATACCGCGTGCTGGTGGCGCGTCACCCGGACCAGGAGCAGCTGGCTGCCTGGCGGCGCGGGGTGGTGCTGGAGGATGGCTATAAGACCCAGCCGGCTGAGGTGCGGATTGCGTCTGAATCGGGCAAGGGGATGTGGCTGCGCGTGACGATGAAGGAGGGCCGCAAGCGCCAAATCCGCGAGATTGGCTCGAAGTTGGGGCTGCCTGTCGTCAGAATCTTGCGCGTGCGGATTGGCACGCTGCGGCTGGGGACGTTGAAACCGGGTGAGTGGCGGTCTCTTTCAGCGGAAGAAGTGTCCGCATTGAAGGGGGAACTGCCCAGGCCGGCGGCGCGCCCGAAAACGGTCCGGAAGTTGCCAGCGGGGCCGCGTCCACCCCGCGAAACGGAGAAAAAGCGCGGGCGAACGCCCCCGCCCGATAACGGCGGCAAGCCCGGGCGCAGGACATTCAAGAAATAAAAAACGTCCCGAAGGTTCTACCTTCGGGACGCTGTTTTCAGGCGCGCAGGTCGATAAATTCCTTGACCAGCGGTTCAAGGGTTGCTTTGACCTCGTCCTGGGTCATGCCCTGGATTTTGCAGGTGAGCATTTTGTCGGCTGGGGTTTCGCCGGTGATGACGCCAAAGGCCACAAAGTTGCCGTGTTTTTTGGCGATGGCTTCGGTGAAGCGGGCGAGTTGGCCGGGTTTGTCCTCGATGAGGGCGGTGACGCGCACGCCGGTTTCACGCGCGCCGAGCAGTTCGATGAAGATTTTGAACAGGTCGGTTTCGGTGATGATGCCGACGACGTAGCCATCGCGCATGACGGGCAGGCCGCCGATTTTGTTATCGGCCATGATGCGGGCTGCCTGCTCGATGGGGGTATCTTCGGTGACGGTCAGGACGTTTTTGCTCATCACTTCGGTGACGGTGATTTTGCTGAGCAGGTAGTTCATTTCCCAGATGCTGAGGGTGGTGACGGGGGAGGGCGAGGCGTTCAGCAGGTCGACATCGCAGATGATGCCGACCAGTTTGCCATCTTTGACGACCGGGGCGCGGCGGATGCGTTCTTTT
This sequence comes from Anaerolineales bacterium, assembly GCA_034434035.1. Taxonomy (GTDB): domain Bacteria; phylum Chloroflexota; class Anaerolineae; order Anaerolineales; family Villigracilaceae; genus UBA5195. The sequence goes on from DAOTZM010000131.1 coordinate 10,468, forward strand.
TTCATCAGGTTGAGCGCGTCTGGGATGGGCATTTCGGGGGAAATGGTGATAACGGGTTTGGACATTCGTTCGCCGACGAGCATGGGAGCCTCCTTTTGATTTTCAAATATTATACGTCGTGGGGTAAAGACTTCAACTGTCAAATCCCAGCAAATTCTTTCAGCACGCGCGCCATGTGGCGGGCGTGTTTCAGGTACAGGTCGAGGCGGATGTTTTCGTTGGGAGCGTGAGCGCGGGTATCGGGATAGCCCAGCCCGGCGGTGGCAACCGGCACGTTTAGTTCGTGGACAAAGGGGTAGTTTGGCCCGCTGCCGCCGACCATTGGAATCAATTCCATTTTCGACTCGAAAACTTCCTCGGCGGTATCGACGACCAGTTTGATGAAGGGGTCATCGGGGTCGGTTTTGGCCGCCGGGCCGCCGCCCATGAATTCGATTTGGACATCGGGGAAGCCTTCGCGGTCGAGGTGCTGGCGCAGCAGGGTCAGGCATTTTTCGATGGTTTGGCCGGGGACGAGGCGGAAATCGACTTTGGCCGAGGCTTTGGCGGGCAGGACGGTCTTGGAGCCTGGCCCCTGGTATCCGCTGGTCAGGCCGCAGATGGTGCAGGTTGGCTCGAAGACTTCGGCCATGTACAGGTCGGTGCCGCCGGTCAGGCCTTTCAGGAATTCCTTGACCCCGTACATTTTCTTGTATTCGGGCGCGGCGTCGGGCTGCAAATCGAACAGGGCGCGGTCGCGGGCGGTGGGCGGGGTGATGTCGTCGTACCAGCCGGGGATGCGGATTTTTTCATCCGGCCCTTTGAGGGTGTTGAGCGCCCAGACCAGCCGCCAGGCGGCGTTGGGGAAGATGCTCCCGCCGATGCCGCTATGCACGTCGATGGAGGCGGTCTCCACTGAGAGTTCGACGTAGCAAATCCCGCGCAGGCCGAGGTATTGCATGGGCACTTCGCGGTGGTCGACTCCGCCAAATTCCCAAATGCAGGCGTCGGCGGCCAGTTTTTCCTTGTTGGCGGTGATGAAAGCGGGCAGGTGGATGCTGCCGGTTTCTTCTTCGCCTTCGATGATGAATTTGACGTTGCAGGGCAGTTCGCCCTCGGCGGCCAGCAGCGCTTCCACGGCGAACAGGCGGCTGGTGATGTGGCTTTTGTCGTCGCTGACTCCGCGCCCGTAGAGTTTACCCTCACGAAGGGATGGCTCGAAGGGCGGGGTTTCCCACAGTTCGAGCGGTTCGGCGGGTTGCACGTCGTAATGGCAGTAGAACAGGAGCGTTTTATTGGCGTTGCGGCCCTTGCGCTCGCCAAAGACGACCGGCGCGCCGCCGGTGGGCAAAATTTCGGCAGCGAATCCGCGCTTTTTGAGCAGGCCGGCGACCAGGGCAGCGCATTCTTCCAGCCCCCAGTTTTGCGCGCCGACTGAGGGTTGCGCCACCAGTTGGGAGAGTTCGGCGATGGAGTCGTCGAGGTGGGAGGTGAGGTAGGAATCGATTTCTGTGTAAGACATTGGTTCTCCTGTTTTCGGGTTTCCGGTTGTCCGGTTTTTCGGCTGTCCAGTTTTTCAGTGACATTTGCGCTAACTGGCTAACCGGATAACTGGTTAACCGGCTAACCAATTATCTGGGTAACATTATTTCATCAGCCAATCGAACGAAGCCGCCCCGGCATACGCAAACATCACCATCTTCAGTATTTTTCCGATGGCGCAGGGGATGAGGAATTTCCAGAGGGGGATTTTGAGCGCCCCGGCGGCAAAACCGGCGATGTCGAACAGCGGGTTGGGGATGAAGGCCAGGACGAGGATGGCGAGCATGTTCAGGCGCGGGTGGGCCTGCATCCAGCCGGTCAGCTTTTCGTAGAACGAGACTTTCTCGACGACAGCCTGCCCGCTGAATCCGGCCAGGTAGCCGGAGAGTTCGCCCAACGCAGCGCCCAGCCCGGCGGCGACGGCCACGCCCAACGGGTTGAAGATGGCGCCCATCGCAGTGGTGATGGCAACCCCCGGCAGCGGGATGATGATGGTGGCGTTGGCGGCAATCGAAATCAGGAAAATCCCGATGCAGCCATATTGTTGCAGTTTGACGACCTGGTCGCGGTAAACGAATAACAAAACGATAAGCGCCGCAACACCAATCAGGGCCATTATCCGTAAAAGGGTGGCGCGGCGCTCAGGGGTCATGGCGGCTTACTCGCTTTCGGTAATGGTGACGGCGTTGATTTTGACGCCGGGGGTTTCGGGGCGCATCGGGTCGCGCGGCGGGATGGACATCAGCGCGTCCATCCCGGAGGTGATTTGGCCGAAGACGCTGTGTTTGTTATCCAACCAGGGGGTGGGGACGTGGGTGATGAAGAACTGCGAGCCGTTGGTGCCGGGGCCGGCGTTTGCCATCGAAAGGATGCCCGGTTTGCTGTGCCGCAGCGAGGGATGGAACTCATCCTGGAAGCGGTAGCCGGGGCCGCCGCGCCCGCTGCCGGTTGGGTCGCCGCCCTGGGCCATGAAATCGGCAATCACGCGATGGAAAATCGTACCATCGTAGAAGCCTTCGCGGGCCAGGAAGACGAAATTGTTGACCGTGATGGGGGTTTTGTCGGCAAAGAGTTCCAGCACCATATCGCCCTTGTCGGTGGCGATGGTGGCGCTGTATTTCTTTTTCGGGTCGATTTGCATAGCGGGCGGGGTGTTCCATTGTTTCATATTTGCCTCCTTAAGTTACTGGTTGAAAACGTCCCGAAGGTTGTCGAAGACGGCAAAAAATGACTGCTGAAACCCTTCGGGACGGTCATTTAATGTTGGAGTCCGGTTTAGCGCAGCATCTCCTCGATGCGCGCCACGACCATGTCGAGGGCGGCGGTGTTGAAACCGCCCTCCGGGATGATGACATCGGCGTACCGCTTGGAGGGTTCCACAAATTCCAGGTGCATAGGGCGCACGGTCTTGAGATATTGGTGGATGACCGATTCGGTCGTGCGTCCGCGCTCGGTCAGGTCACGTTGCAGGCGGCGGATGAAGCGCAGGTCTGAGTCGGTATCCACAAAAATCCGAATATCGAACAGTTTGCGCAGTTCCGGCTCGGCGTAGATGAGAATCCCCTCGACCATGATGACGCGCTGGGGCTTGATAGTGATGGTCTTTTCGGTGCGGGTGTGAATGGAAAAGTCGTAGACCGGCAGTTCGACCGGCTGGTAATCCCTGAGTTGCAGGACGTGCTGGATGAGCAGTTCATTTTCCAGCGAGTGGGGGTGGTCGAAATTGGCTTCGGCGCGCTGAACGGGCGGCAGGCCGCTCAGGTCGCGGTAGTAAGCGTCGTGCGGCAGGTAGGCGATGCGCGAAGGCCCCACCCGGTTTAGGATTTCCTGGGCGACGGTCGTTTTGCCGGAACCGGAGCCGCCCGCAATACCAATCACAAGGGGAGTAGGCTGGGAGGCCATGCCTGGATTATACCCGCTGGCGGTTAAATCCCGGCCTGGTAAGCCAGGGCAATCGTTCCCGGCCCGACGTGCGTGCCGATGACCGGGCTGAGTTCGCAGGTGAACGTCTCTGATGGTTGGAGCAAGGCCGCGGCCTTGTCCAGCACGGTTTGGGCCTCCGCTGGGGAATTGGCGTGTAAGGCCGCCAATCTGACCGGGCTTTTTCCGCGACATTTCTCGGTCACGATTTCCACCAGGCGTTCGAGCGCCTTGCCCTTCGTGCGCACCCGCTCCTCGGCTTCGATTTTGCCCTCGTTCATTTTCAGGATGGGCTTCATATTGAGCGCCGTGCCGAGGAAGCGCTGCGCCCCGCCGATGCGTCCGCCCCGGTGCAGGAATTCGAGCGTATCGACGACGAAATGGACGCCGATGTGCTGCCTGGCCTGTTCGGCGGCGGCCACGCATGCTTCCAACGGTGCGCCTTCAGCGGCGGCGCGGGCGGCGGCCAATACCTGGAAGCCCATCGCCATTGTCGTGGTCTGGCTGTCGAAGATTTCGATTCTCCTGGCATCCTGCCCCAGCATTTCACGACCCTGGCTGGCTGATTGAATCGTTCCAGACAGTTTCGACGAAATAAAAATCCCCAAAACGGCGGCATCTTGTTCGAGCAGGCGCGAGAAGGCTTCTTTCATCGCTCCCGCCGAGGGCTGGGATGTGGTGGGCATGAGTTTGGCGGTTTGCAGCCGACGGTAGAAATCCCCTGGCTGGATGGTGACACCGTCTTGGAAGGTTTCTTCGCCCCAAATCACCTGGAGCGGGATGGTGGCAATGTGGTACCTGGCAAGCAGGTCTTGTGGCAGGTAGGCGGTGCTATCTGTCAGGATGGCAACTTTTTTCATTCGGGTTTCCTTTTTGTATGCAGATGGAATTTCCAGATTATATACCATGACCGGGGATGGTTTGCCAATCCAGCCTGGCTGGCAGGAACAAAAAAAGCGGCGGGAGGATGTCCCGCCGCTGTGTCTGCCTGGTTTTACATGCCGGCGATGTAGGCGATACCGACCGTCCCTGGCCCGGTGTGGGTGCCGACGACCGGGCTGACGCTGGTGAAGACCGATTCGGCCGCGTTGGTCAGGTTTGCAACCCGGCTGAGAATTTCCCTCGCTTCGGCTTCTGCATTGGCGTGCAGGGTTGCCACGCGGACGGGGCTTTTCCCGGCGGTCTGCTCGCCGACGATTTCAATCAGCCGTTCGACGGCTTTGGCCTTGGTGCGGATTCGCTCCACAGCCTCCACTTTGCCATCCTGGACGGTCAGCAGCGGTTTGAGATTCAGCGCTGTGCCGAGTAGTCGCTGCGCCCCGCCGATGCGCCCGCCCCGGTGCAGGAATTCGAGCGTATCGACCACGAAATAGACCCCGGTATGGGCGCGGACTTTTTCTGCCAGGGCTTTGCATTCTGCGATGGACGCGCCCTGGGCTGCGGCGCGGGCAACCGTCAGCACCTGGAATCCCAAGGCCATGGCAGTGGTGTTGGAATCGACCAGTTCGACATGCTCTTTATCTTTTTCGAGCAGCTCGCGTCCCTGGATGGCCGATTGCATGGTGCCGGAAAGCTTCGCCGATAGGAATATCCCCAGCACATCGTAGCCCTGTTCGAGCAAACCGCTAAAGGCTTTTTGCATGTTTGGCACGGAAACCTGCGACGTGGTGGGCATTGTTTTGGCAGTAGCGAGCCGCTGATAAAACTCATCCGGCTGAATATCTACGCCGTCTTCGTAGGTTTTTTCGCCCCAGATAAGCACCTGTGGCGCAACCGTGATTACATGCTGCGCCAACAATTCCTTTGGAATGTATGACGTGCTGTCGGTGACAATGGCAACTTTTTTCATTTGTTCCTCCCGAAAAAGAATGATTTGTATACTCTATAACCCTGCATTTTTTGTTCGGTTGCGATGCCTGGTGAAATGAAAAAGTTGGTAAGAATGTACCATTGTCTCGAAATGGTATAATATTCCGAGGGATGTTGTAATTATCGCTTTTTCGTTGAGGAGCGCACCTTGGCTTTTAACCCGCTTAACTGGCTTTTAGGACTTTTTTCTCTTGATATTGGCATCGACCTGGGGACGGCGAATACACTGGTCTATGTCAAAAATAAGGGCATTGTCATCAACGAGCCGTCCTGGGTGACAATTGATAAACGTACCCGTGAGCCGCTGGCTGTCGGACAAAAGGCCAAAGAGATGATGGGACGCACCGCCGGGAACATCGTTGCTGTGCGTCCTGTTCGTGACGGGGTCATCTCCGAGTTCAACGTGACCCAGGAGATGTTGACCTACTTTATCGGGCAGGTGCATGAGCAAAGCGTAGTGCCGCTGCCGCGTCCGCGCGTGGTGATTGGCATCCCGGCAGGCGTGACTGAGGTCGAAAAGCGCGCCGCGTTCGATGCTGCGATGTCTGCCGGGGCGAGGGAGGCCCATCTTGTCGAGGAACCGGTGGCCGCCGCGCTGGGCGCTGGCCTGCCGGTCGGCGAGGTCAAAGGCTCGATGGTGGTCGATATCGGCGGTGGGACGACCGAAGTCGCCGTCATGTCGATGGGCGGGGTGGTGGCCTCCCGCTCCCTGCGTGTAGCGGGCGATGAGATGGACCAGGATGTCGTCCAGTACATCCGCAATAAGTACAATCTGTTGATTGGCGAGGGCGTCGCCGAGCAAGTCAAAATGAAAATCGGGTCGGCCTACCCGCTGCCTCAGGAAAAAACCGCCGAAGTGCGCGGGCGCAACCTGGTCAACGGACTGCCCGAATCGATAGAAATCTCTTCGATTGAAGTGCGTGATGCGCTCTCTGGCTCGGTGCAGGTGATTGTGGATACCATCCGCGACGCGCTCGATGAAGTCCCGCCCGAAGTCATTGCCGACCTGATGGACACTGGCATCTGCCTGGCGGGCGGCGGCGCGTTGCTGCAAGGGCTGGCCGACCGCCTGGCCGACGAGCTGAACCTGCGGGTCTGGCAGGCTGAAGACCCCCTGACTTGCGTAGCGCGCGGCACGGGCGTCATTTTGAGCGATTTCGATGCCATGCGCGGCTACCTGGTCAGCCTGGAGCGCGGTTCGACCCGCCATCGTTGATGTATTCCCTGTTCTGGCTGCAATCGAACTGCTGGCGCAACAATCTGAAGTCGGGAGACTTCGGACACCAGTAAAATTTAGAAAATGGTGAGCTTATGGCGGGCCGCCTTTACGCGTCCGCTTTTATCTGGTACGCTTAACAACATGAGAAATTCCCTTTCCGGCTCGGTGCAAACGACAATCATCTTCCTTGTCGTGGCAGGCGTGCTTGCCCTTGCGCTGAGCGGTTCACTCGGATTTGTTTCCTCTGGTTTCAACGCATTCCTGGTTTCGGCCCAGACCTGGATTTCGACCCGCTTTGTGGCAATCCAGGACTTCCTGACCGTCCCGCGTGATGTGGCGGCCCTGCGCCAGCGTAATGCGGAATTGGAAGCCGAAGTCGCCCGTCTCCAGGCCCAGGTGGTGCAATTGCAGAGTCAGGTGGCCGATACACAGGCCCTGGCTGCGTTGGTCAATTTCTCCCGTTCCAACCCCGAAAGCGCCTACACGGCGGCCACCGTTATCGGGCGCGACCCCAGCCCTTTCCTCCGCTATATCATCATCGACAAAGGCTCCAATCAGGGCTTGCGGCGCGGGATGCCGGTTGTGACCGACCAGGGCCTGGTCGGTCGCGTGGATGCCGTTATCGGCAGCGCGGCGCGCGTCCAACTGATTACCGACCCTGCCTCGGCGGTCAATGTCCGCCTGGAGAGAGCCGACCGGGAAGCCGTGCTGACCGGGACGTTGGCCGGCGACCTGACGCTCGACCTGGTTCCGCAGGATATTTCACTGGAACTCGGTGATGTGGTGCTGACCTCGGGACTGGGCGGCAGTTACCCGCCGGACCTTATCATCGGGCAGGTTGTGACGGTGCGCAGGCGCGACTCGGACCTGTTCCAGCAGGCCTTCATCCAGCCGGTGGTCGATTTCGCGCAGTTGAAAATCGTGCTGGTCATTACCGATTTCCGCCCGGTTAATATCACCCCCCTCATTCCCTGACATGAAAAACCTGGTCGCTTTCCCTGTCCTGGGGTTGGCCTTCCTCCTGCAAATGGCGATTCTGAGCCGCATGACCCTGCTTTCCGGCACGGTGGACCTGGTTTTGCTGGTGATTGTGGCCTGGTCGCTGCAAGAACAGGTGGAATCGTCCTGGCATTGGGCCGGGTTGGCCGGGCTGCTGGCCGGGTTTACTTCGGGGCTGCCTCCCTATGCCCCGCTCGTGGGGTATCTCCTGACGGTGGGGATGGCGCGCCTGCTCCTGCGGCAAATCTGGCAGGCGCCCATCCTGGCCTTGTTCAGCGTGACCTTTTTCGCCACCCTGCTGACGCACCTGGTCACTTTTGTCGGGTTATTCCTCAATGGGACTCTATTGCCGGTTGGGGATGTCCTGTCGCTGATAACCCTGCCTGGCGTTTTCCTGAATTTGCTGTTTATCTTGCCGGTTCACGCGGTCATCCGTGACCTGGCTTTATGGGTATATCCTGTGGAGGAACTGGTATGACATCCCCTTCTGCCCCCCGCGCAACGTTCGAAGCCTGGCGGGCCATTGTGCTTTATGTGGTGCTTGCCGTTGCCTTTACCCTGATGGTTGTGCGTCTCTTTGGTTACCAGGTGCTTGAATATCCGGTTTGGGCGGCCCAGGCCGCCGAAAACCGCACGCGCGTCATCAGCGTCCCGCCTTCACGCGGCATTATCTATGACCGTAACGGTTACATCCTGGCGAGCAATGTTGCTTCCTACAACATCATTATCACCCCGGCCAGCCTGCCCGACAGCGATGGCGATATTCAAACCATTTATCGCCAACTTTCGACCCTGACAGGCGTGCCGGTCAACAGCGGCACGGTGGAAGATGCCAAACTGGTCTCGGCCTGCGTTCCGGGGCCGGGAATAGCCCAACTGGTGGAGTTGCAAAGGACGAACGCTCCTTATAGCTCGACGAAAATCCAGTGCAATGTCAGCGAAGAAGTCGCGCGGGTTGTGCGGGAGAAAGCAGTTGATTGGCCCGGCGTCGGCGTGGAAATCGAGCCAATTCGTAACTATCCCACCGGGTCATTGACGGCGAACCTCATTGGTTTCCTTGGCCCCATCCCTGCTTCGCAAGAGCAATTTTTTCGTGAGCAGGGCTTTCAGCCAAACCGCGACAAGGTCGGTTATGCTGGCGTGGAAGTGTATTTCGATGAACTGTTGATTGGCGCGCCGGGCCGCCGCGTGGTGGAAGTGGATGTGGCGGGAAAGGAATTGCGCAACCTGGAACCGCCCATTGCTCCGGTTTCGGGCTATAACCTGCATCTGACCATCGACACGCGCCTGCAAAAAGCGATTGAAGCGGCCCTGGTGGGCGAAATTAACACCTGGAATCAGTTTTATTACGGCGGCACCGGCGAGCAAAGGATTTCGAGCGGCGCCATCATTGCCATTAACCCCAAAACGGGCGAGATACTGGCGATGGTTACGCATCCCACTTTCGAGAACAACCGCTTTGCGCGCATCATTCCTGCCTACTACTACAACCAGGTGGCAGAAGACCCGCGCAAGCCGCTGCTCAACTACTCTATTTCGACGGAATATCCGCCTGGGTCAGCGTTCAAACTCTCGACGGCGGTTGGCGCATTGAACGAGGGCGTTGTCAGTCTTAACCAGGTTATCGAAGCGCCCGGAGAACTGGTGCTGCGGGAGTCTTTTTCACCGAATGACCCGGGTTTCGAGCGCGCTTTCGTCGATTGGAACCGGGCCGGGTTTGGAACTATATCCTTCCTGCGCTGTATCGCCTATTCCAGCAACGTCTGTTTCTATAAAATGGGCGGCGGCTATCGCCCGGAAGTATGGGAGGGACTGGGTATTCTGCGCTTGAAGGAATATGCCCGCGCATTGGGCTACGACCAGCGCAGCGGCATCGAATTGCCGGGCGAGGCCGAGGGATTGATCCCTGACCCGCAATGGAAACGCATCTCCCAGGGCGAAAACTGGTCAACCGGCGATACCTACATCGCCAGTGTGGGACAAGGCTACGTTCTCTCGACCCCGCTCCAGGTTCTGCTCTCTGCGGCGACCATTGCCAACAATGGGCGTCACATGCAGACCACCATCATCAAGGAAATTACTGATAACAACGGCAAGGTTATCCCGGTCTGGCGCGATGCGGCAGGGAATTTCTATTTCGAACCCGGCCCCGACCGCTGGCAGATTTCGCCGAACCAGGGGCATGTCAAATGGGATATGACCATCGACCCGATTATCAAGGACTATTTCTGCGAAAACAGTTACTGCACCGAAACCGGGGAAATGAAAACAGTTGACCCGTTTGTCCTTCAGAAAGTCCAGGAGGGAATGCGCCTGGCGGTGACGGACGATACCGGCACGCTGAACAAGGTTTTTGTCAAACCATTGCAGTTATTTACCGAGCCGTTCCCGATTGCGGTGGCGGGCAAGACCGGCACGGCGGAATACTGCGACGATATTGCCCGCGCCGCCAATCGCTGCCGCTTTGGCGAGTGGCCGACTCATTCGTGGACGGTGGCGTATGCTCCCTATGACGACCCGGAAATTGCAGTGGCGGCCTTTGCTTACAACGGCGGCGAAGGCGCCAGCGTGGCCGGCCCGATGGTGCGGCTGGCGCTGGCTGCTTACTTTTGCCTGAAAACGCTCGACTCAAATCCGGGCAGTTTTGCAGGATGTGATTAGCGGCGAATCTTTCAATTCCTGGTAAAGCAAAACTCACCAGCAACTTCCTGGTGAGTTTTGCTTTTGTAGATGGTTTTTACATCAGCCCGCGCTGCCTGGCTTCCTCTCGCAGAGCAACCAGGATGGCGCGCAGTTGTAAATCGCGTTTGCAGGCGTTTCCGGCGTCGTTCAGTACCCTGTCAGACCAGAGCGTGCGGCAGGTCAGCACTTCCTCGTCGTCGAAGAGTATCATCTGGACGAGACTGCCGAGGGGAATATCCTGCTCTTCGGCATGAGGCAGGTTGCAGTCCTGGCAGCCCCGGCACAGGTGAACATCTTGCCCGGTAGCCTGTTTTACAATGCGGCGCAGGGTCATCTCTGTCAGAATTCCTCGCTGTGTGGCTTGAGATGCAGCGTCATGAAAGCAACGTCACAGGTTTCGCCGTCGGGGAACATGAAATAGTCTTCCAGCAGGCACTGTGTCTTGAAGCCCAACTGCTCAAAAGCCCGCACGACCTTGGTCTGTTCGGCGATGACTTCGCCCACGATGATGCGCGTATCCTGTTTGCGCGCCATGTCGATAATGGCGCGGGTCATTTTTATGCCCAGGCCGCGTTTGCGAAAGTCCTTGGCCAGGAACAGACGAAATTCGGCGACATGACGCTTGGGGCCTTTGTGAAAATGCAGGGAGACGCTGCCGACGATACGGTCGCGCACGACTGCCAGCATTGGCAGGACTTTCCCATAATCCAGCGTATCGCACCACTTCTTGACAATGGCCGGGTCTTTGACGTTGTGACGCGCGTAGAGCATGTCTTCCTCGCCGAAGCGGGAATAATATTCGACCAGCAAGTCATAATCTTCCTTCACCATTGGGCGAAGCAGGACACGTACCCCGTCACGCAGGGTGACGACATCACGGTGGTTTTCGATTTCTTTGACGAGCATCTGCTGACTCCTTCGCGGCGCGCGACCCTGTCTTACCGGGCGGTTTTTTCGGGAATGGGCTGCGGGGCCGCCAACCCGGGCGGCAGCAGGCCCGTTTCTGTGACCAGGCGCGGGACGATGTCTTCCCAGCCAACTGGCATGATGTGCAGGCCGTGAACGCCTTGTTTTTTGTAGCCTTTGATTTTTTCGATTAATTCGAGCGCAATCTGGAAGCCCTCGGCCTGTTCATTCCCGGCTTTGGCGGCATCTTCCATGCGCTTGATAATGGTTTCGGGGACGAAGACGCCCGGAACCTGGGTCATGTAGCGGGTCATCTTGGCGCTCTTGAGCGGGGTGATGCCAATCATGATGTAGACTTTGTTGAGGATGTTTCGCTTGGCGAGTTCGTTTAGCCAGATTTCCATGCGCTCGATGTCGTAGACCAGGTTGGTCTGGAAGAATTGCGCCCCGGCGTTGACCTTTTTATGTTCGCGGATGGCCTGGATTTTAGGGTCGGAAGCAAAGGGGGCGGCTGCCGCGCCCAGGAAGAACTTGGGCGGGAATTTGATTTCGCGTCCGTCGAGATAATGTCCTTCGTCGCGCATCCGTCGTAGTATCCAAATCATCTGGATGGCGTCCAGGTCGTTGATGTCCATCCGTCCGCGCGGGGTGGGGGCCAGCACCGGGCTGTCGCCGGTGACGCACAGCACGTTGCGAATGCCCATGGCCGAGGCTCCCAGGATTTCGCCTTGCAGGCTGGCGCGGGTGCGGTCGCGGGCCGCAATTTGCATAACCGGTTCGGCGCCATTCTCAACGGCGATTTTGGAGCAGGCCCAACTGGTCATGCGCGGGGTGGCCGAGGCGTTATCGGTGAAGTTGATGGCGGTGACATAAGGCTTGACCAGGTTGATGTTCTCCACCAGTTTTTTGGTGGACATACTGAGCGGCGGGGCAATTTCGCAGGCAACCACGAATTGTCCGTCTTTAAAGGCTTTTTCCAGGTTCGACATTGGTTCGCTGTAAGCCGGGGCGTGATATTGGTCGTCGCCCTGCCACCAATCGGGCTGGCGCACGGTGCGGAAGATTAAATCCCAGGTTTTGTAGCGCTTTTCACCCTGGTCAAGGATGAGGCTTTTCAGCACTTTACCGGTCCCGTTCTTTTTGACGCAGGCGGCCACATCTCCCCAGGTTTCGGTGCCGACCTTTTCCCAGTCGAGCGGGGGCAGCACTTCGAGCAGATTTTCTTCGCGCCCCAGTTTGAACGCCCGCTCGTAGATTTTGTACCAAATGCAGGGGCGGGTCTTGTCTACATAGCAGCGTTCAGGCGTCGAGCCGCCGCACGGACCGTTGCGCAATCCTTTGGGGCATTCCATTGGGCAGATGAAGGCTGTCTCCTGCAACATGCAGTTGCCGCACATGCGGCAGCCAAACAGCGGGCCTTTGAGGGCGTATTCGATGTTTTCCAACAGGCGGTTGCCGAAGGTTTCTTGTTTGAACGGCGAGTAGGCTGGCTGCCAGCGTCGTCCGGGGGTAAAGATGGGCATGGGGACTCCTTTGCGTTAATTCGCCAGGTACGCATCCGCGTAGATGACTTTGTTGAGCAAAATCTGGGTCGTCTTCCAGATGGCGAGCTGCTCGGGGTCGGCCATGTCGAAGTCTTCGGGCTGGGGTTCGTCGCCGGCCTCGGTGCGCTCGGCAATCTTGTTGTAGGCGCGCGCCAGCGGGTTGGATGTGTCTTTGGCTTCAATCCACTTAATGACATCGTTCTGCTTCTCGTCGAAGGGATTGGCAATCATCATTTCCAGCCCGACGCCCATCAGCATGGCGAGGTAAACGCGGTTGATGAGCGGACGGTTTTCATTCGGGACGGCGTTGGAGACGTTGCTCAGGCCGACCGAGACCATTGGAGCCGGGTCCCAGGCGTATTTCAACATGCGCACCGCTTCGATGAGCTGCGGGCAGTATTGCTGGCAGCCGCTGGTGGTCAGCACGAGCGGGTCGATGATGAGATTCTCCATCGGGAAGTCGATTTCCATCAGGTGCGGGATAATCGTCCCGACCGCGATTTCGACGCGCGCGTCGGCTTCGACCGGGATGCCGCTGGTGCCCATCGTGAGGGCGATGACTTTGGCGTTGTATTTCTTGGCCAGGGCCGGGATTTTCTCCAGACGCTCGGGTTCCGCCGAAGTGGAATTCAGAATCGGCTGGGCTTTGGTGATTTTTTGCAGCGCGGCTTCCATCCCATCGACGTTGGTGGTGTCGATGCAGAGCGGCACATCCACGACCGATTCAATCGCCTGCACAATCCAGGGAAATACCTCGGCATAATCCTTTTTGCGCGGGCCGAGGTTGATGTCTACGCAATTGGCCCCCGCCTCCACCTGCCGCGCGGCCAGGTCCATGAAAAATTCCGCGTCGCGGTTGGTGAGGGCTTCCTTCACTTTTTCCGAAATGATGTGAATATTTTCGCCGATGATATACATGGGTTCTCCTCGTTTTGTTTGAACGGCTTGCTGATTTTGTAAACAGGGAAACAAGGAAACAGGTAGTGATTCCGTGTCTACCTGCTTACCTGTCTACGTGTTTATTTCTCTACTTTCCAACGCCGCCTCCACTGAAGGGAAGCGGAATAAATCGGTATGCGGCAGGAACAGCGCCGAAGTGAACGCTTCGTAGAACGTGTTATCTGCCGAAAGTTCGATGTAGGTCATGCGCCGGGCGATGTCGGACACCCGTTCGCGCTGCTGGGTGTCGAGCAGGGCCAGGTAGGCGCCTTTGATGCTGGTGTTGCCCAGGAATTTGAACTTGTCCCAGGGCATGTCGGGCAGCAGGCCAATTTGGACGGCCTTTTCGACGTTGATATATTTGCCAAACGAGCCGCCGATGACCATTTGCTGCACGTCGTCGAGCGTCATACCGACCTGTTCGGCCAGCACGGTGAACCCGGCGTAGATGGCGGCCTTGGCGCGCAGCAGGTTATCCACATCGACGCGCGTGATGACGATGTCGCGCCCGGTTTCGGTTTCCTCGGCCCAGGCGACGACGTACTCGCCGCCGTGTTCGCCTTCGCGTACCCGCCTGGTGGGGAGGGTGAGATTGACGTTCCCGGCTTTGTCCAGGATACCGGTTAAGAACATTTCCGCGATGAGCGAAATCAACCCGGAACCGCAGATGCCCTTGGGTTTGCTCCCGCCAATCACGCGGATGTTTGGCTCGTAGGTTTCGCCGTTAATCCAGACTTCCTCGATGGCCCCGCGCGTGGCGCGCATCCCATCCACCACGCCTGCGCCTTCGAAGGCCGGGCCGGCCGAACAGGCGCAGGTCACCAGCCAGTCGCGGCTGCCAAAGACGATTTCGCCGTTGGTGCCGACATCGATGAACAGGGTGATTTCTTCGGTGGTGTCGATGCCGCTGGAGAGAACGCCCGCCGTAATGTCCGCGCCCACATAACTGGCGACGCCCGGCAGGCAGTCGATGACTGCGTCGGGGCAGAAGTTGAAGCCGATTTCGCGCGCGGCCAGGGCAGGCGGGTGGTTGACGGCTGTGATGAAGGGCGAGAGCCGAATGGAGGCGGCGGGAATGCCCAACAGCAGGTGAATCATCGTCGAGTTTCCGGCGATGGTGGCCTTGATGACTTGCTCCGGTTTGGCGTTGACCCGTTTGCAGGCCGATTCGCACAGCCGGTTGATGGTCTCGACCACGCGCCCCTGCAAATCGGCGCTGCCGCCGTTCCCTCGTTCCTCGGGACCAGTTTTACTGGCATAGATGATGCGGCTGATGACATCCTCGCCCCGCGCAATTTGGCCGTTATATTCGGCGGCCTGCGCCGCCACCTTGCCGCTGACTAAATCCACCAGCCACAGGCTGACGGTGGTGGTGCCGATGTCGATGGCGGCGGCATAAACTGGGTCATCCTGGTCTTCCAGCGGTCGAACATCGATAATTTGGTAAACGGGCAGGTCGTAGGTGCCGGTGTTGCTATATATGACCGAGATTTGCCAGTCGCTGGCGCGCAGCGCATCGCCCAGGCGGCGCAGCAGGGCCAGCGAGGCGGTCGTGTTTTCGAGTTTGTGCTGGGCGCGCAGGGCGGTTTGCAGGCGGCTCCAATCGTCGGTCTGGTCGTCCATCGAGGGCGGGTTGAGCCTGACCGAGACGCGCCGGATGGGCTGCGACCACTCGAACTCGTAGCCTTCGGGAACCTGCACCTCGGCCGCCACGCGGTCGGTGGTCAGGCTGCGCTCGATTTTCTCCTGTTCCGGCACGAAAATCGAGACATCACTTTCGACAACGCTCTGGCAGGCCAGGGCGAATCCCTGCTCGATGGCCTCCGGCGAGAGCCGCAGCGTGGAACGCCGCCGGACGCTGCCTTCCGTTACCTGCGCGGCGCAGCGCCCGCAGCGTCCCTGCCCGCCGCACGGCTGGCTGATTTCGATTCCTGCCAGGTGGGCGGCATCTGAGAGCAGTGCGCCGGTGGGGACTTGCGCGGCAACGGGGTTGGGTGTATCGGGGAGGGTGAAGGTGACGGTGTGGTTCATGGTGGGGGTGTAGGGGCGCGGCGGAGGCTGAAATCAGCCAGGCCTGGAATTGCACCGCCGTGCCCTTACTTACAAGTTAGTTGAGAGCCTGTTTCATAAACGCCGGTAAATCGACCGCTTCGCGCGGGCCGACCCGGATTTCCCAATCGGGCAGTTCGGCTTCGAGTTCGCCCGAAAGGACGGCGACATGACCGGGCAGGACGACGCGCTTTTGGCTGATTTTGTCGGCGATGTTGAAGCCCTTGATGGCTTTGGCGATGCGCTCGGCGTCGAATTTGCCCGCCGCCCAGGCGGTTAGCACCGACATGCCCTCGGCGTCGCAGACCACCAGCCAGGCCGGCAGTCCAGAACCTTCGACTTCGTTGGCCACCGCAAAGTAGGTGATGCTGAAGTTGGTGGTGACCAGCACCGGGCTTTCGGGCTTGGGCGCGTTGATTTCGTAGATGCCGGGCTGCACCTGGATGGGTTTCTGCGGGTCGGTGTAGATGTTCTCGCGCAGCACGAGCAGGGCGTAGAGCAGTTCGGGCCGGAATTCGCTCAAGACGACGAACCCGGCGTATTTGGCGATGGCCTGCGAGGCGGCGGCCAGTTCATCGGCGGCGTCGCAGGGGAAGGCCAGGATGGGGTAGCCGACCGAGCGGGTGTTTTTGAGCGCCAGGCGGCGCAGTTGGGTGTTGATTGCCAGTGATTTGCCGAGATGGGCTGTCATCGGGTCGAGGACGAGGTCCTCCACGCCTTTGGCCTTGATTTTCTCGGTCAGGCCGGCCAGGCCGTCGATGGTATCGGCGCTGACGGCGAGCGGGCAGCCGGAGGCCTTTGCCAGCTCGGCGACTTTCTCCCAGTTGGAGGCGTCTGCGCCGCACAGCAGGGGCTTTTCGCCGGGCAGCGCAGCCAAACCAGCCTGTAAAATATCCGGGTTTTTGGAGAGCAGAATCAGCGGGCGTCCGCTGGCGGCGCGCACTGCTTTGACGGTTTCTGCATAAGCGGCGGGGGAACTTGCACTGAGCGATGTCGAAGTGTCCGCTTCGACGGCGAAGCCATCCACCGTGAAGTCCATGCCGACGTAGTTGACTTTGTAGGCGTCGGCTTCGGCCACTCCGTCTGCCGATTTGACGCGGATGAACAGGCCGGGTTTGTTGTAGAAGGTTTTTTCGTGACGATACATGACCACTTCGTTGCCGGCCTTGACTTCGCCATCTGCGCCTTTCAGCGTGACGAGGCGGATGGGCGGCGCGGAGGATTCGGCCAGTTGGGCCTTGTTTTCCTCGGTGACGTAGGGACAGGCGCTGAGTTCGACCTGTTTGGCGGCCAGTTTCATGGCGAAGGCCAGGCAGGTGGGGAAACCGCATTCCTTGCAGTTGGTCTGTGGGAGCATTTTGTAGATTTGAATTCCTGAGAGGGCCATAATATCTCCGTTTCTCGGTGTCAGGTATCAGGTGTCAGGTGAAATTCCTGACACGCGGCGCCTGGAACCTGATACCTTTATGCGGTCATTAACTCAGCGGTAGCGGCCTTCACCCGTTTGACGGACTCAGGATGCCGCAGGACGACGATGTCGGCGCCTGATTCGACCAGCGCCATGGCGGTGCCAATTTCCCAATCGATACCGCGCTGCTGCCAGTCTCCCCAGGCTTCGGGGACGCCCTGGCCGACTTTGGCTTCTTTGGCTTTCCAGGCTTCGAAGCCGACTGTGACCAGCATGGGGAATTGGGTCATGCTGTCGCCTTGCAGGGCGGCCATGCGCAGGCGCTCCATAACAGAGTAGCCGTATTCGATGCCGTAGCCGAGCGCGCCGACGGTGGGGTCCATGATGATGCGGTCGTTGGGCAGGCCCATATCGGTGATGAGGATGTTGAGTTGTTTGGCGAGGTTGACATCCATTGGGCTGCGCGCGCTGACCAGGTGTCCGTTGGCCATGGCGGTGGCGACGATGGTGCGGTAGTTCTTGTCCTCGCAGATGCCGAGCAGCAGGCGCTCGCCTTTGGTGGCTTCGGCGACGGGGACAATCAGTTCGTTGTCTTTTTCGGCTTGCCCGGGGCCGAACACGGCCAGCGGCAGCCCGCTGGCGGCCAGCACCGCTTGGACGGCTTTGACGGCGTCATCGGGGCTGTCTTCGAGCGTCAGCCACAGGATGAGCATACCCGCCCCGGCGGCTTCGGCGGCTTTGGCCCAACTGGCGGGGTCGTTCATGGCCTCGCCCCAGGTTTCTTCGAGCAGGCGCGACCAGTCGGCGGGTTTGCGCGACTTGATTTCGACCGCGATGACCGGGGCGTTGGGCGCTGGGTTCTCGAAGTGCAGGTAGGGCATGGAGGCTTCCCCCCCGACGGTGACGACGCTGGCGCGCGTGCCGCCCTGCGCGGCGGTTGCGCCAAGCGTGACGGCTCGCACCTTGCCTGTCCATTTGTCTTTGGGTATTTCGATTGGCATAGCTCCTCCGGTGTTCGATAATTGTTATTCGATATTCGGTGTTCGATACTCGATACTCGGTATTCGGTATTCGATACTCGGTATTCGGTATTCGAATATCGAGTATCGAATTATCTAATCTCGAATTATCTAATCTCGAATTATCTAATCTCGCTTTCTTTTACTTCAAGCCTGCTTTCCGCCGCGCTTCATCCCTTCGTTCGACGAACCTTTCTACCGGCGATTTGCGCTCGGCGGCGATGCCGAGGTCTTTCAGGTCTTGCTTGTCACGCGCTGCCAGGGCGCGCAGGATGTGGCGGTAGGAGATATACGCGGCAGGGTAGATGATTCCGGCGGCGTTATGGGTCATGTAGGCTGCGCGGATGCGCTGGTCTTTCATCATCTGCGCCGCTGTTACGAGGGGAATATCGGCGGGGAGTTTGGGGACTCCCTCGCGCATGACTTCCTCGGCAGTCAACTCATCGACATTTTCCCGTCCGTAAATGCCGACCAGTTCTTCGCAGCCAATCACGCCCACGCCGTGTCCTTCGTCGTCCAGCACGACCATTTCTTCTACATCATGCTCCAAAATGAAGCGCGCGATGTCGACGATTTTGGTGGAAATCTTGCAGGTCGGCACGCCGACGGTCATCAGGTCACGGACGAGGTTCATTCAGTATCCAGTAATCACAGTAC
>DAOTZM010000132.1:0-1556 GCA_034434035.1 Anaerolineales bacterium
GGGACGAGCGGGCCGTCCTTGCCCCAGGGCCGCAGGCGCATATCGACCCGGTACAGGAATCCCTGCGCAGTGGCTGCCGACAGGATTTCAATCAGTTTTTGGGCAAGGGAGGTGTAATCAAGCGAGTCGTCGCGCGCTACGAATAGCAGGTCGATGTCGGAACTGTAGTTGAGTTCGCGCCCGCCCAGTTTGCCCATCGCCAGCACGACAAATCCATCAGCGGGGATGCCGGTTTGCCTGGAAGCCAGGTTGAGACTGACCCTAATCAGGGCGATGGCGAGACGCGAAATTTGCGAGACGACCGCCGGGAGGTCGTACAGGTCGAGGAAGTCGCTCGCGCCGATGCGCAAGAGCTCGGTTTTCTGGTAGAGGCGGAGGAGGTCGGGAGCGGCGGACGACGGAGGAAGCGGAGCGGACAGCGGATGGCTAACGCCAAACGGAGAAGCGGATTCGGGAACGGAGGGGGAAGCGGATAAACGGATGTTGGGAACGGATGATGGCGGATAAACGGATTTAGAACGGATGGCGGCTTCGGCTTCGGATTGGATTTGTTCGATGGTTTTGCGGCGCGCCAGTTCCTGGCGGTCGAGCAACAGGGAGAGAGAGCGTGGCGCGCGCAGCAAGATTTCGGTCAGAAATTGGCTGGCTGAAAAAAGAGTAACCAGGATTTCGATGGCGCGCGGATTTTCACTCAAAACGGGAATCAGTCCTGGCCCGTAGTTTTCGGCAAAGCGCTCGAAGTTGACCAGCGACCGGTCGGGGTCGGCGGCGGAAGCCAGGGCTGTTAGCAGGGTATGTGAAACTGCCTCGAATCCGGTATTTTTTGATGCAATGCGGCGCAGCGAGGTTTCGGCAGAGCGCGGGTCGGCAAAGGGGATGGATGGTGTCAAGTCAGTTTCAGGCATAAAGGGATTATACTATTTGCACCCATTCCCCCAACGAGGTTTTCCCCTGATGAATCACGATACTATCCTTCTTGACGGAAACAGCCTGACGTTCGAGCAGGTTTATGCAGCCGCTCATGGCGAGCCAAATGCCCCGCGAGTCGAAATCGGCGCGGAGGCGGCCCGCCTGGTGACGCGCGCGGCGGATGCGGTGCAAACCCTGCTCAAGCGCGGCACGATTGCCTATGGCATTACCACCGGCTTTGGGGCGTTCAAAGACCGGATTATTCCCCCGGAGCAGGTGGAGCAACTCCAGCGCAATATCCTGGTCAGCCATGCGGTTGGGGTTGGCCAGCCATTCGACATCCCCACCACGCGCGCGATTATGTTGATTCGCGCCAACACCCTGGCGCGCGGGCATTCGGGCATTCGGCTTTCGACCCTGCAACTGCTGGTGGAGATGCTCAACCGGGGGGTTCACCCGGTCATCCCGGAGAAGGGTTCGCTCGGCGCGAGCGGCGACCTGGCCCCGCTGGCCCACATGGCCCTGCCGTTGATTGGGGAGGGTCTGGTCGAATACCAGGGCGAGGTCATCAGCAGCGCGGAAGCCTTCCGGCGCGCCGGGCTGGAACCGGTGAGGCTGGCCGCCAAAGAGGGGCTGGCGCTGACCAA
>DAOTZM010000133.1:0-3162 GCA_034434035.1 Anaerolineales bacterium
GATGCGGCCTGGCTGGGCGAAGCGGCCCAGCGCCGGGTCTACGCCGATGCGCAAGACTGCGCCAGCCGCTTCCGCGCCTACTGCCTCGAACATAACCTGCTCGATTTTTCGCTGCAACTCGAAATATTCGCGGATATCCTGTGGCCGCAGCCGGTTGTCCGCGCCTGGCTGACCCGCGCCTACCGCCACCTGATTTACGACAACCTGGAAGAAGACGGCCCGCGCGCCCACGACCTGCTCCGCGAATGGCTGCCCGAATTTGAATCAGCGCTCCTGATTTACGACGAAGGCGGCGGCTACCGCAAATTCCTCGGCGCGGATACAGAAACAGGCCGGGGACTGGCCCAACTCTGTGAAGAACAAATCGCCTGGCAGGAATCGCTGGTCGTCACGGAACCAATCGCCCGCCTGAACAACGCCCTCGCAACCGCCCTCCAGCCCAAATCGGATTCTTTCCTCCTGCCTCTTTCGGTGGAGGAAGCGGACCTTTCCCCCGCCGAGGCCTTCTCCGTCATCCAATCCCGCTTCTATCCCGAACTGCTCGACCAAATCGCCGCCGAAACCGCCCGCCTGCGCGAAGAAGGCCTGCCCGCCTCCGAAATTGTCATCCTGGCCCCCTACCTTTCGGACGCGCTGCGCTTTGCGCTGATGCAGCGTCTGGAAGAGCGCGGCGTTCCCGCGCGTTCCCACCGCCCCTCGCGTTCCCTGCGCGACGAGCCTGCCAGCCACGCCCTGCTGACCCTGGCCATGCTGGCCCACCCCGAATGGGAGTTGCGCCCGCCGCGCTTCGACGTGGCCTACGCCCTGATGCAATCCATCGACGGTCTCGACCTCGTCCGCGCCGGATTGCTGGCCGAAATCACCTACCGCCCGCGCGATTTCACGCTCGCGCCCTTCGAGGGCCTCAAAGCCGATGCGCAAGAGCGCATCACTTACCTGCTCGGCGAACGCTTCAGCCGCCTGCGCGATTGGATTTTGTTCTACCGCGCAGGCGAGCGGCTGCCCTTCGACCACTTCCTGCGCAAATTGTTTGGCGAGGTTCTCTCGCAGCCGGGCTTTGGCTTCCACAGCAACTTCGACTCGGTGCGGGTGGCGGCCAGCCTGGTTGAATCGGTCAAAAAGTTCCGCCTGGCATTGGACCCGGACATCGCGGAGCTGGGCCGGGAATACATCGCCATGCTCCACGAAGGCGTCCTGGCCGCGCAATACCTGGAAGGCTGGAGCAGCCAATCAGCGGATGCGGTGCTGGTCGCCCCGGCCTACACCTTCCTGATGATGAACCGCCCCGTCAGCGTGCAAATCTGGCTGGATGCCGGCGCTTCCGGCTGGTACGAACGACTTTCCCAGCCGCTGACGCATCCTTACGTCCTCTCGCGCGGCTGGGTTCCAAGCCGGGTCTGGACGGATGCCGACGAAGTGGAAGCCAGCCGCGAAGGCATGGCGCGCCTGGTCAGCGGGCTGCTCCATCGCTGCCGTGAGCATCTCTATATCGGGACATCCGAATTGGGCGAGAGCGGCTTCGAGCAGCGCGGGGAATTGCTGCGGGCCTTCCAAAAAGTATTGCAAAGCAGCGCCCAATCATGACATTTGCAACTTGATTCAGCCCATTTTGGCTTGTAAAATAAGAAGAACATCGCAGATCAACAACTTATCCAGTTCCAGCATTGGTTCGGCGGTCGTCGGGGAAGCCCGGCGGCGTGAGCGAGGCTCTCGAAAAGCGCCGCCACCTACCCCCTCAGTCCCCCCGTTTTGCAAAAAGCGCAAAATAGGGGGAAGCCGTTGAAGGAGCCGACCCTATGAGTCTCTGGAAAGAATATCTCCACCCCCAAACCGTACAAGAAGCTGTACAGGCCCTGTCCTCCTCCCCAGCCCCCGCGATTCCCATCGCGGGCGGCACCGATTTAATGCTCGACCTGCAACAGGGCCGCCATGCCCCGGTGCATACCCTGGTCGATCTTTCTGGCATTCCTGAAATGCGCGTCATTGAAATTCGCGGCGGGAAGTTGTTTATCGGCGCGAGCGTGCCGCACAACCGGATTGTCGAATCGCCGCTCGCGCAGGAACACGCCGGTTCGCTGGTTGAATCCTGCGGATTAATCGGCGGCCCGCAAGTCCGCAACTCCGCCACCCTGGGCGGGAACGTGGCCCACGCCCTGCCCGCCGCGGATGGGACGATTGGCCTGTTGGCCCTGGACGCGGAAGCCGAAGTCGCTTCGCCCTCAAGCTGCCGCCTGCTCCCGTTACACGAGCTGTTTGCCGGCCCCGGCAAATCGACCCTCGCCCACGACGAAATCATCGTCGGCTTTTACCTTCCGCTGCGCAAGCCGGGGCAGGCTTCGGCCTTTTGCCGCGTTATGCGCGCCCAGGGAATCGCCCTGCCGATTCTCAACCTGGCCGCCTGGGTCGAGCGCGATGGCGAGGTCATCCGCGCCGCGCGGGTCGCCGTCGGCCCGGCCGGCCCAACCCCCTTCCGCGCCCTCGAAACCGGAAAATTCCTGAACGGGAAAGTCTTCAGCGAAGAAACCATCACCGGGGCGCAGCAGGTTTTGCTCGCCGAAGCCAAATTCCGCACCTCCCCGGCCCGCGCCACCGCCGAATACCGCCGTGAGTTGGTGGTTGTCCTGTTGAAAAATGCCTTATCCAGCGCCTGGGAAAGAGCGGGGCAGTAGTCAGTATCCAGTAATCAGTAATCAGTAATCAGTAATCAGTGTTTAGTATCCAGTCTCACTGAACACCGACTAACGAATATCGAGTATCGAATAACGAGAATCCCATGAAAAAATCACAACTTTCTTTAACCGTAAACGGCCAAAACCACACCCTGCCTTCCATCCCCGGCGAAACGCTGGCCGATTTATTGCGCAAACGCCTGCGACTGACCGGCACCAAAATCGGCTGTAACGAAGCCGAGTGCGGCGCGTGTACCGTCATCATGGACGGCGAACCGGTCTTGTCCTGCTCCACCCCGGCAGAACGCGCCGACGGCAAGACGATTTTGACGATTGAGGGGCTGGCCGAAGCCCCCCTCCGGCTCCCCCCAAATTCTGCGAATTTGGGGGGAGTGGCGCGCAGCGCCGAGGGGGGCCTGCACCCCTTACAGGAAGCCTTCATCACCCACGGCGCAGTCCAGTGCGGATTCTGCATCCCCGGTCAGATTATGAC
>DAOTZM010000134.1:0-16658 GCA_034434035.1 Anaerolineales bacterium
TATCGTGTAAGCCTGAAAGAAATCCAGCGTAATTTTCCTGCCTGCCTGCGCCGTGTCCGTAATGGACAACCCTGGTGATTACGGAAGATGGCAAACCGATGGCCGAAATGAAACCGACCACTCCCATAGCGCTGAAGCCACGCCCTTACGGCCTGTGCGCCGGTGAGTTTCGCACGCCTGACGATTTTGATGCGCCATTGCCCGATGAGACTCTTGCCTGACGTGACAACAACGAAAAATACTTAAACCATGAAAAGCCTCGAGCAAATTTGCGCGCAGTTGGCAAACGGAGAGTTTGAACTCACTCGTCATGCGCTCCGCCGTTCGGTAGAGCGAAATATCTCCGAAGAAGAAATATGCCAGGCCGGGAAAGGCGCGCAAATCATCGAAAACTACCCGGAGGACAAATATACGCCAAGTTGTTTGTTGTTCGGTTTTACAAAAGATAAACGTCCGCTGCACATACAGGTATCTTATGCGGACACACTTAGTCAGGATTATTACCATCTGCGAACCTGACCGCAAGGAATGGGTAAATTTTTCAAAACGGAGGTAGTAAATGTTTAAATGTCATGTCTGTGGTTCGGAGCAAGCCCGCCAGGAATTGGTCAGTGAAGTTTTTTACATTGATGGAAAGCCCGTACTGGTAGAAAACATCCCCGCCCAGGTGTGTGAACGCTGCGGCGAGCAAATTTTCAGCAAAGAAACGGCAGAGAAGGTCAGATTATTGGTTCACGGGAAAGCCAGACCGATAAAATCCGTCAAGATGGATGTTTTCGCTTACGCATAAGCCAATTCAGTTTACCTGAAAGGCTTCTGGCGTTATGGTAACACTGGAAGCCTTTTCTCTTTCTACCGTAATTTTGATTGCCAAATCCTTTTGCGCCAATGACAAACGCAAGGTTTCCTTTTGGTCAGCCCGTCCAAGAAGTCGTTCAAGCCGAACGCTCTCCGAAGCCTGTATTTGTGCTTGGCGTTTACGCGAGCGCGGTTCATGCCCGTTGGGTATCCACCAATAACAAAACCATCGTAACTGCGCTGGCAGCAGCCAGCGAACCTTACATCTTTTGGCGCGGCGAAAATGCCGAATCTATTATTCGGGAAATTGACATTATGCGTGAAATTGTTATGGAAAAATATGGACTACCCCAGCCGTCTGTGCCACCTGTCCCCACCCAACTCACCGATGAAATTCGGCGGAACGCCATCCTGGATGAACTTCAACAATCCGGCGCAGGCAGATTGATTTTGCTGGGAGACCAGCCTGTTCGATGGTTTCTCTCCTATTTCGACTCGCGCTGGCAAAGATTGTCGGACTTCATGCGCGGCAGCCATGATTACTATGGAAAAATTCATTGCGCAAACATCGCCGGAAAACCAATCGATATCTTGCCATTGGCGCACCCGCGACAAATAGCGAAACTTGGACACGCCTCGCCCATCTGGTATCGTCATCATCAAGACTGGTTGAAAAAACGGAAAATCACTTCTTAATCACTCACGGAGCCCCTCATGCCCTTCACCCTCCTCCACGAAAAACACATTCCCGAAATCGCCTCGACCGCCAAACTGTACCGGCACGAGAAAAGCGGCGCGCGGCTGCTCTCGGTCGTCAACAGCGACGAGAACAAAGTCTTTGGGATTACCTTCCGTACCCCGCCGCAAAGTTCCAACGGCATTGCCCACATCATGGAACATTCCGTCTTGTGCGGGTCGCGCAAATACCCGGTCAAGGAGCCGTTCATCGAACTGGCCAAGAGTTCGCTCAACACCTTCCTGAACGCCTTTACCTACCCCGATAAAACCTGCTACCCGGTCGCCAGCACCAACCTGAAGGATTTCTACAATTTGATTGATGTGTACCTGGACGCAGTGCTGTATCCGCTCATCCCGGAGCGCACGCTCCAGCAGGAGGGCTGGCATTATGAAATCGAGAACCCCGAAGCTCCGCTCACTTTCAAGGGCGTGGTCTTCAACGAAATGAAAGGCGCGCTGTCCTCGCCCGATGACCTGCTCGGAGAAGTCTCGCAGCAGTCGCTTTACCCTGATACACCCTACAGCCTCAACTCTGGCGGCGACCCGGCGGTCATCCCCGACCTGACCTACGCCGAGTTCAAAGCCTTCCACGAGACGTATTATCACCCCTCGAACGCTTATATCTACTTCTACGGCGACGACCCCGAAGACGAGCGGCTGCGCCTGCTCGATGCGTGGCTGGATGCGTTCGAGCGGAAGGAGGTCCAATCGAGTCTCCCGCTCCAGCCGGGCTGGCAGGCCCCCAGGCGGGTGACCCGTCCCTACGATTCTGGCGATTCGCCGGATGCCAAAGCCTACGTCACCGTCAACTGGCTGATGCCCGAATCGACGGATGCGCAGACCACGCTGTCGCTGTCCATCCTGTCCCATATCCTGCTCGCCACCCCGGCCTCGCCGCTCAAGAAAGCCCTGCTCGACAGCGGCCTGGGCGAAGACGTGACCGGCGGCTACCAGGAAGAACTGCGGCAGGGCTATTTCTCCGCCGGGATGAAAGGCGTCCAGCGCGAGAACCTGGACAAAGTGGAGTCGGTCATCCACGCCACTTTGGCGGAACTGGCGGAAAAAGGAATCGACCCCGAAACGGTGGCAGCCTCCCTCAACACCCTCGAATTCCGGCTGCGCGAACAGAATACCGGACGCTTCCCGCGCGGCCTGTTCCTGATGCTCAACGCGCTCGGCCCCTGGCTGTATGACGGCGACCCGTTCGAGGCCATGGCCTTCGAGACGCCGCTGAACGCGGTTAAATCGCAGCCAGCAGGTTATTTCGAGTCCCTCATCCAAAAGCACCTGATTGACAACCCGCACCGCGCCACCGTCCACCTGGTCCCCGACCCGGAGGAGGGCAAGCGCCGGGAGGCTGCCGAAACCGCGCGCCTGGAGCAAGCCAAAGCCGCCATGACGCCCGAACAAATCGAGGCCCTGATTGCGGGCGTGGCCGCGCTGAAGCAGCACCAGGAAACCCCCGACAGCCCCGAAGCCCTGGCGACCATCCCCGCCCTGAAACTTTCAGACATTGACCCCAAGTCGAAAACCATCCCGATTGAAGTGGGCGAACTGAGCGGCGCGCGGCTCTTCACCCACGACCTGCCGACCAACGGCCTGGTCTACCTCGACCTGGGCTTCGACCTGCATAGCATTTCGGCGGAACTCCTGCCCTTCCTCGGCCTGATGGGGCGCGTCCTGCTCCAAATGGGCACCGCCAGCCAGGACTATGTGGCCCTGACCCAGCGCATTGGCAAAAGCACCGGCGGAATCTGGCCGGGCGCGCTCATTTCCGCCATCCGCGAAAGCCAGGACTCGGCGCTATATTTCTTCCTGCGCGGCAAAGCGACCCTCGAAAAATCGGGCGAACTGCTCGATATCTTGAAAGACGTGCTGCTGACCGCCAAACTGGACAACCGCGAACGCTTCAAGCAAATCGTGCTGGAGGACAAGGCCCGCAGCGAGGCCGGGCTGATTCCGGGCGGACATCGCGTGGTCAACAGCCGCCTGCGGGCCCGTTTCAGCGAGGCCGATTGGGTCTCGGAACAAATCGGCGGCCTGGAAAACCTGTTCTTCCTGCGCCAACTGGCCGAAGACATCGAAAACGACTGGGATTCGGTGCTGGCAAAATTGGAGAAGGTACGCGACTTGCTCATCAACCGCGCCGGGATGGTGGTCAACGTCACGACCGACGCGGCCTCATTCGACGCCATCCAGCCGAGGCTTGCCTCCCTTGTCGAGGCGCTGCCCGTGTCCAAATCGTCGCTCGCTTCCGTCAGCGGGAAAAGCGCAAACTGGCTACACGCCAAAAATAACAACAACGAGGGTCTCACCATCCCCGCCCAGGTCAACTACGTCGGCAAGGGCGCGAACCTGTACGCCCTGGGCTATGAGCCGGACGGGTCGGTCAACGTCATCAACCGCTACCTCGGCACCACCTGGCTGTGGGACAAAATCCGGGTGCAGGGCGGCGCGTATGGCGGATTCAGCCAGTTCGACCCGACTTCCGGCACGTTCACCTTCCTGAGTTACCGCGACCCGAACATCCTGCCTACGCTCGAAAACTACGACAACACCGTCAAATTCCTGCGCGGCCTCGAACTGGACGAATCCGAACTGACCAAAGCCATCATCGGCGCCATCGGCGACCTGGACGCCTACCTGCTGCCCGACGCCAAAGGCTGGACGAGCATGGCGCGCTGCCTGACCCATTACAGCGACGCAGAGCGCCAAAAAATCCGCGACGAAGTGCTGGCGACAAAACTTTCCGACTTCAGGCGTTTTGCCGAAGTGCTGGAACAGGTTGCCCAAAACGGCGAAGTGGTGGTGCTGGGCGCGGCAGAAGCCATCGAAAAGGCCAACAAAGAAAAAGAAGGCTTCCTGGAAGTGAAAAAAGTGTTATAGTATGAAAGTATGACTTTCAGGAGAAGCAAGATGACAATTGGCGTGCGAGTCCAGGAAAAAGGGCAAATTACCATCCCTACGAAAATCCGCCGCAAGTTGAACCTGCGCAAGGGCGACCTGGTGATTTTCACCGAAACCAGCGAAGGCGTGCTGATTAAACCAGCCGAGATGCTCTCGCAGACGGAATTGCGCAAGAAACTGGCCGAGGAAATCGGCGGGCTGCGTTCCCGCTTCAGCGAGATGTCAGACGAAGAGATTGAAACCCTGGTCACAGATGCCATTCGCGGCGCGAGAGAGAAATGATTCGGGCTGTGCTCGATGCCAATGTTTTTGTCAGCGGCCTGATTTCCCGCTCCGGCGCGCCAGGACAAATCATTGACCGGTGGCTCACTGAAGAGTTCGTGCTGTTCATCACGCCAGATATCCTCGATGAACTCAAAAGAGTCTTGGAATACCCGCGCCTGAAGAAGCAAATCAGCCCGGAAACGACCGGGATACTACTGACTGCCCTTGCACGCCTTGCAGAACAAACGCCTGGAATGCTTCGACTTTCGCCCCTGGAGGCTGACCCAAGCGACACCATTTACCTGATTTGCGCAATTGAAGCCGGGGCAAACTATCTTGTCACCGGCAATCTCGCGCACTTTCAAGAAGTCGAGCAAGCAAATACCGGCTTGCAAATTATCAGCCCACGTGCATTTCTTGACCTGCTCGAAAACTTCAGACTTGAAAACAAAGAGGATGACCGATGACCAGAATCGTTGGAACCCCCGCCCCTCGTATCGACGCCTACGGCAAAGTGACCGGCCAGACCGAGTATTCGGGTGACCTGGTCATGCCGGGCATGCTGCACGCCAAAATCCTGTTCGCCGGGCGTCCGCACGCCCGCATTTTGAGCCTGGACGCGTCCGAAGCCGAAGCCCTGCCCGGCGTGGCGGCAATTTTTACGGCGAAGGATGTGCCGGTGAATGAATATGGGCTGCAAATCAATGACCAGCCGGTGTTGTGTGGAATCCCCACCCAACCCTCCCCCAAGTTCGGAGAAATTGGGGGAGGGCCAGGGAGAGGGGAGAAGGTTGACCCTTCCATCGTCCGCTTTGTGGGCGACCAGGTGGCGGTGATTGTGGCTGAAACCGAGGAAATCGCCGCAAAAGCGCGCCAACTCATCCGGGTCGAATACGAGGATTTGCCGGTTCTTACCGACCCCGAAGAAGCCATGCAGCCCGGCGCATATCCCATCCACCCAGAACTCAGCCCGAGCAATATCTGCGTCCACGACAAGATTCGCAAGGGGGATGTGGAGAAAGGCTTCGCCCAGGCGGATGTGATTGTCGAGGGCGAGTACCGCGTCCCAATGCAGGAACATGCCTATCTCCAGCCGGAGGCCGGCCTCGCCTACGTGGACGAAAACGGCCTGCTGACGGTGAAAGCCGCCGGGCAGTGGACTCATGTTGACCAGAAGCAGATTGCCCACTCGCTGGGGCTTCCGGTGGAGCAGGTGCGGGTGCAATACCCGGCCATCGGCGGCGCGTTCGGCGGGCGGGAAGATATGTCCATTCAAATTGTCATCGCTCTGGCAGCCTGGAAACTCAAGCGTCCCGTCAAAATCATCTGGAGCAGGCAAGAATCAATCATTGGACATGCCAAACGCCACGCGATGGTCATCCGCTCCAAATGGGGCGCGACCCGGGACGGCAAACTGGTCGCCGCCGAGAACACCTTCATCGCCGACGGCGGCGCGTATATGTACACCACCAACAAGGTGCTGGGCAACTCAACCATCGTCCAGTGTGGGCCATACTCCATCCCCAACAACAAAGCGGATGTGATTGGCGTCTACACCAATAACGTGCCAGGAGCCGCCTTCCGAGGGTTTGGCGCGCCGCAGGCCGCCTTCGCAGCCGAGAGCCAGATGAACAAACTGGCCGAAAAACTGGGCCTGGACCCGGTCGAAATCCGCCGCATCAACGCCCTGCAAGAGACCGATACCATGTCGGTTGGCACGCTGCCGCCCAACAAGCCGACCGTGCTGGAGGTGATGGAGGCGGCGGTGGAGAAATTCGGGTGGAATCAGTATCCAGTAACCAGTAATCAGTCACCAGTCAAGCGCGGTCGTGGCTTCGCCGCCGGGTTCAAAAACATCGGCTTCAGTTTTGGCTACAAAGAAAACTGCTGGGCGCGGGTCGAAATTCAAGGCAAGGCCGAGATTGAATCGGTCACGGTCTGGTGCGCGTCAGCGGAGGTCGGGCAGGGCAACCATACCATCCTGGCGCAAATGGCCGCCGAAGTGATTGGCGCGCCATTCGAGAAAGTCAACATGATTGTGATGGACACGCTCGAAATGGGCAACGCCGGTTCGGCTTCGGCCTCGCGGCTCACGGTCATGTCGGGCAATGCGGTCAAAGGCGCGGCGGAACTGGCGCTGGATAAGTGGAAGCGCGAGGAACGCCCCGCCAACGCTGAATATACCTACCTGGCCCCGCCCACCACGCCCCTCGACAAGGAAACCGGCTATTGCCACCCCAACTTCCTGTACACCTACGTTGCCCAGGCAGTGGAAGTGGAAGTTGACACCGAAACCGGGCAGGTCCGCGTGCTGCGGGTCGTCTCGGCGCACGATGTAGGCAAAGCCATCAACCCCGACCTGGTGGTGGGGCAAATCGAAGGCGCAGTCGTGCAGGCCCAGGGTTACGTCATTCAGGAGAATTTCATCACCCAGGGCGGAAAAGTGCTGACCGACCAGTTCAGCACCTATCTCATCCCCACAATTTGGGACATCCCGGAGAAGGTTGACTCGGTCATTGTAGAAATCCCCGTCGAAATTGGCCCCTGGGGCGCGAAGGGAGTCGGCGAACTGCCCTACCTGCCGCTGGCCCCGGCCATCACCGCCGCCATCCGCGACGCAACCGGCGCGTGGATAGACGAATTCCCGCTCACGCCAGAGCGGGTGCTGCGGGCGCTGGGAAAGATTTAGCCGAAATCAACCGTCCCGAAGGCTGCCAGGGAGTCTGCGCTTCCCTAAACAAGCCTTCGGGACGGTTTTGGATGAACTAGTTGGGAGTTGGTCGGGAACCCGCTTCCGTTAGCCGGTGATGTTCTCGACCGAATCATTCACCTCTTCAGCCACCCGCGCACCCTGACATTTACCGTCTTGTTCACCCTGTTTTTCCCATTTCTCTACGTTACCCTGTACCTGTTCGGACGCCTGATGAACGCAAACAAAACGGACGCGGTCTAAAAAAAACCGTCAAGCAGATTTCAGCGTGAACAAGAAAACGCTGCCCTGGCCCTCGCCCGCTGATTCTGCCCAAATCCTGCCGCCGTGCGCTTCGATGATGGCTTTGGCAATCGTCAGGCCGATGCCAGAGCCGCCGCCCGCGCCGCGCGAGCGGGATTGGTCGACCCGGTAGAAGCGGTCGAAGATGCGCGGCAGGCTTTGGGCGGGGATGCCCAGGCCGGTATCTTTAACGGTGACTTGCACTTCGCCGCCGGTCAGGGCGGCTGAAACGGTCACATCTCCAGCAGCGGGGGTATACATCAAGGCGTTGCCAAGCAGGTTGGTGAGAACCTGTACCAGCCGGTCTTCGTCAGCCAGAACCTGTGGAAGGTCAGCGGGCAGGTTCCAGTGGAGTTTGACATCCTTTTTCTCGTAAGCCGGGGAAAGTCGTTTGATGGTGGTCTGCGCAAGGTCAGAAAGATGTACCGGGTGAATATCCAAAGAAAACGCGCCCGCTTCGACCCGGCTGAGTTCTTGCAGGTCGTCTACCAGCCGCCCCAGCCGGTCGGCTTCGCGGTGGACCTGCTCGAAGGTTTCGGGGCTGGCGGGCAGCACGCCGTCGATGAGTCCTTCCATGTAGCCCTTGATGCCGGTGAGCGGGGTGCGCAGTTCGTGGCTCACGTCGCCAATCAGGCGGCGGCGCATGGTTTCGGTGCTTTCGAGTTTTTCGGTCATCTGGTTGAATCGCTGGCCCAGTTGGGCAAGTTCGTCTGAGCCTTCAATATCTACTCGTTCATCATAATGCCCGGCGGCGATGCGCTGGGCGGCGGAGGCCATTTTCTCCAACGGGGAGACGATGCGGCGGCTGAGGAAAATGCTGACCGCGACTGCCGCCAGCAATGCGGCGATGATGGCGTAAGCGAGGGCTTCGAACATCCCGGCGCGGAAGTTCGCCAGCCCCAGGTTGGCTCCCTGCCCCGGCCCGCGCCCCGTCCCCATGCCGGGCATGGGCATTTCGCCCAGCATGTGGCGCGAGTAGGCGCTGGGCGCAATCAATTGCGCGGCCAGCAGCAGCACGACGACGCCGATAACCAGCACGGCGAGATAAGAAAGCAACAGTTTGAATTGGATGGAGTTCACAGCGGTTCATCCTCGAAGCGGTAGCCCACGCCGCGCACAGTGGCAATCAGACTGTCATCGCCCAGTTTTTGGCGGACGTGGCCGAGGTGGACATCGACGACGCGCATTTCACCGTAGTAACTGCCGCCCCAGACTTTGTCGAGCAGTTGTTCGCGGGTGAGAACGCGCCCGCGATTCTCGGCCAGGGCTTTGAGCAGGTCGAATTCGATGGCGGTCAACTCGACGGGGACATCGTCCACTGTGACGATGCGCGCCCCGGCGTCGATGCGCACGCGCTTGAACGACAGGATTTCATCGCCGCCGGAGCCTGTTCCCGTTTTGAGACGGCGCAGCGCGGCTTTGATGCGCGCGACCAGTTCGCGGGGGCTGAACGGTTTGGTGACATAATCATCGGCCCCGACCGACAACCCGACGATTTTGTCGGTTTCCTCGGTACGGGCAGTCAGCAGGATGACGTAGACATCCGATTCGCGGCGCAGGCGGCTGAGCAGTTCCAGGCCGTCCATGCCGGGCAGCATGATGTCCAGCACCACCAGGTCGGGTTTGTAGGCTTTGGCGGCCTTCAACCCGGAGGGACCGTCGGAGGCGGTGTAGACTTCGCAGCCTTCGGGTTTGAGATAGGCCGAGACGAGGTTAACGATGGAGGGTTCGTCGTCGATGATAAGGATTTTAGACATAACGATTTTCGATTTTGGATTTACGATTTACGATTTGCGATGTTCGATTTTCCTGATTCTGCTGTTCTTTGTGGTTGCTTTGATGTTCCCTCGCAGAGCCGCCAAGAACGCCAGGTTTTCGACCTTTTTTTGCGGCTTTGCGGCTGTGCGTGAACCTTTTTTCATCGCAGATTTCAGAAACCACAAAGTCCGTCAGAACCAGCGATTTTCGATTGGTTTGATTATAGAGCAGCGGAACGAAGCCGGGATGAAGTCTTTGTAAAGATTTGGTAAAGTATCACTGGAACAAGTATAATGACTTTATGCCTGAAGAACAAATATCATCCTTAACTAGACACAAAATTGCCATGCTCATCGATGGCGACAATGCCCAGGCCAGCCTGTTCCCGCAAATGCTGGTGGAGGCGGGCAAGTACGGCATGGTGACAGTGCGGCGCATTTACGGCGATTGGACGACGCCCAGCATGAACTCGTGGAAGGACATCCTCAACTACCACGCCGTCCAGCCCATCCAGCAGTTCCGCTACACCATCGGCAAGAACGCCACCGACAGCGCGATGATTATCGACGCGATGGACATCCTGCACAGCGGGGTGGTCAACGGCTTTTGCCTGGTCTCCTCCGACAGCGACTACACCCGCCTGGCAACCCGCATCCGCGAGACGGGCGTCTTTGTGATGGGCATCGGCGAGAAGAAAACGCCCAAGCCCTTCGTCAACGCCTGCGATGTGTTCGTTTATACCGAAAATCTGGTGGCAGAGACCAAAAAGCAAAAAGAACGGGTGCGCAAACCGGCGGTCAACAAAAAGAAAAACGGCAAGGAAGAGAAGGAAGAACCCGACCCGATGCCGATTCTCGAAAAAGCCTACGACATCGCCGTGCAGGAAGACGGCTGGGCGCGGCTCGACCACATGGGGAACGCCCTTTACCAGTTGGATCCCGGCTTCGACCCGCGCACCTACGGCCAGAAGCAACTCTCGCGGCTGGTCATCAGCATGAAAGATGCTTTCGAAATGAAGACCCAGGAAATCGACGGCTCGACGCTGTTTTATGTCAAGATGAAAGACAATTAGGCAGCCCGGCCCCCCGGCCCGATGCGGGCGGGCCGCAGGGGGAGTGACGATGGACGACAGACCATCGACCGCAACCGGTTGACCGGAGTCCGAAGTCTCCCGACTTCGGACAAAAGCGGGTGTTTTTGCCCCCCGGTGGACTTTTTGCGCCAGCAGCCTTCGGGATGTTTTTTATGCTAAAACAACACACTTCTAACGCGCGCTGCGAAACAAGCCAAACCTCCGTCCCGGCCACGAAGAAACGAAGAATCATATCCTTGTCATAACGCCAGAAGGACGCTATAATTGAATGTCGTTCAGAAAGTGAGGTAGTATGCCAGTTTATACGTATCGTTGCGATATCTGCGGAATACAGTTCGACCGCCACCAGTCCTTCCATGACGAGCCGCTCAAGCGCTGCCCGGAGTGCAACAAAAACAGCCTGCGTAAGGTCTACACCCCAGCGGGGATTGTTTTCAAGGGTTCCGGCTGGTATGCCACCGACCACCGCTCCCCCTCCGGGACCAGCCGCGCAAACAAAACGGAGGGCAAAGAGTCGAGTGCCGCGCCCGCCGAAACAAGTTCCAACCCCAAATCGGAATAACTTTTCCCTAAAGACCGGCAGGCAACCCTGCCGGTTTTGATTTAACTACCGCCACGCTCTATTCCACCAATTGCCGCCTGTAAACGAGGGCTTGACAATTTTATTTTTTTCCATAAAATGATAATGATTTTCATTTTCTAAATTGCACAAAGGAGCGTAAAATGCAAAACAAAACGATAAAAAACCTGGTCATGGTGCTTTTGGCCGCGCTGATTCTGGCCGCCTGCGGCCCGGCAGTTACCCCTGCCGCCAGCCCGGTGGCTTCCCCGGCAGTAGAAAAACAGGAAAGCAAGCCCGCCCTCAAAGTGCTGGCCGCGCAAACCTTCCTGGCCGATATTGCCCAGAACGTTGCCGGGGAACGCGTTACAGTGGAAAGCCTGATTCCGGTTGGCCTGGACCCGCACGCCTTCGAGCCGACGCCGCAGGATGTCAGGAAAATTGCCGAAAGCAATGTCCTGATTTTGAACGGTTCGGGCTTCGAGGAATGGATAGAGAAAACGCTCGAAAACGCGGGCGGTGAGCGGTTGGTCGTCGAAGCCTCGGCGGGACTCGCCATGCGCGAGCCGGGCGACAATGAACCGGGGCACGAACATGCGCACGAGAAAGAAGGCGAAGGGCATGATGACCACTCGGTGGAATCGCACAGCAAAATGGTGTGTGAGCAATTGGAAGGCAAACAGGCTGAAGGAGAAATCGAGGCCGGTACCAACGCCGACAGCGCCGCCAAACTACACCACGAAGGCGAACATGCAGAAGGTGAGCACGCGCATGAGCGCGAAATCATCACCATCAAGTTGATTCGCCAGGATGACGGCACATTCACCGGTTTCGTGATTTTCGAGGCCGAGACAGAAGAAGGCTACGCCTTTACCAGCGAGGCAGGCAATATCCGAATCGCCGATGCCAATGGCGCCGCCCTCGAAGTAAAGCAGGAACTGGAAATTGAGTGCAGCGGAATGACCCAGGGCTTTATCTATAAGTTAACTCCCGGCGAATACCTGGTCGAGTTGAGCGGGTTTGCCTCCGAAAGCACGCTCTTTAGCGCGGGGCCGGTTCACGCCCACGCCCACGACCATGAACATGAAGGCGAAGAACATGCCCATGCGGACGAGCATCACCACGAAGGCGACCCGCACTTCTGGTTCGACCCAACCCTGGTGGTCAAATATGTCGAAAACATCCGCGATGGGCTGATTGCCGCCGACCCGGACGGGAAAGACACCTACACCGCCAACGCCGCCGCCTATATCGCCGAGTTGAACGAACTGGATGCCTGGATTAAGACGCAGGTGGAGCAAATCCCTGTCGAGCGCCGCCTGATGGTGACCGACCATCACACCTTTGGATATTTTGCCGACCGGTACGGGTTTACCATCATTGGGGCTATCATCCCAAGCTTCTCGACCGTCGCTGCGCCCTCCGCCCAAGAATTGGCCGGGTTAATCAACCAGGTCAAGGACACCGGCACTCCAGCCATCTTCTTAGAAGCCAGCAGTTCGCCGCAACTTGCGCAACAGGTCGCCGCCGAAACCGGGGCAAAAGTAGTGACGGACCTCTATACTCACTCCATCACGGAACCAGGGGGCGAAGCCCCAACTTATATCGATATGATGAAGCATAACGTCACACTCATTGTCGAAGCGCTAAAGTAATTCGGAAGACGAAAATCATTCCGCAAACAATGCCGGGGCAAGCCCGGCATTTCTTATTTTATCCACCAAACTTGTAACATATCTCACAATATAATATTCCAAACAAGTGCTAGAATGCAGGCGGCTTTTTCAAAATCGCCAGAAGAAAATTCAGGACATTCCGCACATCAGAAAGATGACAGGCAAGCGCCTGTCATCTTCGCGCGCCTTGTATAATTAAGCGGTTTTCTTGACTGAGATATTAACCCTTTCGAAAGGATAATTTATGACCCTCATCCCAACATCATCCACCGGGCGTGACAAGTTCGACCCCGCCCATGATGTGTACCACTATACCGACAATCCCCTGAAGAGCATCTTTGCGCCAAAAAACGTGGCTGTTATCGGGGCGACCGAAAAAGAAGGCAGCGTGGGACGCACCATCCTGTGGAACCTGATTTCCAGCCCCTTTGGCGGGGCCGTGTTCCCGGTCAACCCCAAGCGCCCCAGCCTGCTCGGCATCAAGGCCTATCCCAGCATCAAAGACATCCCCGACCCCATCGACCTGGCAGTGATTGTCACACCCTCGAGTTCCATTCCCGGCATTATTGAGGAATGCGGGCAACTCGGCGTGAAAGGCGCAATCGTCATTTCGGCGGGATTCAAAGAAATCGGCCTGGAAGGCGTGGAACTGGAACGGCAACTGCTCGAAAACGCCCGCAAATACAAAATGCGCGTCGTCGGCCCGAACTGCCTGGGCGTAATGAGTCCCCTCAGCGGGCTGAACGCCACTTTCGCGGCCGGCATGGCGCGGCCCGGAAAAGTGGCCTTCATCAGCCAGTCGGGCGCGCTCTGCACCGCCGTGCTCGACTGGTCTTTCAAAGAAAATGTCGGCTTTTCGGCCTTTGTTTCGGTCGGCTCGATGCTCGATGTCGATTGGGGCGACCTGATTTACTACCTGGGCAATGACCCGCACACCGAAAGCATCGTGATGTATATGGAAACCATCGGCGATGCGCGCTCCTTCATGTCTGCCGCGCGCGAAGTGGCCCTGACCAAGCCGATTATCGTCATCAAGCCGGGCCGCACGGAAGGCGCTGCCCGGGCCGCCGCCAGCCACACCGGTTCGCTGACCGGCTCCGACGAAGTGCTGGATGCCGCCTTCCGCCGCTGCGGGGTGCTGCGCGTCAACACCATCGGCGAAATCTTCTCGATGGCCGAAGTGCTTGGCCGCCAGCCACGCCCGAAAGGCCCGCGCCTGTCGATTTTGACCAACGCTGGCGGCCCCGGCGTGCTTGCCACTGACACCCTCATCACCACCGGCGGTGAGCTGGCACCGGTCTCACCCGAAGCGATGCAAAAATTCAACGAGTTCCTGCCTTCGGCCTGGAGCCACAACAACCCCATTGACATCATCGGCGATGCCAGCCCGGAACGCTACGCAAAGTCGCTCGAAGTAGCCGCAGAAGACCCGAACAGTGACGGCCTGCTCGTCATCCTGACTCCCCAGGCCATGACCGACCCAACCGCCACCGCCGAACTGCTCAAGAATTACGCCAAGAAATTCGATAAACCCGTGCTGGCCTCCTGGTCTGGCGGGCAGGAAGTTGCCGCCGGCGAAGCCATCCTGAACAAGGCCGGAATCCCGACCTTTGAATATCCCGATGCTGCCGCGCAGGCCTTCACCTTCATGTGGCAGGCCACCGACAACCTGCGCACGCTCTACGAAACCCCCTCCCTGCCCGAGGATGCGCTCGGCGCGCCCGACCGCCAAAAAGCCCAGGAAATCATCGCGCATGTCCATGCCACCGGGCGCGACCTGCTCACCGAAGCCGAATCGAAACAATTGCTGGCTGCCTACGGCATCCCCACCACCCCCACTGTCGTTGCCGCCAGCGCAGAAGAAGCAGCGAAAGTTGCAGCAGAGATGGGCTACCCGGTTGTGTTGAAGCTCCACTCCGAAACCATCACCCACAAAACGGATGTCGGCGGCGTGAAGCTCAACCTGCAAAACGCAGAAGAAGCAGCAGAGGCCTTCAACGCCATCAAGACCTCGGTCAGCGAGAAAGCCGGGGCCGAACACTTCCTGGGCTGCACCGTCCAGCCGATGGTCAAGGTCGAAGGGTATGAACTGATTGTCGGCTCGTCCATCGACCCGCAGTTTGGGCCGGTCCTGCTGTTCGGAACCGGCGGCCAGTTGGTGGAGGTCTTCAAAGACCGCGCCCTGGGCCTGCCTCCGCTGAATACCACCATCGCCCGCCGCATGATTGAGCGCACAAAAATCGCCACCGCGCTCAAAGGCGTGCGCGGACGCCCGCCGGTTGATATGGCCGCGCTCGAGAAACTGATGGTACGCTTCAGCCAGTTGATTGCCGAACAGCCTTACATCAAAGAACTCGACATCAACCCGCTCATCGCCTCGCACGAAACCATCCTGGCGCTCGATGCGCGCGTGGTTTTGTTCGACAAGAACACCCCCGAAAACGAATTGCCGAAACTGGCTATCCGGCCTTACCCGAACAAATATGTCGCCTCCTGGACAATGAAAAATGGACAGCAGGTTGTCATCCGCCCCATCCGCGCCGAAGACGAACCGCTGATGCGCAAGTTCCACGAGCACCTGTCTGACCGCACGGTTTACCTGCGCTATCTCTCGCCGATGTTGTTGAGCGAACGGGTAACCCATGAGCGACTGGCGCGCATGACCCACAACGACTACGACCGTGAAATCGCCCTGGTCGTGGAAGGCGAAGATAACGGGGAACGCGCCGTCTTTGGCGTGGCCCGCCTGAGCAAACTGCGCGGCGAGGAAGAAACCGCGCGACTCTCGATGTTGGTCAGCGATAACTTCCAGGGCCAGGGATTGGGCAAGGAACTCATCAACCGCATCATTGATGTTGGCCGCAGCGAGCAAATCAAGCGCGTCATTGCTGCCACCTCGCCCGATAACGAAACGTTCATCAAACTTTGCCGCAAAGCCGGGTTCTCCACCATCAGCACCAACCAGAAGACTGGCATGGTCGAAGCGGTGATAAACTTGTAAGTGGCAATTGGTGTGGTAATTCAGCACACAAGATGGGACAAACCCCATCTTGTGTGTTTTAATGGGCCCATGACCAGTTCGCATTATGAAATCCGAGTTTGCGAAAGCCCGGCCTGTGGATTACGCTATCCACTGGTGGAGGGACACCCTTTCGGAACGCGCTGCCCGCTTTGCCTGGGCGCCGCCAAAGCAGTTTTGACGCGCCCACTCTCCCCGGAGCCTTTTTCGCCGTTAAACAAACCGGTTCCTGCCCCTCGCAGGCGGCTACACGCCATTCTTGATAATGTGCGCTCGGCCTGGAACGTGGGCGCGATGTTCCGCACGGCAGACGGCCTGGGTGTGGAAAAACTCTACCTGTGCGGCATCACGCCAACGCCGGAAAATGCCGCGGTGCGAAAAACGTCCCTCGGCGCGGAAGAATCCATCCAGTGGGAATATGCGC
Source organism: Anaerolineales bacterium (assembly GCA_034434035.1). Lineage (GTDB taxonomy): Bacteria > Chloroflexota > Anaerolineae > Anaerolineales > Villigracilaceae > UBA5195. The sequence goes on from DAOTZM010000134.1 coordinate 16,229, forward strand.
GGGATGCGGTGAAGTTGGCAGAGCGGCTCAATGCGGAAGGGTTTGCGTTGTGGGGGTTGGAGCAGGATGAACGGGCGGTCAGGCTGGGACTGGGAACGGATGGTGAAACGGAGAAACGGGTATGGGCAACAGATGGAATGGATAGCGCGAATAAACGAATTGCGCTGGTGGTTGGGAACGAGGTGACAGGGACGGACCCGGGCTTGCTCGAATTATGTGACCGGATTGTCTATATCCCAATGCGCGGGAGCAAGCGGTCGCTCAACGTGGAAGTGGCGTTTGCGATTGCAGTCTGGGTCATCAACGAGTACTGAATTTCTCTACCGGACAAACTTCGTGTTAGTTTGTCATTTCGAGCGACAGCGAGAAATCTTCTCCCAGTGCGCAAGATTTCTCCCCGCTGCGCGGCTCGAAATGACAAGAATAAGAT
>DAOTZM010000135.1:0-4216 GCA_034434035.1 Anaerolineales bacterium
GCCTTATAATTTCGTGGTAAACTGTCACAGACTTTTACGCGGAGAATTCCCCATGAGCAAAAATCGCAGCCAGTTAATGGTCGAACGCCTGCGCGCAATGCAGGCCGCTGCTTCCGACATCGAAGCATCTGCCATCGTCTCTGTAGACGGCCTGATTATGGCCTCCGCCTTGCAGCAAGGCGCTGAAGAAGACCGCGTTTCGGCCATGTCTGCCGCCATGCTCTCGCTGGGCGAACGGATTGCCCAGGAATTGGGACGCGGGCAGCTGGAGCAGGTCTACATCAAAGGCAATAACGGGTTCATCGTCCTGATTTCCATCGGTGACGAGGCCGTCCTAACCGCCCTGGCGCGCCAGGAAGGCAAACTGGGCCTGGTATTCCTCGAAATGCGGCGCGCCGCCGAAGACCTGGTGAAATTGGTCGGCTGATTTTCATAATGCGGAATTCATTCCGCAACTTGAACAAAAACCGCCCCGAAGGTTTCGCAGCCTTCGGGACGTTCTGTTTTACCGTCCACTTTTTTGCTTCTGCCACAGCGCCCGGTCTTTGGGGTCGTCGGCATCCAGCAGGCGGACATCGACCTCCTGGCGCAGTTTGTAGCCGTTGGCAGTCCACAAATCGTCGGCCAGTTTGTGGGGGTTGGCGTGAACTCCCTGTTTGTTGAAATATTCACAAATACGGGTCACATCGCGCTCGAAAATGCGGAACGCGTTGTGGTTGCCCTCCGGCGAGACCACCTGGGGGAAGTCTATCAGCGTGATGTCGCCATCCCAGTACAGGATGTTGCAGGCCGACAGGTCGCCGTGAATGCGCCCGCGCGCCAGCATGATGTCGATGTTGCGGATGACGCGCTCGTAGAGCGGCCTGGCTTCGTCGCGGTCGAGCGAGACCTCGCCCAGGGTGGGGGCTGCGGCGCCAAAATCACCAACGCAGCCCATCAGGATGGCGTTTTTGGTCATGGCGTAAGCCTCCGGCACATCCGCGCCGGCGGCCCGCAGGTCTTGCAGGGTTGTGAACTCGTAAGCAATCCAGGAGGTGTGACGCAGCTCCTCGCCGTAGGCGGTGCGCTTTGCCATCGCGTGCAGGTCGCCGTCATTGATAACCTGGCGGCCTTCGGCATCCAGGTCAGAGCGGCCTTCGCGGTAGGAAGCATCATTTTTGAGATTGCGCAACATGCGCGGGCGGTAGACTTTGGCCGCCGCCAGCCCGCCGCCGGGGATGGCCGTCCCGGCCCGGCACTGGTAAACCGAGGCCTCCTTGCCGCCTTTAACGCGCCGCAGCACGTCCGAAATCCACTGGTGCTCGTAGAGTTCGCCGAGCGAATCGAGCAGCCACCACGACTCGAAGCGGGCGGCCATGCAAAACAGGTTGGAAACTTTCAGAAAACCCCCGCCTGACGGTATAATCTCTCCCAATGCCTTCCTTCATCAGTTCATCCACCAAAACCACCCGCCAACTGGGGCAAACACTCGGCGCGCTGCTCCAGCCCGGCGACTGCATCTGCCTGCAAGGCGACCTGGGCGCGGGCAAAACGACCTTCGCGCAGGGCATCGCCGCCGGCTGGGGGGCGCGCGACGAAGTCTCCAGCCCCACCTTCGTGCTGGTCAACGTCTATCGCGGGACGGATGAAAAAAAACTGTTCCACCTCGATACCTACCGCATCGAATCCCCCGCCGAAGCCGAAGAACTCGACCTCGACGCCATGTTCGCGCAGGGCCCGCTGCTCATCGAATGGCCGGAACGCATCCAGCCCATCCTGCCCGCCGAAACCCTGTGGGTCACGCTCGAATACCTCGACGAAACCCGCCGCCAACTCACTTTTCGCGCCACTGGCGCACGATACCTAAAATTATTGAGTGATTTAGAGATTGATTGATTGGGTGATTGTAAAATCGCCCAATCACCCAATCACCCAATCACCCAACCATCCAATCACCAAATCACCCAATCACCCAATGATTCTCGCCATCGACACCTCCACCCCCCAAATCGGCGTTGCGCTCTACGACGGCGCGCGCGTCCTGGCCGAACACCTGTGGGTCAGCCAGGCCCGTCACACCGTCGAACTGGCCGCGATGGTCGAGAAAATGCTCCAGCAAACCGGCCTGACCGTCAGCGAACTCACTGCCCTGGGCGTTGCCATCGGCCCCGGCTCGTTCACCAGCTTGCGGGTGGGATTGTCTTTTGCGAAGGGACTGGCGATGAGTCGGAACCTGCCGCTCATCGGAATCCCGACCCTCGAAGTGGTCGCCGCGCCGGTGGCAGTGGACAAACGCCCCTTGGCCTGCCTCCTGCCCGCCGGACGCGGACGCCTGGCTGCAGCGTGGTTTTATCCCGCCGAACTTGGGCGGGGCCACGCTCACGAAACCGGCTGGCAGGCTGCCGCGAGTCCGCGCGTCACCAACGCGGAAGAATTGTCCGCCTCCATCGAGCAGGAGTCCCTTATCGCGGGCGATTTAACCGCCTCGGAGCGTTCCCTCCTGCAAGCCAACCCGTTGATTCAGCTGGTTTCACCTGCTTTATCCACCCGCCGCCCTGGGGTTCTCGCTGAACTGGCCTGGAATCGCCTGCAATCCGGCGATGTGAACGACCCGCGCAGCCTGGCCCCGCTCTACCTGCACATCGGCGAACCGATATGAACATCCGCCCGATGACCCTCGCCGACATCGGCGCCGTCGTGCTGGTGGACGCCATCGCCGGGATTTTGCTGCCCTGGTCGCCCGCCGCCTACGCCGGGGAACTGCGCAAGCCGACCTCCTCGTGCTGGGTGGCCGAAGCCGTTCTCGATGAGCCGCTGGCCTACATCATGCCGTTTGCCCTGCCGGTCGAAAACGTCCAGTACCCGGCGGGAGAAAAAGCGGTCATCGGCTCTCTCACCCTGTGGGACATGGCCGGGGAGGGCGAAATTGCTAACGTGGCCGTGCATCCCAAATTCTGGCGGCAGGGCGTGGCCCGCGCCCTCATGCAGACCGCGCTCGACAAAGCCGCCCAACTTGGCCTGGCGCGCGTCATGCTCGAAGTGCGCGCCAGCAACGAACCTGCCCAACGCCTGTACCGCTCGTTCGGCTTTCTAGAAGAAGGCCGCCGCCCGCATTATTACTCGAACGGCGAAGACGCATTGCTGATGTCGATGACGGAGTCCAACGTCTCCAGACGTTGAACCACCCAAAATCCGGAGATTTTGGAGTCCAAGATAGGAGAACCCATGCCCACCCCCGAATCCCTCGCCCAAATCGCCAGCGAAGTTTCCGCCTGTACCAAATGCGCCCTGCACAAGACTCGCACCAAATCCGTCCCCGGCGAAGGCCCCGAAAACGCCGAAATTATGTGCATCGGCGAAGGCCCCGGCGCCAACGAAGACCAGCAGGGACGCCCCTTCGTGGGACAGGCGGGCAAATTCCTCGGTGAACTGCTCGGGCTGGCCGGGCTGAAGCGCGAGGAGGTCTGGATTGGCAACGTGGTCAAATGCCGCCCGCCCAACAACCGCGACCCCATGCCCGAAGAACTGCTGGCCTGTCACGCTTACCTGGAGCGGCAGATTGCGGCGCTCGACCCGAAAATCATCGTCACCCTGGGGCGCTTTTCGATGGGAAAGTTTTTCCCCAGCGCCCGCATCAGCGCAGTGCATGGGCAAATGCGCAAAGTCGGCGACCGTTTCGTCATCCCCATGTTCCACCCGGCGGCGGCGCTGCATAACCCCGCCTACCTGCCGCTCATCAAACAGGATTTTGCCAAACTGCCGGAACTGCTCGAAGTGGCGCGCCAATCCCTCACCCCGGCCCCCTCCCTTTGGGAGAGGGAGGTGGCCGAACCCAAACCGCTCTACGAAGCGCCCAAAGGCGAAGCGCCAAAGCAGATGAAGTTATTCTGATTCAGGAGTGCGTGATGATTCACTTGCTTCGAGAGAAGCCAAATGCGCAGCAAATGCAGGAAATGCTTCAAGAGTATGGCAGCATGGTCAAAATCGTTGTCGATATTCGCCGAAAAATATTAACAGGCGGCGGCGAAATGCACTCCGATTGCGAAGCCGATTTATTGAACGATGGCAGTGAGCAGGATGACTTTGGGGCGCGAACTGGTACCCTGAAGAACAGCGGATTGCATTTGAATCCCTGATTAATATCCGTCCGCGCCTGGGAAATCGCGGGATTTTGATTCAGGATGAAACGATTCGCAGACAGGTCGAAGATATTACCCGCCAGATTTTAGGAGGCGTC
>DAOTZM010000136.1:0-3440 GCA_034434035.1 Anaerolineales bacterium
TTCCTTTCCACCGTTCACGCCATCACCAAAGTCATCCTGACCGAACTCAAAGGACGCATCAGCCTGTATGTGATGCCGCTTCAAATCCATCCGTTGCATTCGCCCTGGCAATATGCCACGCCCGGCTCGCTGGTCAAGGATGCCTGGAAAAACGCCAATCCTTTCCTAACGCTCGGTTGGCCGCAAGATACCAACGCGCTCGAGGATACCTGTATTTCCGATGAGCAATTCCTGGCCTTGTGCGATTCGATTTTCGAATCGCGCCAGAAAATCTACCTGCGCCTGTTGCGCAACTTCCGGGAAGGCGTACTGGCCGGGATTTTCGACTGTCTCGACCGCGTCCAACACATGTTCTTGCGTGACCGCGAGGACCTCGTTTTTTCGTGGTACGAGCGATTGGATGTTTTTGTCGGACAAGTTCAGGCGGAAATTGAAAAACTCGGCCTCGAAAAACATCGTTTCCTGGTGCTTTCCGACCATGGTTTCCGCCCCTTTGACCAGAAAGCGCATCTCAACCGCTGGCTGGTCGAAAATGGTTATATGACTCTTACCCAACCCCTCGAAACAGGCGACCTGCGCGATGTCGATTGGCCCAGAACCCGGGCTTATGGTATCGGCCTGAACAGCCTGTACCTCAACGTCGCCGGGCGCGAAGGCCAGGGGATTGTGGAGGCTGCCGGGCTGGAGCAACTGCTCGATGAGTTGAAAACCAAACTGTTGGACTGGAAGGCCCCCGATGGCCGCAGCGTGGTCAGCCAAGTTGGCTTGAAGCACGAGGTGTTCAACGGTCCCTACAACCGTCTCGGCCCCGACCTGGTGGTGGGCTATGCGCCCGGTTTTCGGGCCTCGTCTGAAACCGGCCTCGGCAAATTCGCAGCATTGACGTTGGAGAAGAACAACGACCACTGGGGCGCTGACCATTGTATCGACCCGGCAGCCGTCCCCGGCGTCGTTTTTGCCAACCGCGACCTGCGCAACATACCCGGCCTGTCCTTCCGCGATATTCCCTTCCTGGCGATGGGCAAACATCTCGACCAATCTTATATCAAACCGCCTTCACAGACAGGGGTGCAAGGGCAAAAAGACATCGAAGAAAGGTTGAAGGGTCTTGGCTATCTTTAGTCGCTTGCCACGCTGGTCCCAGATTGCAGCGGTGTATTCCGTCATCGTCCTGGTCATTTACTCATGGACGTTGCTTTGGTTCTTCTGGAAATTTCCCAGCTGGTTGTATTTCCTATCCCTGTGGGAAATTATCAAGGTCTTTTGTTACGCGATTGTCACCAACCTGCTCGAAAGCCTGGTGGTGATGCTCCCTCTACTGGCGCTGGCGGTGGCTTTGCCGCGACGCTGGTTCGCAGATAGATTTATCGCTCATAGCGTACCGGCTGTATTGCTTGGGTTGGGGTATATGATGTACCTGGCAAATCAATTTCAGGGTAAGGAAGATTATCCATCCGGGGTCATCCGACTCATCCCACTCGTATTGGCGGCGATGTTGCTGGCAGCCTTCCTGGGCGGGAAAATACCACCTTTGCGCAGCGCCATCGACGGCTTTGCCGACCGCGCCACCATTTTTCTCTACCTATTCGTTCCCCTGAGCCTGGCCTGCCTGCTGGTTGTCCTGGCGCAATTGATAATTTAGGAACACCCCAGGATGCCAAAACGATTGAATCGACGCGATTTCTTAAAACTGGCTTCGCTTTCGGCCGGGTCACTCCTGGTATCGAACCTTGCCCCCCGCGCCCTGAATGTCTATGCCCAGGGAGACCAAAGCATCCCCAACATCATTATCTTTGTATTCGATGCCATGTCGGCACGCAACCTGGCGCTTTACGGCTACCCGCGCCCGAATACGCCCAACCTGGAAAGATTCGCCGAACGCGCTACGGTCTATCATGCGCACCAGGCTGCCGGGAATTACACCGTCCCTGGAACCGCATCCCTGCTGAATGGCATGTACCCCTGGACGCATCGCGCCATCAACCAGGCCGGGTTGGTTGCCCGCGACCTGGCAGGACGCAACCTCTTTACCTTACTTGGCAATCGCTATCAACGTGCCGCCTATTCGCAGAACATGTGGCCGAATTACCTTTTCGAGCAATTCAGCGATGATATCGATACCCTGCTTCCGCCAGGCGCGTTCAGCGCGGTGGAACAAATCATTGGCGCGCGTTTCCCCAAACATCGCGGCGACGCTTATCGGGCTTACGAGGAATTCTTGTTCCAGGATGGCAACCCACCCGCTTCACTCATCTTTGGCCTGCTAGGGCGCTTGTTCTTGCGCCGTCAGGCCATCTTCGCTGATAGCGCGGATTATGAGCGCGGCTTGCCGCGCACCGGCAACTATCCAATCTACTTCCGGCTGGAGGAAGTGTTCGACGGTCTGCAAACCACCATCCGACAACTTTCGCCACCTTACTTCGCCTACTTTCACCTGTGGGCGCCGCACGCCCCTTATAAACCCGTAACCCCCTTCGAGGGGATGTTTGCCAATGACAGCTGGAGACCCGAACGCAAGCCACAGCACCCGCTTGGCGGTGAGGTTCCGCAAAGCCAGTTAAACACGCGCCGCATGAACTACGACGCTTACATCGCCAACCTCGATAATGAATTTGGCAAAATGATGAACGCCCTTGAAAGCCAGGGAAAACTGGACAATACCTGCATTATCGTAACATCCGACCACGGTGAAAGTTTCGAGCGCGGCTTCGACGGCCACATTACCCCGCTATTGTTCGAGCCATTGACCCATGTACCGCTGCTGGTTGCCGCCCCGGGCCAGGAGAACCGCCGGGATATCTATGCTCCGACCAACTGCGTGGATATATTGCCAACGCTGCTATCCCTGGCAGGGCATCCGATTCCAGATTGGTGCGAAGGGAAGATTCTCTCCGGCCTGGGTGGAGTCGACGACCCCGCTCGCAGCATCTTTTCTGTAGAGGCTGCCACCAACCCTGCCTTCGCGCCGCTCCAAAGAGTTTCGGTTGCCCTGCGCAAAGAGAATTTCAAACTGACTCTTTATCGGGGCTATCGGGACGAAGACCTGTATGAACTTTACGACTTGGCAACCGACCCCGAAGAATTGACCAACTTGTTCCCCATCAATCCATCGGTCTTGAACGTCCTGAAGGAAGAACTGCTCGAACGTTTGTCGATGGCCGATTCCCCCTATCAGAAATAATAGTCGCCCCATGTTCAAAAAATTCTTCTCACGCTCACCTGTCCCTGCCAGGCCGGCCGTAATTGTTTCAGGCCTGCCGCGTTCGGGAACTTCGATGATGATGAAAATGCTGGCCGAAGGTGGTCTGGAAATGGTCAGCGACGCCTTGCGCGCAGCGGATGAGGACAACCCCAACGGCTATTTCGAATTCGAGCCAGTCAAACAACTCAGCAAGGGCCAAACCGAGTGGGTGGTACAAGCAGGAGGCAAGGTCACCAAA
>DAOTZM010000137.1:0-10298 GCA_034434035.1 Anaerolineales bacterium
GCGAGAATTTCTTATCCCTGGATGATTTCGAGCAGTTTGTCTTTGAGGGCGGCATTGCAGGCCAATGCTTCGTTGTGGGTGTGTCCTGCGCGGCCCTCCCAACTGCCGAAGTAGCCGCCCGCTTCCTGGAAAATGACCGGGAAGGGGCCGCAGTCCCAGATGTTCATAATTGGGTCGAGCATGGCTTCGGCGCGCCCGGTGGCAACGCACAGGTAGCCGTAAGCGTCGCTCCAGCCGCGCGCGGCGTAGGCGGCGGCGTTGATTCGTTCCCAGGCCGGCCCGCGCCCGTATTTTTCCATATTGCGGACATTGGTATAGCAGATGAAGGCCCGCTCGAAACAGCCAATCTCCGAGACGCGCGCCCGGCGGCCGTTCCACCATGCGCCCAGCCCATCGGCGGCGCACAGCATTTCATCGGTGCCGGGGAAGTAGGCCGCGCCGACTTTGATAACGCCTTCGATTTCCAGGCCAATCAGCACGCCGTAGAGCGGAACTCCGCGCAGGAAGGATTTGGTGCCGTCGATGGGGTCGAGTATCCAGCGAAAGGCAGTTTGGTCTCGATACGCCCTTCGCCCGGTTTCGAGAGGGTCGCCCATCGGTTCCGGGCTACTCGACCAGCGGCTTGCAATGACATTTTCCCCGAACTCCTCGCCCAGGATGGCGTGGGTGGGATAGCGCTTTTCGATTTCGGCGCGGATGAATTCTTCGGCGGCGCGGTCGGCGGCGGTGACGGGGGTGTCGTCGGCTTTGTAGTCGGGGCGGACGCCGGCGTTGAAGCAGCCGAGGGTGATTCTCCCGGCGCGGTAGGCGGTTTCAGTGGCGAAGTCGAGCAGGGGTTGCAGGTTCATTCATCATCCTTTATAAAAATACGCGGCACGCGCGCTGAAATATTGGTCATCACTTCGTAGGAGTTGGTGCCGGCCCATGCGGCCAGGTCTTCGGCGGAGATTTGCTCGCCGCTGGCGGCCCTGCCGAGCAAAATCACCTCGTCGCCCAGTTCGGCGTCATCCGCTTCGAGGTTGACCATGAACTGGTCCATGCAAATTCGTCCAACCTGCTGGTATTTCCTGCCGTTGACAAGCACCCTGGGCTGGTTGGTCATGCAGCGAAAGTAGCCGTCGGCGTAGCCGCAGGGAACGGTGACGGTGCGGACAGGGTGGTCGGAAACCCACAGCGAACCATAACTGACCGGATGCCCCGCCTGGGAGATTTTGCTGTAAACGACCTGCGATTTCCAGGTGGCGGCCGGCGCGACTTCCACCGAGCGCAAAACGCCCTTGTCGGGGTAGATGCCGTAGAATAAGATGCCGGGCCGTACCATGTCGAAAGTACTTTCGGGCAGGTTCAGGATGGCGGCGGAGTTGGCGGCATGAACCAGGCGCGGGCGCGGCAGGCTGCGCTTTTCATAGAAAGACAATACTTCGTGGAAGCGCGCCAACTGGTCACTGGCGTAAGAAAAGCCCCATTGTTTCTCCGCGCCGGGCGTTTCGAGCGTTTCAGAGTTGGCGAAATGGGTATAGATGCCCTCGATGTCGAGATGCGGACAGCGCAGCGACTGTTCGAGGAAGGTTTCGGCCTCGTACCAGCGCACGCCGGAGCGTTCCATGCCGGTATCGATTTTGAGATGCACCTTGAGCGGCTTCCCGGCAGACGCGGCGGCGGATTCGGCGGCCTCCAGCACAGCCGGGTGCGAGGCCGTCAGGGTCAGGTCGTGTTCGAGGTAACAGGGGACGTGTTCGGGCAGGGTCCCGCCCGCGACCAGGATGGGCTTTTTGATGCCCAGTTCGCGCAGGCGGATGCCTTCATCTAAAACCGCCACGCCGATATAATCGACCTGCGGTTCGATGTACGGGGCGACGCCATCGATGCCGTGACCGTAGGCATTGGCCTTGAGCATGACCAGCACTTTGGCAGGATGCACCCTGGCGCGAATCGCCTGCGCGTTGCGGCGAAGTTGGGAAAGGTTGACGACGAGATGGGTGGGGCGGAGAGGAACCATGATTTTGGATTTTGGATTTTGGATTTTGGATTTTGGATTTTGGATTTTCGATTTTCGATTTTCGATTTTGGATTTTAGATCGAGAAAAATGTCCCTTGCGGCGCTGGAAATCGGGCAGCGATTTTTCGCGGGCAATGCGCCACAGGACGACAAGCGACATAAAATCATCATCTTTGTAAAGGCGGGGCATGATTTTCATAAGAAACTCACCTTTTGCGTGTAAAATTGATAAGTTGACGATGTCAACATTCGTTCAAAGGAAAAATCCCATATCGAAAGCGAGTTCATGATGAAAATTGTAACCGATTGCGCCGCGGACATGCCTGCCAGCGAATTGGAAGAATTGGACATTACGCAGGCCCCGCTCTTTATCCAGTTTCCCGAAGGCGAGGTCAACTCTGCCGACATCAGCGCCGATGATTTCTACAACCGGCTGGAGGCCATGCGCCCGGCCGTGCCGACCACGGCCCAGCCTTCGAGCGGCCTGTTCGAGGAGTTATACCGCAAACTGGCCGAAACGAGCAAAGAGATTTTCTCCATTCATATTTCTTCCGGCCTGAGCGGGACGCTCAATTCGGCCCAGGTGGGCGGGGAACAGGCCAAAGACGCGGCCAATGTTCACTTTTGGGACACGATGACGCTTTCGGGCGGCGAGCGATTCCAGGTGCTGGCCGCGGCCCTCGGCCAGCGCGCCGGCTGGACGATGGAAAAAATCCAGGAGCGCATGACGGCCATCCGCGAGAATACCGAGGTGATTTACACACTCGAGACGCTCGAATACCTGGCGCGCGGCGGGCGCATCGGTCGGGTGCAGGCCCTGCTTGGATCGGTGTTAAAACTCAAGCCGGTCATCCACGTTGCGCGCGAAGACGGCAAATACAGCACCGTCAGCAAGGCGCGCACCATCCCGGCGGCGCTCGAATCGCTGACCGATTACCTGGTGAGCGTCTACAAAAAGACCCCGGTTTGGGTCAACGTACTGCATGGGCGATTCCAGCAGAGCGCGGAAATGCTTTCGGAAATGGTCGAAGAACGGCTAAACGTTGCCAAACTGGAAGTCAACCGCATTTCACCGGTGCTGGGCGTGCATACCGGTCCGGGCATCGTCGGCTGCGCGGTGGTTCCCATCCGCCTGATGGAAGACCTGATTTGAATTTCGATTTGGGATTGACGATTTTCGATTGAAAACCGGGAATAAATGAGGAACGAGTAACGAGGCTTTTTCTTGTTACTCGTTCCTCTTTGTTTAAGACTCTTACCAGTGAAATTCTTGCGCAAAAAGCAAGAAATTTACCACGAAGGTAACGACGGAACACGACGCAGGAGCATTCAAGATTTTCCGCCTGTCCTGTGTTCTTTACAGGGCAGCGCCCCGTTGTTGTTGCCTGTCCCGCGTATTTGGCGGGGTCGTGGTTAAAGGTTGTCTTTTCCGGCTTGTCCGGGTTAGGAAATGGATTTTCCGGCGCGCGGATAGATGGCGGCCTTCGATACTTCGTGGTATCGCCGCGTGCTGGTCGAGCGGCTGGAAGGGTACTGCTCCGAAGCCGATCGAAGCACGTCCCGCGAGCGCTCAGCCGAGCGGTTTGAACGGATCAACCAGGTTTTTCAAGCAACCCTCACCAGCACTTGTCGCGCAGGCGCAAGTGTCGGGACGTTTCCCCATTTTTTTTGAGAAGATACTTTCACAGTGATACAATACAACTATGAAAATCGGCCCGCTTCAAATTAACCTGCGCCGGGTGGGCGTGTTCGTCGCCATTGGCATCCTGCTGGTGCTGGTGATGGATTTCAACAACCGCATGGAAGAACTCAGCCGCCTGCAAAACCAGGCCGCCACTGTGCGCGCCGAAGGTACCGCCGTCATGGTCACGCAGGCCGCCCTCCAGACCAGGGCCGCCGAAGCCGCCTCCGTTGCTGCGGTCGAGCAATACGCCCGCGAGCAGGCGCGCCTGGCCCAGCCCGGTGATACCGTCGTCATCCCCCTGCCGCAGCCCGGCAGCACCCCCCCGCCCGCGCCCAGCCCCACGCCCGCTTACTCCAACCTGTCGAACTGGGACATCTGGATGTTGTTCCTGTTTGGCAAATAGTCGAATCATTCTTCGAGGTGAAACGGTGCTTAAACGGTTGTTGGAATGGGTGGCTGTCGAGAAAGAATCTCCCGAACAGGAGGCTGCCAACCGAACCTGGCTTCAGGTGATGATTTTGGCGGCCCTGGTTGCAACCGCGCTTTATGTCATTTTGAACTGGAAATCTTCCCTGGGGGTTGCCAGCGTGGTTTTCCTGGGCGGATTTGGATTGTTGCTCCTTGTTTTATTGGCCTTGCTAAAGGGTGGGCATGTCCGCCGGGTGGCGGTGTTGTTTGGCCTGTCGACCCTGGCGGGGATGCTTTTTGCCACTTATGCCTTCGGCGGCGTGCAAAGCGGCAGTTATTTTGGGGTGGCGGCGGCGCTGGTGGTGGTGGCCATGTTCCTGCGCGGACGTTTCACGGTGGTTGCGACTGCCATTGCTATCATTTTCGGCGGCATGCTGGTCTGGGGAGAGTACCGGGGCTGGTATATTCCAGGTTCATACGAAATGACCTCCCTCGAAACCTGGCGCAGCGCGGCGATTGTCTTTATCATCCTGGCGACCCTGGTTGGCATTGCCAGCCGCAAGGTGCGGCAACTGCTTGAGAGCAACTACCGCGAGATACAGGAACGGCGCAATGCGGAGATTATCTTGCAGGAACAGACCCGTTACCTGGCTGCGCTGCATGAAACCACCCTGGCAATTATCAACCGGTTGGAAATTGGCCCCCTGCTCGAGTCCATCTTGCAATCTGCGCTGGAACTGACCGGTACGGAACATGGATATATCGATATGCTGCGACCTGGGCAGGATGGCGTGGTGACTGCTGCGGCGCGGGGCGTATTTTCCAGGTGGGTAAACGTTTATAAAGGGTCAGAACAAGGTATCAGTGGGTATATTGTCCAAACGGGAAGTTCCCTGGTGCTTGCCGACTATGCTGCCTGGCCGCAGCGCATTCTGGAATATTCGGATGGGTTTCACGCGATTGTTGCGGTACCTATGAAAGTACGCGGGGATGTCCTCGGCATTATTGGTTTAGGGTATATCGAACAGGGACGCGCCTTTACCCAAAAACAAATTGAGTCACTTGAACAATTTGCCGAGCTGGCCGCGCTCGCAGTGGATAACGCCCGCCTGTACCAGTCGGCGCGCGAGGAACTGACCGAGCGCGAACGGGTTCAAGACGCGCTGGTTGAATCGGAAGAAAACTTGCGACTGGCATTAGATAAGGCCCGGATGGGCATCTGGAGTTGGAATATTCTAACGAATGAAGTCACCTGGTCAGATTCCGTGTATGCGCTGTTCGGAATTGAAAAACAAAGGGAGACACTCACTTACCAGCGTTACCTTAGTTTTATTCCTGACGATGACTTGACTGTGGTAGAAGAACGAATTCGCAAGTCCCTCGAAGACCCCCAAATTTTTTATTTTGTTGAACATCGAATCGTCAGGCCCGATGGCGCAATCCGCTGGATTTCGGCCCAGGGACAGGTTCACACCGACGAACAGGGCAACCCCGCGCGCATGGCTGGGATAGTAGGCGATATTACTGACCGAAAAGCATCAGAAGATGCCTTATACAAGGCACATCGCCAACTCGAAGCGAATGCCCATACACTCGAGCGCCGCAGCCAGTTGTTGCGGGTTGCTGCCGAGGTCTCCCGCGCGGCCAGCGCCATCCTTGACCCCGACGAATTGAGCCAGCAGGTGGTGGAATTGGTGCAGCAGCGCTTCGGCCTGTATTATGTCGGCTTGTTCTTGATGGATATACAAGAGGAAAACGTAATTCTGCGCGCCGCAACAGGCGAGGCCGGGCGCGAAATGCTTCGGCGCGGGCATCAACTCGCTGTGGGAAACTCATCTATGGTGGGCTGGTGCGTTGCCAACCGCCGGGCGCGGATTGCCCTGGATGTGGGCGCGGATGCTGTGCATTTTAAAAACCCCCTCTTGCCAGATTCGCGCTCTGAACTGGCCCTGCCGCTCATCTCTCGTGGGCAGGTCTTGGGCGCGCTGACCATCCAGAGCGAGCAGGAAGCCGCTTTCTCCGATGAAGACATCGAAACTTTCCAGACGATGGCTGACCAGTTGGCAAACGCCATTCAAAACGCGCGCCTGTATGACCAACTGGAACAAGAGCTGGAAGAACGCAAACGCGCCGAAATGCAGGTGCGCCAACTGAATGTCGAATTGGAAGACCGGGTGGAACGCCGCACATTAGCCCTGAAAGCCAGCGAAGAGCGCTTTCGCGCCCTGGCCGATAACAACCCCCTGTGCATTCGACGCTATGACCGCAATGGCCGTTACCTGTACGCCAATCGGGTCAGCAGCGAACCCGATTTCGAGCCGGAGCAAATCATCGGTAAAACCATCCGCGAGGTGGCCGCTAACCCCGAATTGACGGAAGTGGCTGAGCGCTGCATCGAGCAAGTCTTCGAGACCGGCCAACCGATGAAGACGGAATACCAATACGATGAGGACTCTTACGCGCTGTGGTACCTGGCCCCTGAATTTGGCCCGGATGGGGAAGTAATATCTGTCGTGACCACAACGTTAGACATCTCAGAACGCCGCCGCATGGAAGATGAGCTGCGCGCCCGCACGCTGGAGCTGCAAGCCAGCAACCGCGAATTGGAATCTTTTTCGTATTCTGTTTCCCATGACCTGCGCGCCCCCCTGCGCGCCTTGGACGGTTTCAGCCGCATCCTGCTGGATGATTTTTACGACTCCCTGCCCGAAAACGGTAAAGGCTACCTGAACCGCATCCGCGAGGCGGCCCAGCAGATGGCGCAACTGATTGATGACATGCTCCGGCTCTCGCGCATCACCCGCGCCGAAATGCGCCATGACCCGGTCAACCTGACCGAAATTGCGAAGCGAATTCTCGAAACGCTCACCGGCCATGAACCAGCGCGCAATGCGCAGCTGAAAATTCAGGAAGGACTGCTGGCGAACGGCGATGAAGGTTTGCTGCGCATGGTGATGGAGAATCTGCTCAACAACGCCTGGAAATTCAGCGCGAAATCCGACCCATCCAAAATTGAAGTGGGAAAACAGGTACTGGATGGCAAAGAGGCTTTTTTCATCCGCGATAACGGGGTTGGATTCGACATGAACTACGCTGATAAATTATTTACCGTTTTCCAGCGGCTGCACAGCCCCAGCGAATTTCCCGGCACGGGGGTTGGGTTGGCAATCGTTCAGCGAGTCATTCACCGGCACGGGGGCCGGATATGGGCCGAAAGTGAGCCGGGCAAAGGGGCAACATTCTACTTTACGTTGTAATGCGCAATTTATTCCGCAGAGAGGGCGGGTATAATCATCTCTCGGCACTTGCGCCGCGCTCCGATTGCGGTTGCGGAATGAATTCCGCGCTGTGGGATTTGCCTATGATTTACCTCGATTATGCCGCCACCACCCCCATCGATTCACGCGTCTTCGACGCGATGCTGCCGTACTTCACTGAAAACTTCGGCAACCCTTCCTCCACCCACCGCTACGGGCAGAAAGCCGAAGCGGCGGTGGAGACCGCCCGTGAAACTGTTGCCGCCATCCTGCATTGCCGCCCCGCTGAGGTGATTTTCACCTCCTGCGGTTCCGAATCGGATAACCTGGCCCTGCGCGGGGCGGCGCTTGCCCGGCGCGAACAGACCGGCGCCCACTGGATTTTGACCGCGCGCGCCGAACATCACGCCGTCAGCAAAACCGCCGAGCGGCTCGAAAAAGAAAACGGCTTCCGGGTCGAATGGCTGGACTTGGATGAATTTGGCAGGGCGCGCCCCGAAGCGGTCGAAAAAGCCATTTGCAAAGACACCGCGCTCGTCTCGGTGATGTACTCGAACAATGAAATCGGCACGGTCAACCCCATCCGCGCGATTGCGGAAATCTGCCGACAACATGGCGTTCCCTTCCACACCGACGCGGTGCAGGCGGCGGCCTGCTTGCCGGTCGATGTCGATGCGCTCGG
This sequence comes from Anaerolineales bacterium, assembly GCA_034434035.1. Taxonomy (GTDB): domain Bacteria; phylum Chloroflexota; class Anaerolineae; order Anaerolineales; family Villigracilaceae; genus UBA5195. The sequence continues at coordinate 8,031 of DAOTZM010000137.1, forward strand.
CGTCGATTTGCTCTCGCTTGGCGCGCACAAATTCTACGGGCCAAAGGGCATTGGCGCGCTTTATATCCGCAAAGGAACGCCCATCCAGCCGGTGCTGACCGGGGGCGGGCAGGAGTTTGGCTTACGGGCTGGCACGCATAACGTTCCGTTGATTGTTGGCCTGGCTGAAGCCTTGCGCCTGGCGGAGGTGGAACGCGAAGAACGCGCCGCCCGCCTGCTGCCCCTGCGCGACAGAATCATCGCAGCCGTGCTGGAAGAAATCCCCGATTCGCGCCTGACGGGACATCCGGTCGAGCGCGTCCCCAATCACGCCAGTTTCGTGTTCAGGGGCGTGGATGGCAACCTGCTCATCAACCTGCTGGACGGGGCCGGGTTTGCCTGCTCCTCCGGCTCGGCCTGCAAAACCGGCAGCCCGGAACCTTCCGAGGTGATTACCAGCCTGGGACTGCCGCGCGAATGGGCGCTCGGCTCGCTGCGCGTGACGCTCGGCCTCGGCACCGCGCCGGGAGATGTGGAGTCGTTCCTGGAAGCGCTGCCGGGACTGGTGGAGAAAGCGAAGAATTTAACCGGAGATAAACGGGGATGAACGTTTTGAGATTTGATAAACGAGGCCGCAATGGTTGAGATGCCCCTGGATAAACTCACCGAGAAAGTCATTGGAGCAGCATATCGAGTCAGCAATACGCTTGGGATAGGCTTTGTCGAAAAAGTCTATGAAAATGCTCATGCGCTCGAAATACGAAAAGATGGCTTGCTCGTTGAACAACAATTTCCAATCAAGGTGGTTTATGAAGGAGTGATTGTCGGTGATTTTTATGCGGACTTGTTGGTTGAAAAGTGCGTTCTTGTAGAGCTAAAAGCGGTTTCTGCGCTGGCCCCAGAACATGTGGCCCAGGCATTGAATTATTTGCGCGCCACCGGCTTGCAGGCCTGTTTGCTGATTAATTTTGGACAGTCGCATATTCAAGTCCGACATTTACATCCATCGCCAAAGTGGAAAAAGCCCGCAGGATAAGCTTCTATCATCGTTTATCTCCGTTCATCCCTGGTTTATTATGCCCAAAGTCGTAATTGCCATGTCTGGAGGCGTCGATTCCTCCGTTGCCGCCGCCCTGCTCAAGCAGCAGGGCTATGACGTTATCGGCATGATGCTGCGGCTGTGGAGCGAACCGGGCAAGGAAGACTCGAATCGTTGCTGCACGCCCGATTCGATGTCCCAGGCGCGGCGCGTGGCGGCCAAGCTGGATATCCCCTTTTACGTCATCGACGCGAAGGAGCTTTTCCGCAAGACGGTGGTCGAGTATTTCCTGGAAGGCTGCGCTAAAGCCGAGACGCCCAATCCCTGCCTGGTGTGTAACCGCCATATCCGCTGGGAGTTCCTGCTCAGCCATGCAAAGGCGATGGGCGCGGATTTCATGGCGACCGGCCATTATGTAAGGTTGAAATCGGAAGATGGCAGGGTCAAATTGCTGAAAGGGATCGACCCGGCCAAAGACCAGAGTTACGTCTTGCATGTGCTGACCCAGGAAAAACTGTCTCAGGCCCTGTTTCCGGTGGGCGATTATCCCAAGTCGGAAATTCGCGCCATTGCCGAGAAAATGGGGTTGGCGGTGGCAAAACGCCCCGACAGCCAGGATTTGTGCTTCCTGGCCGGGGACGATTACCGTAACTTTTTGCAACGCAACGCCCCGCATATCAACCGCCCCGGCAAAATCATCTCGCGCGAGGGGCGGGTTTTGGGCGAACACAGCGGCCTGGCGAATTACACCATCGGCCAGCGCAAGGGGTTGAACCTGGCTTCGCCGGTTCCGCTCTATGTCCTCCAGAAAAATGCGGCGGAGAACGCGCTGGTCGTCGGCGCGGCGGAGGAATTGGGGACGCGGGAATTGCTGGCGGTCAACGTCAACTGGACGGGTGGGGAGGTTCCCACAGGGCCGTTCCGCGCGATGGTCAAGAGCCGCTATACGGCGCGCGAGACGCCCGGGCTGGTAACGCCCCTCGATAACGGAACAAAGGTGGCAGTCCGGTTCGACCTGCCGCAACGGGACATTACCCCGGGCCAGGCAGCGGTCTTCTATGACGGCGGCCAGGTTCTGGGCGGCGGAATCATTCGATACTCTTCGTAATCTCGGCAAGCGTCCCGAAGGTGAGCAAGCAAACCCTTCGGGACGGTTAGGGAGAATTTATGCCCCTGAACACCATTTTGTTTGGCGTGTTACTCTCGACGCTCTACGGCGGGCTGTATCACCTGGTACGCGGCGGCAAGAC
>DAOTZM010000138.1:0-11988 GCA_034434035.1 Anaerolineales bacterium
TTGAACGATTATTGCCAAAATCTATTCATGCCGTCACTGCGAAAGGTTTTGAGTTGAAAGTCGCTCTTTTCGTTCTCGCCTGCTCCATCAACTTCCTTTGGTAGCAACTTGGATTAATTTATAGTATCCGTTGCTGCAATTCTTCCAATTTCTTCTAAAGAATACTTGAGTATCAGTGATCCATAGTACGCATTGGGTTGAATTTCTGCTTCGTTTGTCTTATCCGGTAGTTTCTGTCGTTCGCCAGATTGTCTTACTTTTTTCCCTTATCCTTATCTTTGTCTTTGTCTTTATCTTTATCTTTGTCTTTATTATTTTGATTGCTTTTATCGCTGCCGCTGTTGTTTTTCGCAGGCTCAACAGCGCTCCCCGGTTGGCCATTTGCTGGAGGTTCTTTGCGGCTAAACCCAAAAACATCCTCGCCGAACTCACCATCCGCGGGTGAAACGCCCGCGGAATTCGCCGCTGCGACGGAACTGCCAGAAACAGGGTCAGCGGATACTGTTTCGGTTGGCGCAGATGGCTCATATTGCGACAATAACCCGGATGATGAAGACAAAGCAGCCAGGGAACCCGGCTCGACGACTTCCAGTGACACTACGCTCAATATCCCTGACCCGGTGGTGTTCCCAATGATTCGGATAATTGCGCCGTTGCCAATTTGGTTCAGAATATCAACCTGGTTGGCAAACTCAACCGGGATACCCGCAATCGTTACCCGGCCATAGTCGTCGAGAATAATTTTTCCCTGGACAACAATGCTCTCGATGCGCCCCTGCCGAATCAGTTCCCCAACTTCCAAAACACGCTCCTGGGAAAATTTTTCCACGAGTTCGTCTTTCACGCTGCCAGGGGCGGTCATCAATTGGATAGCCTCGAACCCCAATTTAATAGGGTAGAACGTATCGCCAGGCAATGATTCGGCGGAGGCTCTCACCAGGCCCGCGCTTCCAAATAAGAACCCGAGGGTCAAGAAAAGCGACAAAAATGTATTCGCAACAGAAAACGCCCTGCGGGAGGCGCGGCGACTGGCCGGCCTGCGAATCTGCCGGGCAGGCTGGCTGACAGGCAGTGGAATATTAGACTTGAGAGAAGCAGCCTGCGCCTGGAGTTCCCGCCCCAAATAGACCCAGGGACGCAGCCGTTCGGAATAAGCCGGGTAGGATTCCAGCGCCGTTTCAGGCGGGATGCCTTGTGAAATTGCCGTAAGCACCGACTCTAACGCTTCTTCGAACTTGACGCCTGGACTATCAGAGACAATTTCCGCAGATTCAGAATCTGGAGCGGGATAATAATTCTTGACAATCCCCTTCGAGCCGTTCACGCGCAAATCGACTACGGTGGTGAGCCAGGGAGCAAGCCGTTCCTTGAACTCCGGGTAGCGGGCATAGCACTCTTCCGGCGCATGTCCTCTTCCCACGAGGTTAATACATTTATCCAGGACCGTATCAAACGGCAGGCTTTGGGAAGCGCTGATTATGCCATTGTTCCGGCCAGAGCCGGCCCGTAGTTGCAAGACCATTTCCAGATGCGGGCGCAATCTATCCGCAAATTCTGGATACCGCTCCAGGCAAACAGAAATGTCCTGCCCCTCGCTTATGAGGAGCAGGCAGTCTTCCATTGCATCTGAAAATCTCGCAGCATCAAACGTCATCGTTTGGAACCACCACCATTAACCTGTGAAAGAGCGGCCAAGGGCAGGATGAAAGTATTCGCTCTTTCCTGCCCACCCTGGCAACATGCTGGATTTCAACCAATGTTAAATATATCCCAACTGCCACAAATAGCAAGACGCATAGCCAAAACCGTACGACGCTGCAATCTCTTTACAGTTTTGCAAAGGCCGACCGGGTAAACAACAGTCGTTATTTTTGGGTTCGCAAATAAACCCGCTCGAACTCGGCCAGGTATTGGGCGGCAATTTGCTCATCGAAAATGATGACCACATTCTCATCGTTCTTTCGCTCCGCGCTGGCGCTGAAATTGTACGAGCCGGTGATGACAATTTTCTCATCGATAATGATGACCTTGTGGTGCATCTGGCCTGGAATGCCGTCTTTGTAAACCCGCAGCCCGGCCTGCTGGAACGGATCGAACTCGCCGCCCTTGTTCGACTTGACCTGCGATTCATCCATCACGCCAAACACCCGCAGGCCGTCCTTTGCCTTCTGGCGGATGATGTCGCCAAAATCATCGGCGGTGAGCGAATAGGCCATGAAATAAATGCTGGTTTCGGCCCCGCGCAGCAGCCTGACCAGGCGCGCCGCAACCCCATCGTCAGGAGAGAAATACACTTCGAGCGGCACGCCGTCGATGGTCAGTTGTGAATGGGGAGTATTGGACAAAATGTCAGGGCCAAAGAAATCATCCTCGAACATTTCATTGAACTCGGCCAGGTAGTTCTCGGCCATCTTCATCGAGCGGATTCGCACCAGGTTGTTGTTGTCGTCATACGCCCCGCTCGTCGTAAAGTTCATCGAGCCTATCCATACTTCGGAGCGGTCGATGATGACAAATTTATTGTGCATCAATCCCTCGCGCCGGTCGCCGATAATTGGGAGGCCCTTCTCTGCCAGCCGCCGGGGGACATCGCGCTCCAGGTTGTCGCTCTCCATCACAATCCGCACCTGCACGCCGCGCCGGTGGGCATCCAGCAGCGCATCGCGGATGGAGTTCAGGCTCATGCTGTAAACGGCCAAATCAACCGAAATCCGGGCATTCTCGATGGCGCGCGCCAGGGGAATATCAATGCCGCCCTCCTGCTGCTTGGAAGCCGGGTTGAAGGGGTCGCTGAAATAGACCTCGTAAAACGAGCCGCGATAGCCGTATCCCGCCTGCACGGGTATCGGCTCGCCTGGGGCAGATTGCGCTACAGCCGTCTCGGTCGGGAACCCCTGCGGCGCAACGGTCACGACTCCGGGCATTTCCGGCGCGGTCACGCAAGCCAGCGCGGAAAAAATAAGCATAAGGATTGCTAAACGCAAACGTTTCATCGAATACTCCCAAATTGCGAACTACGAATTACGAATTTCACTATTCTAACAGACCATCCTGCCATCGTTTACCCGGCTGCGATATACTTACCGCCATGTCCGCTCCCGAAACCGCCAACCGCCAAATTGCCCGCGCCGCCGGGACGGTGATGGCCGCCATTGTCTTCGGGCAGGTCATGAGCCTGCTGCGCAGTATGCTGGTGGCGCGCGCCTTTCCGCTCGGCGAACTGGACGCCTTCTATGCCGCCAACCGCGTCAGCGAGACGCTGTTCACGCTCATCGCCGCCGGGGCGTTGGGGTCCGCCTTCCTTCCGACTTTTACGGGATTTCTCGTAAAAGGAGAAAAACCCGCCGCCTGGAAACTGGCCGTTTCGATGGCGAACCTCGTCACCCTGTCCCTCAGCCTGCTGGCCGCTATCGCAGCAGTGTTCGCGCCCCAAATCGTGCGCCACCTGCTGGCCCCCGGCTTGTTCTACAATTTCACGCTCTACCACCTGACCATCGACCTGCTGCGCATCCAGTTAATTTCATCGGTCTTGTTCGGGCTGGGCGGATTGGTCGTGAGCATCCTGAACGCCCACCAGGTCTTTTTCATCCCGCAGTTGACCGCCTCCATGTACCAGATTGGGCAGATTTTCGGCGTGCTGGTGCTTTCGCGCTGGCTGGGGATATACGGCCTGGCCTGGGGCGTGGTGCTTGGCTCGACATTTTACCTGCTGATTCAACTCCCGACTCTCTCCAAACTTGCGCCCCTATCCGCTCGACGTTTACTGATTACTGATTACTGGACGCTGTTTACTGACTCCGCCGTCTGGCAAGTCATCACGCTGATGGGCCCGCGCGTGCTGGGGGCCGGCGTAGTGCAGCTGAATTTTTGGGTGAATGCCTGGCTGGCCTCGCAGATGACGCCCGGCAGTTACACTGGCCTGGTGTATGGCTTTGCGTTGATGCTGATGGCGCAGGCCGCGATTGCCCAATCAGTAGCGATTGCCGTTATGCCCACGTTTTCGGCGCAGTTTGCGCTCGGCAAAGTGGACGAGATGCGGCACGCCCTGGCCTCGGCCCTGCGCGGGATGCTCCTGTTCGCCATCCCCGCCAGCGTGGGTCTGATGGTGCTGCGCCAACCCATCGTCGCCATGCTCTACCAGCGCGGGGAATTTACCGAAACTTCGACCGGGATGGTGGCCTGGGCTTTGCTCTGGTATGCCGCCGGGATGGTCGGGCATTCGGTGATGGAGGTGCTGACGCGCGCTTTTTATGCCCAACAGGATACCAAAACCCCGGTGCTGATTGGCGCGATAGCGATGGGACTCAACGTCGGGTTCAGTTTCGCGTTTTCGGCCTGGTTTCGCCAAATCGGGTGGATGCCGCACGGCGGGTTGGCGCTCGCCAATTCGCTGGCGACCGCGCTCGAAGCGGCAACCCTGTTTCTCGTCATGCGCCGCAGGCTGGGAGGCATCGAGGGGCGTCTCTTGCTGGATGGCGGGCTGCGAATCGGGGCGGCGGCGCTTGGGATGGGACTCGCGCTGATGGCCTGGATTCAGTGGTCAGCGGGGCTGAATCCCTGGCTGGGCGGGCTGGGCGGGGTGGCGGTTGGGGGTCTGGCCTATGCCCTGGGCGCGGTGATTTTCGGATCCCCCGAAGTGAAAAGCATCATTGCGCTCGCAAAACGAAAACTCCCTGCCCGTTGAACCGGCCAGGGAGTTTTCGATGCGGCAATACAACTGCCGCTCCAGCAGGCTGTTAATATCGCAGAATAAATTCTGGGTTACGGGGTAGAGCGAGCCTGTTGAATGAGCGCGGCGCAAAATGCCAGGATTTCATTGACGGCGGCCTCGTCAGCGGTTGTATCGCCCTGCGCGGGCATCGCCAGAGTGGTGGACATGGCATCGGCGGTGCCAGGGTCGGTGTAGGAATAATCAATTTTTGCCAGGCCGTCATACCAGGCATAGAGTTGCTCCAATTGTCCAGCGTCTAAACGATAATCGACATCGACATTCTTGCAGCTGGAAAGAAGCACCGCGCCGTCAAGATAGACCTTCATCTCGTCGCAAAACCCGGCGAACCCGCCCTGGCGGCTGTAGGTGAGCGCCAATCCCCAATCGGCCTCCGGGCGGCCCGATTGCGCAACCAGGAACTGGATTTTCATCCACTCGGCTATCGCGCGCTGCTGGGCAGGGGATGCCATTTCCGCGCCGGCGCCATTGAAAAGGATTTTCCCGGCGGGCGTTTCGGCCTCAAAGGGAGCAAAGGTTTCGAGGAAGTGGAGCATGGCGGCAGGAAGGACGCCCCCTGCCCAGGGCCAGACGCTATACGGCCCGCCGCACGCGCCAAACGAGAGACCCTCGGGCGAGAGACTGGCTGATTCGGTGCATTCGGGGTTTTGCCAGGCCGCCAAAGGCCGGACTCTCTCGCCAGGGGCGGCAAAGAAAACGCCCACTTCACGGCGCAGGGACGCGCCGCGCTCGTCGGTACGATATACGTACTGCGACGCGCCAGAGACCAGGGTGATGCGGTAGCCCGGCACAATCGCCATGGTGCACATTTCATCCGGCCCGGCCAGGCCCAGGCAGCCATCCGGCCACTCGGCGGGTTCGACATTACGGATTTCGATGGTTTCGGCGCTCACGCCCAAAAGCCCAGCCAGGGCCTCGCGCGCGGCAAAAGCAGCGGACGGGAACCCGCCTGGGATGAGTTCTGGCGCAGGCTCGATTGGGGCGGCAGTTGGCAGGGGGGGCTGCGTTTCGATGGCCGGAAGGAGCGGTTCGGCGGGCGATTCAGCGGCCCGGGGCGCAGCCCCACATGCGGATAAAAGGATAGCAACGAGCAGCAAAAGCCCGGGGAAAATCGTCTTTTTCATCGTTTACCTCTCTTTCATGCAGATACAGAAACAACCAGCATGGCGAACTATAGACGCAAGGGAGGCGTGAGCGGTTCCCCGAAATAATTTGTTGGCGCGTCAAACCGATGGGATGTTTTTGAGCCGGGAGAAATTTATCCGCTCATCTGCGCGCCCTGCGCTCTCTGCGTTAAGTGGTTTTTGCCGTAGAGTCGGTTTTTTTACCGCGAAGAACGCCAGGAACGCTGCCCTGGCGCCGCCCGCCAGGGCAGGCGAGAAAAGCTTAAAAACTTCGCGTTCTTTGCGGCCTTTGCGGTTCGATAATGGGTTTTTGCCTGGCAGAAATCCCACAAATCGGGTAACTGCCTGCCACCCTCACCCCCCAACCCATCTACCACTTCGTGGCACACGTCCCGGTGGGAGAGGGGAGAAATCTCGGACGAAATTGTCGTTTTCGGCATAAAAATCCGCTTTTTGTATCCGTTTCCCTCTCCCTTTGGGAGAAGGGCAGGGTGAGGGCAGGCAGTGACCAAATCGGATGAAAACCGAAAAAAAACGTAACCCGCCCTTCACGACACGCGAATTGCGGGTTACGAATTACGAAGCGCGGGTGACGAATTACTTCTTGCCGCCCAACAGCCCGCCTATCAGGTTTGCAGCATCCCCGGCCACGCCTTTGCCGCCCAGAACGGCATCGACCTGCGCGGCAATCGGCGCCGGCAATTTGGATTTCAGGAAATCAACAACCAACTTCACCACCGTCTTGGCGGTTTCTTTGGGCAGGCCGGTTTTTTCGACCACCAGGTTGACAAGTTCGTCCATTTTTTCCTCCGTTTTTGGTTTTTATCAGCATAGCGCATCAGCACTTAAAAAGCAAGTCTTACCCGATAAACATCCAGTACAAAATGCTCACCACAATCCCCAGGAAGATGCCTCCGACCACTTCGAGCGGGGTATGCCCAAGCACCTCGCGCAGTTCTTTTTCGGAAATGGGATGTCCGGTCAGCAATTCCTGTATCAGGATGTTGATTTTCTCGGCATGACGCCCGGCCTCGCGCCGCACCCCGGCAGCATCATAGATGACAATCATGGTCATTGCAACGGCAATCGCAAAGACCGGCGAATCGAAGCCAACGTGCAGGGCAATCCCAACTGTCGTGCCGACCATTAACGATGTGTGTGAACTCGGCATCCCGCCCGCGCTGAGCAGGTAGCCCCAGTTCCATTTGCCCTTGCGCAGGTATTCCAGCAGCGGCTTAAGGATTTGCGCCAAAAGCCAGGCTGCCAGCCCGGTCAACAGGGAGTGGTTGGTAATCAGTTCATTCCACATTTCATGTCCCTTCCTGGAAGACCTCCCCGTTCAACTGGCGCACTTTCAGTTCTGCCTTTTCGAGCAGGGAGGCGCAGCGCCGCGCCAGGGCCTGGCCGCGCTCGTAGTACGCAATCGATTCATCCAGCGGGCGTCCCTCGCCCTCCAATGCCGCGACCACCGCCTGTAACTCGGCAAAGGTTTCCTCATAAGTCATCTCTTCGATGGGTTTGGAATTGCTCATCTCTCTCCTCGCAGGGTTCAGTATCCAGTGTTCAGTGTTCCAGCCCGCAATGTTCCGCGTATCGAATATCGAGTCTCGAATATCAAATTACGAATTACGAATTACGCTCACATCCAGCGACCCTTCGGCCAGCCGGACGCGCAGGTTCGATCCCGCCGGGGCGTCTCGGGCAGCCAGGACGACTTTGCCATCCTGCGGGCGGCTGACGACGGCATAGCCGCGCCGCAGAACCGCCAGCGGGTTGAGCGATTCGAGCCGGTCGCGCCACCCCGCCAGGCGGGCCGATTCGAGCGCGAACCGCCCCTCCAGCCCGCGCGCCATGCGCCGCGAGAATTCATCCAGCCGCTGTTGCTCGGTCATCAGCCGCCGCACCGGGGAATAGAACTTCAGCGCGGCGTTGAGTGCATTCAGGCCCTGCCGCCGCTCTGCCATCTGACGCTCGACCATTTCATCCAAACGCTCCAGGCTGGCGCGCAGGGAATAGTCCAGGTCGTCGAGGGTGATGGGGGTCGCCAGTTCTGCGGCGGCAGTGGGGGTGGGAGCGCGCAAATCGGAGGCGAAATCGACCAGGGTGAAGTCGGTCTCGTGTCCGACGCCAGTAATGACCGGGGCCGCCGACCCTGCCACAGCCCGCACGACGCGCTCATCGTTGAAGGCCCACAAATCTTCGATGGAGCCGCCGCCGCGCGCCAGCAGGATGACATCCGGCTGGTAGAGCGTATTGAGTTTTTGCAAAGCCGCTGCCAGCGCGGAGGGGGCTTCCTCCCCCTGCACCAGCGAGGGCGCCAGGGTTACTTCCACCAAGGGCAGGCGGCGGCGCAGCACGTTCAGCATATCGCGCAGGGCCGCGCCGGTGGATGAGGTCACAATCCCGATTTTATGCGGGAACTGCGGGATGGGCCGCTTGCGCGCCGGGTCGAACAACCCCTCGGCCTCCAGCACGGCCTTCAAACGCATGAACTCGGCATACAGCGCGCCCTCGCCCGCCGGGCGGAGAATATCTACGATGAGTTGATACTGCCCGCTCGGTTCGTACAGACCAATTTTGCCGTGCGCCTCCACCGACAGGCCATCATGGAGCGGCATCCCGCGCGTTCGCTGGGCGTCGCCCTTCCACATCACGCAGCGCAGCGACGCGCCTGCATCTTTGAGCGTAAAATAGAGATGCCCCGAAGCCGGGCGCGAAAAGTTCGAGATTTCACCCTGTACCCATGCGTCCTGAAGTGCTTTATCGCCTTCCAGCAGGCGGCGCACGCGGCGGGTGAATTCGGTCACGGTCAGGCGGGGGGTCTCGAAAAGTGGTATCTGGTTCATGGGTTGATTTCCGGTCAGGAGGATACCTGTATTGGCGGGAAGTGTCAACAGATTGCCACGATCCCACAAAGAGCGCGGCACATTGGGGTACAATTTTGACCTAAAGAAAAGAAAGGAAACCACCATGAAACGACTATGGGCTGCCTGGCGCATGAAATACGTCACCAATGCCGATAACGAAACCGGCTGTGTCTTTTGCAACGCCCTTGCCAAGCCAGATAACGGCCAAAACCTGGTTGCCCTGCGCGCAGAACGGGCCTTCGTCATCCTCAACAAATATCCATACACCAGCGGACATCTCATGGTGGCCCCGTTCGCGCACCAGGCCTCGCCCGAACTGCTCGAACCTGCCGAGCGCGCCGAAATGATGGAACTGGTCTCGCAATGCATCACCGCCTTGCGCCAAATCTACAACCCGCACGGCTTCAACGTCGGCGCCAACATCGGCACAGCAGCAGGCGCAGGCGTGCCGGGACACGTCCATATCCACATCGTCCCGCGCTGGAACGGCGACACCAGCTTCATGTCCACTGTTGGCGAAGTGCGCGTCTTGCCCGAGTCGCTCGAGGAAACCTACCGGCGGGTCAGGGAAATCCTCCATGTTCGATGAAAACAACCGGGCGCAAGCCAGCCTGACCAGCCTGGCCTTCTTCGTGTTTGCCCTGTTGTTCAGCTACCATTTCGCCTTTTTACGCGCCAACGAAACATTCACTTATCCCGCCGCCTCGCCCCAAGCCCTGGCACAGGGACTCGCGCCCACGCCCTACCAGTACCGCATCCTCATCCCGGCCCTGGTCGGCCTGCTCCAGCAATGGACAGGCATATCCGCCGACCCGCTCTACCGCATCCTCGAGTTCCTTAGCACCTTGGCGCTGTTCTATGCTTTTCGGGCCTTCCTCAACTTGTTTGCCCGCGACCTGCGCATCGCCAGCCTGTTCACCATTCCTCTTGCTTACGTTCTTCCCTATAACTTCACCTATACTTTCCTCTATCCCTACGACCTGCCCGCCACCCTCTTCACCTCGCTGGGCCTGATTGCCCTCTACCGCAAGCAGCGGGCGATTTACTACGCCATCTTTATTGCCGCCACCTTCAACCGCGAAACCAGTTACTTCCTGACCCTGGTCTACCTCGCCAGCGCATTCGGGATTGAGAATTGGAAAACTATCCTGCGACACCTTGGCGGACAGGCCGCTCTTTGGCTGGGCATCAAAACCGGTCTCTACCTGCTCTTTGCCAGCAACCCGGCACAGGGAGCGGGATGGTTCGAGTTCCAACTTTTGCGCAGCCTGGAACAACTTACCAACCCGGGCAACCTCAGCATCCTGGCGCGCAACTGGGGCGCGATTTGGATTTTCGTTCTGGTCTGGCATACGCGCATCCAGGAACCCTTCCTGCGGCGCGCGCTCCTGGCCTGCCTGGCGCAGATGTTCATCCTTTTCCTGGTCGGCGTCATCGAAGAGCTGCGCATCTACGGTGAAATTCTCCCCATCCTGCTGGCCGCTCTCTTTGCCATCACCCACAGTTTTTTTCGGGAAAGAACATGAGAAATGGGATTTTTCTCTGGCTGCTCGTCTTAATAACCCTCCTGACCGGGTGCGCCGCCCCAAGCGTTCTCCCCGCGCAGCCGACCCCGCGCGCGCCTGCTCCCGTTACACCAGCATTTCCCGCACCCCCGGCCTCCGCTGCCCCAACCCCGACCATCACCATTACCCCAACCGCGCAGCCCCGCCTGACGCCGCTCCCCTCCGGCCCCGAAGCGGGTGACTTCGCCCCCGGCGTCAACCCGCTAACCGGGCTGCCCGTGCTCGACCCCTCCCTGCTCGAGCTGCCGGCCGTACTGGTCTCCATCAGCAACCTGCCCGTCACCGCCCGCCCGCAGGCCGGGACGGGCTTCGCGCCCTGGATATTCGAACTGTTCATCGGCACCGGCGCGACCCGCTTCATGGGCGTCTTCTACGGCGGCTATCCGCGCCGCATCCCCAACATCACCGGGAGTTGCCCGGTCAACGAGACGATTTTCCAGCCGGGAGATTCGCCCTGGGTGGGCAACCGCGTCTGGCTCGACGAAAACGCCGACGGCATCCAAAACGCCTGGGAGGCGGGCATCGGCGGGGTGTGCGTCACGCTGTCTGACGTGGAGGGGAAGGTCATCGCCCGCGCCAGCACCGATTCCAACGGCTATTATGCTTTTGGAATCGTCAGGGCTGGAGTCGAAAGTCTCCCGACTTTCGAGCAAAACTGGGAGATTTTGCACTCCACGCTGGAAAGTCCATATACACTATTCTTTGACATTCCCGAAGCCTACAGCCTTACCACACCCCATGTCGGCAATGACGACACGGACAGCGACGCCGACCCGCTGACGGGGCAAATCCACTTTTTGTTTAACGGCCAAACCGATTCCAGCCTGGATGTCGGCCTGGTCTTGAAAACGCCCCTCGCCATCGCCCCTTCCCCGCATCCCAACGACATCGCGCCCGAACGCGCTTACGTTGGCCCGATTCGCTCCGGGCGGCTGACCTACGAGGACTTCCGCAAGATGTTCCCGGCCAGCTGCCTGGTCTTCGCCAGCGCCGGCAGCGACATCCTGCCCCAGTTGGAGATTTGCGAAATCGTCTACGGCGAGCATCCCGAAATCAGCCCGAACACCGCGCTGCTGGATGTAAATCGAATGCGCGAACTGGCCGAGCGCAGCAAAATTCCTGGTCAGCCGGTCAATTATTCCGGCCACCTGTTCGACCCAACCGCCCCGGCGGGGGGCCAGGCAGCGGCTTCTTTGTGGACGTATTATCACGCTTACGCGCAGTCCAAATGGGTATTCGACCCGGTCTCCGGAAAATACCTGCGCTTCACCGATAACGCCGATGGCAAGGGTATCTTCCACGCGGATACCGAGCGATTGACCGGGCGGCAGTTGGCGTTCGAGAATATAATTGTCCTGCTGGCCGATTACCAGGTTTACCGCCACCTGCAATACGACGTGGATTTGCGCTACGGGCTGGAGGGCTGGGCGTTCCTGTTCCGCGATGGGCAAGTGTACAAAATCCGCTGGAGCACGGGCAACCGCGCCTGGGAACAGCAAACCGGCCTGCTGCGCCCCATTCACTTTACCGGGAATGACCGGCAGCCCTTCCCGCTCAAACCGGGCCGGACGTGGATAAGCATCATGACGCTCAACTCCGTCGTCAAAGAGATGGAACTAGGCCAGTGGCGCGCGCTGTTTGCCCTGCCGGTGGACCCCTCGCCGACGCCGGGCGGTGAGCAATAATCAGTGTTCAGTGTTCAG
>DAOTZM010000139.1:0-4087 GCA_034434035.1 Anaerolineales bacterium
AAGTGGTACAATTAAAGCCGCTATGATTGGTGAAACCATTGTCGTCCAGGAATCCGAAGTCCAGAACTCCGGCAAGCCGCTCCGAAAAGAAGATTTGCCGGAGTGGATAAAACACGCCCATTTGAAGGGAACGCCGATTTGGATTAGTGAGGCGGAGCGGAAATACGGGGTACCTAATCCGACTATCTCTGTTTGGGTAAAACGTGGCTTGATAAAGGTGCTTGGATACGAGAAAAACCGAAAACTGATTGATGAGGCAGACGTAGCTTATTGCACTGAAATCTACAATCAACGCAAAGGGCAAGGCAAGTGGCTGTTTGATGGCAACGGCTTGCCTTATAAACCGAAAACTGGCCCTCTTGTCACGGCCTAACAAAAAAGAAAACGGCGAAAAGCCGTTTTTTTGTCCCAAAATCCCTAGAAGTTCTTGACAACTTCTGGGGATAATGCTAAACTATCCCCATCGAGACGAGTATCGCGTCTACCGCCTCGAAGCCCTGGCTGACGCGCTCCTGGTAAAAGCCGGGCAACTCAACCTGTTCTAAAAAGGACAGCGCATGTCTCATCCCTTCCCCCAAGACCGCGAAGAACAAACCGCCTGGGCGGGCAGAAAACCCGATGCCTTTACGCCGCTGCGGTGTGCCTTGCTCCTGCATACCGGCCTGCGGTTTCCGAGTTGACCCGCCTGAAACTGGGCGACCTGCTGCTGACTGGTGGAGCAGGCTGATAAAGGACGTGATACAATGAGCATAGTGTACATAATGTATCAATTCAAGGAGAGTATTATGACCCTTCAAGTTGGAGCAAAAGACGCCCGCGCCAGGTTCGCCGAGCTGCTGGGACGGGTAGGGTTTGGGCGCGAGGAGATTGTCATCGAGCGTTCCGGCAAACCAATGGCCGCCCTCATCCCGATGGATGTTTACGAGCAGATGATAGCGGAACGCGAGGAGCGGTTCACTGTTGCAGACCGTATCCAGTCCAGTCAGCCTGCGCTTTCACCAGACCGGGTGGAAGCGGATGTCGAAGCCGTACTTAAACAGGTGAGGGCTGGCCGTGTTGCGCGTCGTGGTTGATACCAATGTTTTTGTCAGCGCGCTGCTCTCGCCGGCGGGCGCTCCGGCGCAAGTCTTGCGCGCCTGGCGGGAGCGCCGCTTTCTCCTGCTCACTTCGGCAGAGATTATCGCCGAAATCGCCGAGACATTGAGCCGGTTTATTGGGCGCGCGCCTTATACCGTGACCCTGGAGGATGTCAAAGGCGTCGTTACGTTGTTGAAGAATGACGCCCTGGAGATTCCTGGCGGTGTCGATGTATCTGATGCCGATATTCCCGACCCGGATGACCTGGTTTTCCTGGCCTGCGCGCTGGGCGGCGGCGCAGATGTTATCGTAAGCGGCGACAAACACCTGAAATCGCTGGGCGACTATCGCGGTATCCCCATCCTGACCGCCCGCGACTTTATCACAAGGCTGAATCAAATTGCCGAATAAGCTTCCCGCTCCACAGAATACCCCGCCGACAGAAAGACATTCAATTTTCCTGAGGAGAATTTCGATGAAAGAGTTCTATATCCAATTCATGGCGGGCGTCTCTGCCGAAACGGCGGCTCGGTTATTCGACCTGCTGGATGTTGTTATCGCGGGAAAATATGACCGGCTGCGCCTGATGCTGTCCACGCCGGGCGGCAGTGTTTCGGCGGGGTTGTCCGTTTACAATTTCCTGCGCGGCGCGCCCTTCGAGACCGTCACATACAATTTCGGAAGTGCGGATTCCATCGGCGCGATTGTTTATTGCGCCGGGCGGCAGCGGATTTGCGTGCCGCATGCCCGGTTTTTGCTGCACGGGATTCGGTGGACAACGGACGCGGCTGTCTCTTTGAGCGAAAAAGAACTCGAAGAAGCCCTGAAATCCATCCGCGTTGACCAGGAAAACATCAACCGCGTTCTAGCCGAGGCGACTGGCCGCCCGTTCGACCAAGTCAGCCAGGATGTTCCCGCCATATCACGCTGAACGCCCTGCAAGCCAAAGAATACGGGCTGGCGCATGAAATCAGGCAAGAGTTATTCCCGGCGGGCGCGGAAGTCGCGGTTGTCCGCGAAACAGAACGCTCCCGGCGATTGCAGGTCATGTTTTCGGAAGGCGACAACGGCGTGCCATACTGACTGCGCCGCCGCTGCCCTGTAAGCCGGTGTTACTACCTTGCAAGTTTGTAATTTGCGGCTTTCCCGCCGTTGCGTATAAAATACTCGCCAGTGTCCTGGCCTGCTTGTTTGCCAGGGCGCAAGCACACCTGGCAAGCCGCAAGCGGAGGACATCCAAACACACCACCCGTCGAAAGGACAAACCAAAAACCATGAAACGCACCACGATTTTCGCCCTGCTTCTGTGCTCCCTGCTGCTGGCCGCCTGCGCCTCACCCGCCCCCGAATACGGCAAGGTCGTCACCCCAACCGAACCGCCCGCTACCAGCACGCCGGAGGCCACCAGTACCCCAACCCCGCGACCAGACGCGAGGGAGGCGGTGATGGCATTTGCCAAGGTGTCACTGACTTACGACGCCCAGGTCAGCCCGCGGCAGATGGTTGATGCGATTTGTCAGATGGCATCGGAGTACGGATGCTGGCAGGCGCAAGAAAGGATTCAACGGATGGAGAGTTTCTATGCCAAATACCCAAACATCAAGTCCGAGCCTGTTATCACGTCCGTCTCGCTTATGCTTTCTGGCTATATGTCGGACGGGACAGAATATCAGGTTTGGAACATAGCAGGTGTGTTTACAAACTGGCCTGAGGAGGAGAAGAGGATTAACACTTACCCAACCTTTATTTGGGATGATGGTTGGAAATACCACCGCTCGCCATATCCTTCAGTTGCCCAAACGCTGCAATACTGCGGCCAGTTTTGGGAATACGCCCCCGATGGCCGCAAATATGGCAATGATGACTGGCCGCAGGTCTTGGCGGACTGCCAGACCGCCACGCCGTTGCCGCCCACGCCGTTCGTTCCGGTCACGCCGGTTTTTACGCCCACGCCATAATCAGACAAGGCGAACACAGAAGCCCAGGCCAAATACGCCTGGGCTTTCGTTTTTGTCAGGCGCAATTTCCTTGACGAGACCGGGAACAAGTCGTATTATCGCACGCGACCTACGCCAAGGCTCTTTCCAAACGACGCGGCGTATTTAATTTAACCGACTTTCGCCCCGTCCAGCGGACGGGGCTTTTTGTCATTAATTCTCCAGGAGTCCGCGGTCAACGACCACCCGCTTTAGCGGGTGGTCGTTGACCTATCCCTATTTCAAACATTCCGCCCAGCGGTTTGGCCGGTTCGACCCCGGCAGGGCGATTTGGGCACCTTAACATCCGAATACCGGCTTCCATAGCCGGGTCCGCCCACCCTTTTGCAGCCGCATTCACTTTTGCCCGCGCCTGCAAAGGCGCGGGCCGTTCCCCGGAGGAAACTATGGAAACAAACGTCAACAATGGCTGGGTCAAGCTGTTCACCTCCGCCGGCGCGCAGGTCACGCTGGCCGTCCCGATGGACGGCAGCGTGATGCCCTTCGAGTCCGCCGCCGCCGCGCTTAAGTCCGTCGAAGACCTGCTGGCCGCTGGCTGGCTGGTCGAGGCCGCTGGCCTCGAAGAAGGCGAGCAGAAGCAGGAAGTTGTCTCGGTTTCGCGCCGCGAAGCCAAAGATGGGACGCCAGTGGTGGCTTTCTACCTGGTGCACCCGAAAACTGTCAAAAAATTCCTGCACTTGTACCTCAATACCGAGGACGAGATTCGCGCCTTTGAAGCGGCCACCGGCCTGCGCCTGGAGGCCATCCCGCTCTGGACTGGCGAACGGGACATCTACAAAGACCATCGTGAGGCTGGAAAGTACATCGTCCCGCTGCCGCGTCCCATCCACCTGGTCTGGGAAATCAATCCCAAGTGGCAGAACTGGAGCGCGGAAGGCGGCAAGGCCACCGGCGCCATCGAGCCGCACAAGCGCATCCTGGTTCGCTACGATGCCGCCCAGTCTCCCGCCCCCAAGCCCGCCACCGGCGCGCTCAAAGCCGAGACGGCCGCCCAGCCCGTTGTCCGTAAGTAC
>DAOTZM010000140.1:0-1953 GCA_034434035.1 Anaerolineales bacterium
TCCAGGTCAACGTCGATGACATCGGTTTGCAGGTCAAGGTTCAGTTTGCCGGTCAACTGCCATTGCCAGGTCAGGCCGGGGGCGGGACGCCACCAGGCGGTGTCAGGTGTCAAGTGGGAGGTGTCAGGCAGGGGAACAGCGGGCATAGGGTCGGCGTTTTCATCAAAACAGGAGCAGGTGTCGGCGGGGACGAGGCGGGAGCGCATCCAAAGAGGAACAAAAACATCAGGAGCAGGACAGCCAGGCTCAGGACAGGACAAAGTCTTGTCCTACACGGCATGATGTTTGAATTGGGGTAAATAATCTTTGTGCTGGGCAAAGAGTTCATTCGTCATCTCCCGAATCTCGGCCAGCGAAAGCACGGATGCGGTGAGCGGGTCGTGGCAGATGGCGCGGTAGACCAGGGTCGGGTCGCCGGAGAGCGAGGCCTGGATGGCGAGTTCCTCGATTCCGCTGGAGAGGCCAGTCATCAGGGCGCACTCAGCGGGCAGCGCGCCGACGTACATCGGGTGGAAACCGGCCTGATCGACCAGCACCGGCACCTCGACACACGCGCCCTGCGGCAGGTTGGTGACCAGGCCCGTGTTCGGCACGTTGCCGTTGAATTTGTACATCTCGCCGCCCAGCAGGGCGTTGATGATGTAGGAGGCGTATTCCTCGCCGCGCTCCAAATCCTCGCGGGTCAGGGCCCGGTCCAAGTGCACGCGCACGCCTTCCTTCCAGGTGGCTTCGGTGTGCTGGTATTCTTTCAGGATGTAAGCGTATTCACCGGGGTTCCAGCCGGTGCCGGTAGTGCAGTATTTCTCGATCAGGTCAGGTCGCTTGCGGAACCACCAGTTGTACTCGGAGTTGTGGCCGCTCGATTCGGTGACGTATTTACCGAGCGCCAGGTACATTTCGTTGCGGACAATTTCCTCGTTGTAGACTTCGGGGCGTTCGGTGATGGCTTTGTAAATGAGCGGGTAAGCGTCCTGGCCGTTCCATTTGAAATCGAGATACCAGGCCATGTGATTAATACCGGCGCAGGTATAAGTGATTTCGCTCATCGGCGCGCCAATCCAACCGGCCAGCATGGCCGCCGTGCCTTGCACCGAATGACACA
Source organism: Anaerolineales bacterium (assembly GCA_034434035.1). Lineage (GTDB taxonomy): Bacteria > Chloroflexota > Anaerolineae > Anaerolineales > Villigracilaceae > UBA5195. The sequence goes on from DAOTZM010000140.1 coordinate 1,103, forward strand.
GCCCGGTGGTCGGGATGAAGGTCTGGCGCTGGATTGCGCCGCACAGCATGGCCATCGGGTTGGTGTAGTTCAGCAAAACCGCATTTGGGCAGACCCTTTCCATATCGCGCGCGATGTCCATCATCGGGTGGATGGTGCGCAGGAAGCGGAAAATGCCGCTTGGCCCGCGCGTGTCGCCAACGTTGATATCGACGCCGTATTTCTTGGGGATTTCGATGTCGTGCCGCCAGACCTCGGTGGAACCGGCCAGGATGGTGGTCAGCACCACGTCAGCATCGCGCAGCGCTTCGACCCGGTCGAGGGTGGCCGAGACTGAAGCGGGATACTGCCCTTCGGTGATGATTTTCGTCACGGCTGTTTTGGCAAATTCCAGCCGCTCGGCGTTGATGTCCATCAAGGCGATGTGAGCATCTTGCAGGAGCGGGAAGGTCAAAATGTCGCGGACGAGTCCGGCAGTGAAACCGAGGCTGCCGGCGCCAATGAAGGTGATTTTGGTCATAGAATTTATCCTTTCAAGCCACTAGACTTTATTGGTAATTGGTCAACGCCATTTTTTGGGACGCGGACAAGAGCCGAATACGCGGAGAAAAAGCTTAAAATCCGCTCTTGTCCGTTCTCGTCCGTGTCCAAGTTTTTATTGCCGATAATGTCTACTGAGCTCGTGAGTTGTGTTTTTGGATAATAGCAAATCAAGCAGCGGCATAGGCAAGTTGCTTGGCAAACAGAGAATCGAGCACGGACTTTGCGCTTTCGCCATTTTGGAGCATTTTGTGAGCCTGGATGACCAGTAACTCGATCAGAGCGCGTGCTTGCTGGCGGCAGGTTTCGCCAATGGATTTGGTTGGCACTTG
>DAOTZM010000141.1:0-23752 GCA_034434035.1 Anaerolineales bacterium
CAAAGTCCAGCACCACGCCGCGTTCCACGTCGCGCACGAACATGGTGACGGCGGCCTCGCGCGGTTTGCCCTGCATGTCGATGGCTGTGCCTTTGAATTCTTTCAGGAAGCGATAATCGACGCCTGCCATTTGCTCGCAGTGGTGCAGGAAGGTGATGGATTTACTGTAAGCCAGGCCCAGGATCAGGATTTTGGCGTCCCATGCGCGGAATTTGCTAAAAATGGTCGTTTCGCCAAAGCAGTCGTCCGAGCGGTGCGCGGCCAGTTCATCGGCGTGCCGTCCGATGGCGGCCATCGAGTAGATGGGGTGGAACATGCGCTTGGCCCTGGGGTCGGTTCGGACGAGTTCGGTCAGCGCGCCCATTTGGGAGGGCGTGGTGCGCATATCCCAGGGCGTGCCGCGCAGGAAGTCGTAGTTGAAGGTCGGCATGATGAGCGTGCCGTTAGGCCCGATGACTTCGAGCATGGCGTCGATGACGGTCTGCGGCCCGCCCTGCACGCCGCCGGGGGCACGAGAGAGGGTGCTGTAGGCCGAATGGACAAAGATGGTGTCGCCGCTGGTCATGCCGAGGGCGCGGAAGTCGGTGGCGAGGGATGCGAGGGTGAGCAAGGAAAGACTCCTAGAATGCAGATTGATGAATTTTTGCAGGGGGATTTTAACCGGAAAGGATGTGAAAAATGTTAAAGAATTTTATTTTTCCATGGGCAGGTAGTTACGTTTTTTCCAACTGATATACCCTGGTAGACCCTGTCATGCCAAATCTGTAGGTATAATCGCCCCATGCAATACACCACCCTCTTCATCGACCTCGACGACACGCTCTACCCTGCCGGGAACGGGCTGTGGCAGGCCATCAAGGAGCGCATCCGCCAGTACATGCGCGAGCGGCTCGGCATCCCGGCCCAGGTCGTGCCGGAACTCAGCCGCCAGTACTTCCTGCAATACGGAACCACCCTGCGCGGCTTGCAGGCCAACTATCATGTGGATATGCTCGACTACCTGGCCTGCGTCCATGATGTACCGCTGGCAGATTACATTGCCCCCAATCCAGGCTTGTGTTCGATTTTGACCTCCATCCCGGCCCGAAAATTCATCTTCACCAACGCCGATTCGGCCCACGCCCGGCGCGTGCTGCGCCAACTGGATATCGAATCCTGTTTCGACGGCCTGGTCGATGTCGTCGCCATCGCCCCCTGCTGCAAACCGATGCCCGAATCCTTCGAGATTGCCCAAACCCTGGCCGGAGAACCCGACCCGCGCCGCTGCGTAATGATTGACGACCTGCCGCGCACCACCCGCGCCGCCCGTCAGCGGGGACTTTTTTCCCTGCTCTACGGCAAATCCGAACCGCATCCCGACGCCGACGCCGTGTTCAGCGACTGGTCGCGCTTGCCCGCCCTGCTCAACGGGAGGAACTGATGCACCCCGAAAAAGTCTGGATTGTGATTGTGCTGCTGGTCGTCATCCTGGTCTTCTCCAACCTGGTCATGTTCGCGCTGGTGCGCGGCTGGGCCCCGCGCAAAGGCGAAAAGGGATTCCTGCAAGGCTTTACCCAGCCCTGGAAAGCGCAGGATGATCAACTCAAGGAACTCAGCGAACGGGTCAAGGAACTGGATGCGGGTGACAAAAACGACCAAACCTGAAACTCTTACGCATTTCTTACGCCTCGCCCGCCCGATTTCATTATGATTTAATCCGCAAGTGCTATAGTATGCAGCAAAATTTGGAGGTACCTGTGAACAAATTCGTCAAATTCATCCTGTTTTCGTTCCTGGCCCTGTTTCTGTTGATAGGCGCCTTCTCTGGCGGTTTCATAGTCGGGCACTTCACGTCGCCCAGCGCGTTCATCCCCAATTTCTCGCTGCCGGGTTTGCCCGGGGACCCCACTGTGTCGGCCACCCCGCAAGCCGCCGGCGAAGCCACGCCCGAAGACTTGCAACAACTCTTTACCCCCTTCTGGGAAACCTGGTCTCTCGTCCACGAGCAGTACGTCGACCAGCCGGTAGATGACACCGCCCTGATGCGCGGCGCAATCCGGGGCATGCTCGAAGCCCTGGGTGATGACCATACCTCGTATATGGACCCGGAAGAATTCAAGGACGCCAACGCCGGGTTGGCCGGTAACTACGAAGGAATAGGCGCCTATGTCGATGTGACTGGCGATTACCTGACCATCATCAGCCCGATTAAGGACTCCCCGGCTGAAGCGGCAGGATTGCGCGCCGGCGACAAAATCGTCGCCATCGACGGCGAGGATATGACCGGAATCAATCCCGAACTGGTCCGCCGCAAGGTGCTTGGCCCGGCGGGCAGCCAGGTCATCCTGACCATCTTGCGTGAAGGCGAAAATGCCCCGTTCGACGTTCCGATTACCCGCGCCAAAATCGTCGTCAAAAGCGTGGAATATGAGATGAAAGGTGACATCGCCTATGTCCAACTCAACACCTTTGGCGACACCACCAGCCGCGAACTGCGCGATGCCCTGCGCGAAGTCATGGCCCACAACCCGAAGGGCCTGGTTCTCGACCTGCGCAACAACGGCGGCGGCTACCTGGGCACCTCGGTCGAAGTCTTGTCGCAGTTTGTGAAACAGGGCGAAGTGGCCCTCTACGAGCAATACGGCGATGGCAAGCGCGACACATTCACAACCAGCGGCGGCGGCCTGGCGACAGACATCCCAGTCGTGGTGCTGATTAACGAAGGTTCTGCTTCCGCCTCCGAAATCGTGGCCGGGGCCTTGCAGGATTACGGGCGCGCCATCCTGGTTGGGGTCAAGTCCTATGGAAAAGGCTCGGTGCAAAACTGGATTCCGCTCAATGGCAACGAAGGCGCTGTCCGCATCACCATCGCCAAGTGGCTGACGCCCAAGGAACGCACCATCCATAAGACCGGCCTGGAACCGGATGTGCTGGTCGAACTGACCAAAGAAGACCGGGATGCCGGTCGCGACCCGCAGCTGGAAAAAGCGCTCGAACTGCTCTCGAAACCATAACGCGGAATGTATTCCTCGAACTTTCGCGTTGGCGGCCAGCACAACCGCTGGCGCAACAAGGGTGTCTCTCGATTAACAAAGTATTGATACAACACTAACGCATGGTTTACACACAAGTGGTAAAAATAATTCTGAACTATTAACAAAACACGGAGGTAGACATGTTTTTCTTCGACATCAACTACTTGATTTACATGATCCCCGCCTTCATCCTGATGGCGCTCACATCGTGGTACGTCAAGTCGTCCTACAGCAAATGGAGCCAGGTGCGCGCCCGCAGCGGCCTGACCGGGGCCGATGCGGCCCGCCGCCTGATTTCGAGCAGCGGCCTGTACAACGTCCGGCTCGAAGGCGTCGCCGGGGAAATGACCGACCATTACGACCCGACCAACAAAGTGCTGCGCCTTTCGCAGGGCGTCGCCAACCAGCCCTCGGTGGCCTCGCTCGCCATTGCGGCGCACGAACTCGGCCACGCCATGCAAGACGCCGAGAATTACTTCCCGCTGCGGCTGCGCGGCGCGCTCGTCCCGGCGGTCAACATCGGCTCGAACCTGGGCTGGATTTTGATTATGGCTGGGCTGTTTCTCAACTTTACCGGCCTGGCCTGGCTGGGCGTGATTGTCTTCTCCGCCGGGGCCGTTTTTGCCCTGGCAACCCTGCCGGTGGAGTTCGACGCCTCGGCGCGCGCCAAACGCCTGCTGGCCGATTCGGGCATCATCGTCGGGGAAGAGGAACAGCGCGGCGTTAATGCAGTGCTGAACGCCGCCGCGCTCACCTATGTGGCCGCCCTGGTTACCGCTGTCATGCAGTTGCTCTACTTCGTCAGTCTGGTGGGCGGCCGCTCACGCGATTAATTGATAAAAACGCCCCGAAGGATGGTCGGAAAACAGCCAAAATTCCCCTGAAAACCTTCGGGACGATAACGTTTAGAAAAATCCGCGCTCCAGGCGCGGATTTTTTCTATTCACGGGAGACATCCAGCACCCTGACCCATGCCTCGCGGCGGTGGGCGTGGGCGCGATGCTCGCACAGGTACAGCCCCTGCCAGGTTCCCAGCGTCAGCCGCCCCTCATCCACTGGAATCGTCAGGCTGGAGCCGGTCAACATGGCGCGGATGTGCGAGGCGGCGTCATCGGGGCCTTCCAGGTCGTGGGTATACCAGCGCTCGTTTTCCGGGGCCAACTTTTCGAGCGCGGTTTCCAAATCTGCCTGGGCGGTTGGGTCGTAGTTCTCGTTGATGGTCAATGAAGCGGACGTATGCGGGCAGAACAGGAAACACACCCCCTCGCGCGCGTTCCAAATACGCAGTTGGGCATTCACCTGGCCGGTAAAGGCGTACAATCCTTTGCCGCGCGTGGGGATGGTCAGGGTGGTTTTATGCCATTTCATCGCTTTTTCCTCACATACAAAAGTTTTTCGACCCGCGCCACCACCTGCCCGCCCGAATCCAGCACCTCGACATTGAACAACGGCTCCACTTTGGAACTGGTCTGCGCCGCCCGGCGAATTTCTTCCACCCGCTCCGGCGGGATGTGGAAGGTCGCCGTCACTGCGCCGCGCCCGGGCTTGACGAACTGAATGCTGGCCGCCTTATCCCAGACGATATAACCATCTCCCAGCGCGCGCAGCAAAATCAATGCAAACCAGGGGTCGCACATCGCATACAGCGAGCCGCCGAAGTGCACGCCGAAGATGTTGCGGTTGAGCCAGGTCAGCGGCATCTCGACCCGGATGGTCAGGTCATCGATGCGGCGCGAGCGAATCCCCGCGCCCAGGAAGGGCGGGTACAGGTTGACGAATCGTTCGCGCAGTCGCTGCCAGCGGGTTGCCATCACACCTCGAAGTCTTCGGCTTGATTATATAATACCTCCGGGTGAGATTTGCGCCTTCCCGATTGGCTCTCTGAGAATTTCCGTGATACTGATTTCTCGTACACGGAAAACGCGGAAAACACGGAGCAACACGGAAAAATCGTTGCTTAAAATGCCCTTTCCGTGCGTTTCCGTCAATTCCGTGTGTTCCGTGTCCAGGCTTTCACGGAAAATATTGGAGAGCCTCCCGATTTAGGAGAAGAAAGCGTAATTCCTCGCCCGCGCTGAGTATAATTTGATTATGAACCTCCCTCCCGCCGCCCCCCGCAAGCCCCTGGGCATCAAGAGCTACGGCAGCATCGCCCACCTGCCCGGCAGCCGCATCGGTATTGGGGACCACAAATGCCACGAAGGCCAGGAACGAATCGCCACCGGAAAAACCCGCGACCGCCACGACCTGGTCATCGTCCAGGAAAAACTGGACGGTTCCAACGTGGGCGCAGCCCGGCTGAATGGCGAAATCCTGGCCCTGACGCGCTCCGGCTGCCTGGCATCGACCTCGCCCTATGAGCAGCACCATCATTTCGAGAAGTGGGTGACGCGGAATAAAGACCGCTTCCTGGCCGTGCTGCGCGAAGGGGAACGGCTGTGCGGCGAATGGCTGATGCAGGCCCACGGCACGCGTTATGAACTGAAACACGAACCATTCGTGGCCTTCGATTTGATGACCGGCATGACCCGCCTGGTGTTCGACGCGTTCATCGAACGGCTGGCTCCCGGCGAATTCATGCCCCCGCGCCTGCTCCACCGAGGCGCGCCCCTGTCCATCGAGCAGGCGCTCTCGCTGTTGGGGACGTACGGCTTTCACGGCGCGCTCGACCCGGTGGAAGGCGCGGTCTGGCGGGTGGAACGCAACGAACTTATCCGCCCCGGCGGCAGCGAGCGCCGCTGGCGGGTGGATTTCCTCGTCAAATATGTCCGCCCCGACAAGGTGGATGGCTGCTACCTGCCCGAAATTTCTGGGCAACCGCCAGTCTATAACTGGCAGCCAGATTGACATTCCGGCCTGCCATCTGCGATAAAATACCCCCCATGTCTCCCTCCCTGGCCGATAAACTCAAGTCGTTGGGCGTCAAGGTTGGCGCATCCGACATCCAGCCGCCCGCGCCCAAAGCGCGGCGCGATTCTTCGCTCGAACACGTTCTCGAGGGCCGCTGGCTGGAGACGCGGCGCGGCGAAACCTTCGTGGTGGAACAGGTTTATCCAACGGAATACAGGCACGGGCGCGTCCCGATTCTCCCGGAATCCGGCCTGGGCGGGCTGGCGGCCTGGGCGGGCGACGAAAATATCAGCCGCCTCAGCCTCTCCCAATTGGCATTTATAGATACCGAAACATCCGGGCTTTCGGGCGGCACGGGGACCTGCGCTTTCATGGTCGGCGCGGGGCGGTTTGTGGAGGGGGAGTTTCGCCTGGCGATGTTTTTTATGCGTAACCCATCGGAGGAGGCCGCGCTGCTGGAAGCGCTGTCGGATTTCCTGGCCCCGTGCGCCGCGCTGGTCACGTTCAACGGCAAAGCCTTCGACGCCCCGTTGCTGCGCACCCGCTATACCCTGCACAGTATCCCCTGCCCCTTCGATGGATTCTCCCACATCGACCTGTTACCGCTGGCGCGCCGCCTGTGGCGCGACCGCCTGCCGAGCCGCGCCCTGAAATACCTCGAAGAACACATCCTGCAGGCCCCGCGCGGCGTGGAGGAAGTCCCCGGCTGCGAAATTCCCTGGCTTTATTTCGATTACCTGCGCACTGGCGATGCGGCCCCGCTCAAAGGCGTGTTCTACCACAACGCGATGGACGTGCTCGCCATGGCCGCCCTGCTCCACCTGACCGCCGGCATGTTGGCCGACCCGCACGGCAGCGACATTGCGCACGGACTCGACATCATCGCGCTGGCGAAACTGTTCGAGGACCTGAACCGCTGGGACGACGCCGCCCTGCTCTACGAACGCGGGCTGAAGACCGAACTGCCCGAACCCGATTTCTGGCAGGCGGTGCGCAGGCTGGCTGTGCTGCAAAAGCGGCGCGGCGATTTGGAGACGGCGCTCAAACTGTGGGAACAGTCCGCCGCCGAGGGGCATGTCTACGCCCATGTCGAACTGGCGAAATATTACGAACACACCCGCAAAGCCCCCACCTCCGCCCTGGGCTGGACGCTGGCAGCGATTGGGCAAATCAAGGACAACCCGTTCCTGCCGGCTTACATGAAAAAACACTGGATGAACGAACTCGAACACCGCCAGGAGCGCCTGGAAGCGAAACTGGCGAAGGGGAAGCGATGAAAAAACGACTCCTGTTGATTACCCTCGTACTCCTCGCCGCCGCCCTGGCCTGCTCCCTGCCCCAGGCCTCCGCCCCGGCGGAAGCACCGCCTCCCCTGCCAACCGCCACCGTTCCGCCCACGCAGAACCCCACCCTGACGCCAACCGCTACGCCGCTTTATCTGCAATGGCCGGTGCGGACCGCCAGCGGCTTCGAAAGCGGCCAATCGCCCGATTACACCATCGAGACCAAACTCCCGGTCATGCAGGGCGATGACCCGCGCGTCGAACGCTTCAACGCGGAGGTGCTGGCGCTGGTGACGCGGGAAATAGAGCAGTTCAAAAGCGGGCTGGCCGGGTTGCCGGCCACACCCATCAGCGCGGGCAGTTTCTTCGAGAGCGCCTACACTATCGTCTCGCCGCCTGGCGAGGTCTTGAGTCTCAATTTCGGCTTTTACACCTATTCGGACGGCGCGGCTCACCCGTACAGTTACACCCTGACATACACATACAATTTGCAGCGCGGCGAACCAATCCGGCTGGAGCAGTTGTTCCTGCCCGGCGCGGATTCCCTCGGCCTGATTGCCTCCTATTGCCAGCAGGAACTCTCGCGGCGCGACATCGGCTTCGACGCGCTGTTCGTGACCGGCGCCGACCCCACGCCCGAAAATTACCGCAACTGGAACATCACCCCCGGCGGCCTGCTTGTCAGTTTCGACCCGTACCAGGTGGCCGCTTATGCCGCCGGGCCGCAGGAAGTCCTTATCCCCTACGCGGTATTAAACCCTATCATTGACCCGAATGGCCCGCTGGCAGGGCTGCGGTAGGGAAAGGGAAACGTCCCGAAGACTTCGCCGCGAGCGCTCAGCCGAGCGGTTTCCTCAAAAGACCAGGTTAAGCCGCTCAAACCTTCGGGACGGCGGGCTGCCCGCCTCAAGTTATTCGAACTTCAACAACTGCAAAACATCCCCAGGCGGATTCCGGTAAGTCGTTGACAGCCTCGCGCAGCCGGGCGCGGGCCGGGGCATTGCCGCCGTGACCGTTCAGCACCAGGATACGGCGAAACCCGGTCTGGACGGGCGAGGTCCTCGGCCACGTCCATCAGCGTGGAAGCGCGCAGGCTGAACGCGCCGGGGCAGGCGAGGAAATAGGGCGAACAACCGAAGTTGAGCGGCGGGGCGGCCAGCGCGTCCGTTTTTTGGCTGGCGGCATCGGCCAGGGCCAGCGGAATCTTGATGTCGGTCAGCAGCGAGAGATAGCCGTGCTGTTCGGCCGCGCCGGTGACCAGCATCAGCCGGTCATCGCGTTGCAGGTAGGATTCGACATCCATCCAGTTCAAGTCTTCGAGGCGCATGGGAACCCCCGTTACGCCAACATCCAGGCCAATACTTTCTGAATCATCACATCCCAATAAGCCCAGTTGTGGTCGCCGGGGCCTTCTTTGTAGGTCAGGCCGAGCGGCAGCGCGCGAACGTGGTCGCGGAAACGCAGGTTGTCGGCGTAGAGGAAGTCTTCGGCGCCGCAGCACTGATACAGTTTTGGTTTGACGCTTCCCCCCGCGACTTTTTCGGCCAGGGCGAACAGGTCATTGCTGCTGCCGGGGACTTTGGATACATCGCCAAAGATGTTACGCATGTGCGCCCTCCAGGCATCGCTGTTCGGGTCTGCCGGGTTCGGCTTGACCACCTGGTTGATGTCTACCGCGCCCGAAAGGCTGGCGGCGGCGGCGAAGCGCTGCGGATGCGACAGCGCGAGTTTGAAAGCGCCGTATCCCCTCTGGTCGCATCCTTTCAAACGTTGTACAATGCTGACCATACAAATTCCACACAGGACAAGAGAAATGGAAGCACTCGAACAACGTATTCTCCAAGACGGCAAATACCTTGGCAACGGCATTCTCAAGGTTGATTCCTTTATTAACCACCAGGTCGACCCGCTGCTGATGGACATCTGCGGGCGCGAGTTTGCGCGCCTGTTCAGCGGCATTGGGGCCACCAAAATCCTGACTGCCGAAATTTCCGGCATCGCCCCGGCCCTCACCACTGCCATCCACCTCGGCCTGCCGGTCGTCTATGCCCGCAAGACCAAACCCGTCACCATGCCCGACCAGGTCTACCTGACCCTGGCCCCCTCCCACACCAAAGGCCGCATGGTCGAACTGATTGTATCGCCCGAACACCTGGGCGGGGGCGAAAAAATCCTCATCATCGATGACTTCCTGGCCTCCGGCGCCACCATCCTGGGCCTCGTTCGCCTGACCCAGACCGCCGGGTCGAGCATCGTTGGCATCGGCGCGCTCATCGAAAAAAGTTTCGAGGGCGGGCGTAAAGCCCTGGCCCCGCTCGGCGTGCCGGTCTTCTCGCTGGCCTGCATCACCGAACTGGACGATGACAAAATCGTTTTTGCTTAGATTATTGCGTGTTGCGTACTCCCACCCCGCTCTTTCCTACCCGTTTCACGTCTTGCTGGTTCCCAAAAAGCCGATTCCCACCCCCCTGGCACCGCCCGCCAGGGCAGGTGTGAGCGCCCTCGACCCCGTCTCCGCCTTCCTGCCGGATGTCATTGCCACAGCCCAGGGATTGGTCGAGCAATTCCACCTGCCCGCCTGCCGCTTAATTGTCAACGGCGGCGAATGCCAGGACTTCCCCTATTTGCATTTTCATCTGATTTCGGGGAGGGTTCATTTTTTCAGGGAAATAGGGTAACACTTTCTGGCACCTTAAAAAATCAGGTAATGGCGACGGCACGCCTGGTTGTGGATTGACCAGGCTGTTGAATACGCTGGAAAGGGGACGGAACATCCTCGAAACCGGCCCATTCCATCGGGCTCTTGCCAGCGCGCTTGCCTCGTGAAAAGACAGGGTAGTTCCAAACCAGTTGCAGCAAAGGGAACAACCAATCCAGCATCCCACGATGGACATGCAGGTAGGGTATCAGCCAACTTTGGCAATCATTCACAATTTCGTTGTATTTCTCCATCTCGATTGGAAGCGTGATTCTCTTATGCGGTCTTGTAACTTCTGTCTGGTCTTTGGTACACTTTCGTTGAGGCATGTTGGCTATTCTCTGGGCAGAGTTTTAGCCCATCATGCCTCATTTCTTCCTTAACCACAAATTCCAGTAGAATCAGGAAATTTCGGGCCGGGATGGAGGTCAAAATCGAACACAATCCCGGGTTGGGCGCAATGTAATCGGCCAGCGGCGCGTCGTGGACGCAGGCCAGGTAGTCGAGCATATCCACATGATAGTTGGCCTGCAAGCCGCGCAGGGTGGTTCCTGCAGGAAGTACTGGTGGCTGAGTTCCGGCACGACCTGGGCCGGGACGCCGAGCCGCTCACGCATATACTGGCGGATGCGTTCCTTGATGGCCTGCCACAGCCCGTTCCCGGCGGGGTAGAGCGTGTCGTCGAGGTCGATGAAGATGGTGGTGTATTGCATGGGGCGATTATACCTACAGATTTGGCATGACGGGGTTCACCAGGGTATCTCAGTGGAGAACCAAACACATTTGTTCTAAATCTTGCTTTTTTCACGGTTTGGGTATATTCTTGCAAGAGAATTCCATTTTCAAGGCAAACAAATGACTATCCTGGAACGCTTGACCCATTTCGTTCAACGAGTTTTTAAAACCAACCTGGAAATTTTCCTGGAAGCGCTGAATCTCAGCCCAAACGCGCAGGGTTATGTCAGCGGGTCGATTACCGAGTTACTCTTGAAAAAGAAACTCGAAGAAGAATATGGCTTCGAGGTCAAACGGATTCGGGAGAAATGGGAGGGCAGGAAACTCTCCAACCATCATGGAGATTTTTACTTTCGCAGGCCAGCAGATAACTTATGGTTTGTCATGGAATCGAAAGGCGTAAAATCCAATTCCGAAAAGTGGCACAAACTCTATAATTTCGACAACCTGAAAAGATTCCTCCTCACACATTCCGACAAGATAGATTGGATTGACGACAGTGAGAATGTTGAAGGGCAAATTGTTGACTGGATTTATCGTGAGTTGCCAAAATTCAAAGACGAGTATTCGACAAATTTGTATGAGTATGAGGAAATTCAGAACTATAATCCCCAGCGTGAAACGGCAAAATCACGCGCTATTGCAGGGCTGAGGGACCTGTCACGGGATGAAATCAACGCCCTGGTCGAAAGGCGTTTGCATTACGTGATGTCCAAAATCCTGGTGTTAGAGACGCACTTCGTTTCAGGAAAATCGGCCTCCAGCGAAAGAACGCAGGCGACGCCGCGCAAGGATGAGTTCAATATTGTTTCGATAGATATTTTCTTGAGATACCCGGAGCATAAGTTCTTGTTTGCCAACCCGCGGCACCTGGAATCTTCTGGCGATGACCCCAATCACCTGCAACAGAATTACGTGATGGGGTTTGTGTTTGCAGGCCAAGCAGGCGAAGAGACCATAAACATTACCGAGGATTGGTACGAAAATTTAGAGGATGTGTACGTGACTTTGACGGTGGAAGACAGCATAGATGAAGATGAAATGCAAATCGATAACCGGTATTTTGTCGCAGAATCGGGAGATGGGGAGAGTTCCTAACATGGAAGGCGAAAAAACCAAAACGAGGGTTGTAAAAGAGCAGCCTTTATTATTTTCCGAAGACACTTTGCTTCCTGATGTTTTGCCAACACTTCAGGAATTGAGACCAGCGCATAATTTGTCATCTGTGTTCGATGATTGTCATAATTACATCTACGCCAATGAGGGATTGCTAAAAGATAAAATTTTTCATGAGATGGTCAAGTTGCTTGTTATCAAACTCCATGATGAGCAATCAGGCTATACGCCATTGCAATTTGGGATTACATCGCAGGAGCATAAAGCGGTTGTTGCCAATCAGCCGAGTGAGTTTGGTACTCGCCTAAATCATTTGTTTTTGTCAATCAAAAGTCAATACAATGGCTTTTTTACGGATGAAGCTATCAAATTGCAATCCCTGACGCTGGCTTATGTTGTCAATCGATTGCAGAACATTAGTTTGCGCCAAACCCCCGGAGATATAAAAGGCGAAGCCTTCCAGATTTTCGTCAATCGGCATCAACGCGGGGACAGGGGGGAATTTTTTACGCCCCACCCGATTGTTAAGTTGGCAGTCCAAATGATTGCCCCCCAACCTGGCGAGAAAGTGATAGACCCTGCTTGCGGGAGCGGTGGCTTTCTCATCCAATCTATCAATTATGCGCAAGAGAAATTTTCTCTTGATAAGGCCAAGTACATCCAGGAAAATATAAAAGGCATAGAATTCAACCCGGATGTTGCGCTCTCTGCCATGATTCGTCTTGTTTTCGAGGGCGGCACTGGCGCGGAAGTAATATGCGCAAACGCGCTTCTCGAACATGAAACCCTCAACGATTCTTTCGATATTGTGTTGACCAATCCGCCTTTTGGAAACAAAGGGAAGGTCGAAGACTTGACGAATTGAGTTTTTGGGGCGGTTTATGGCGTGGCGGTCGGCGTCGGGGTGGACGGCGCGAATTTGAGATGCTTATCGAAGAAGTGATTCATCCGCGACTGGAGTTTCTGCCCATGCTGCCCTGAAAACGAGTGGCCGGCGTCTTCGTAGAAATAGCAGTTGACCGTTTTGCCGAGCGATTTCAACTGTTCGCAGGTCTGGCGCGACCATTCGACCGGGACGACCGAATCGGCGGTACCGTGATGGATGTCTATGGGGATGGCGATGTCGCGGTAAAAGTAATTCGGCGAGGTGGAAAGGAAGGCGAAGGCCGGCATGGCCAGGGTGGCCTGGGCGTCGGGGTCGCCGGGGAAAAATTTGGCGTTCTGGAGGTCGCCGCCGCTCATGGGGGAATAGAAAAAAGCCGCCTGGATATCCGGGCTGACGACCAGCACGCGCCAGGCGACTGCTCCGCCCATGCTGAAAGCCCACAACCCGATTTTCCCTGGTTTGGCCGTGCGCAGGTTGCTCCAGGTCTGGCCGGCTTCGCTTTTGACCAGCGCCGCCAGGTTCAGCACATCGATGGCGTAACCCGCCAGGAACAGGTTCTCGCCCGGGTCGGAGGGCGCGAAATTGCGGTAGTTGGGGTGCAGGACGATGTAGCCGCGCTGGGCCAAGAGGTCGGCGTAGCCGGTATCCTGCTCAAAAATGGTGTAGGAAGCCGGGTCTGCGCCGCCGTGCAGCATGATGATGACCGAAAACGGCCCCTCGCCGCGCGGGATATTGGCGTAGCCGTAGATGGTCAGGCCGTCGGATGGGTAGCGGAAGATGTACTGGTGGTAGAGCGGCGTTTCGGCTGTTTTTTGGGTCAGTTCGATTTTCCCGCCGCCGTAATTGCGTAAGCGCAGGGCGTCGACGGTGTAGCGGTAGAAAAACAGTTCGGGGGTGGGCGAGGCCGCCGCTTCAGGCGTCCAGGTCGGGGCGCGGGTGGGCGGCGGGATGGGCGTCACGCTGGGGGCGGGCGCGCGGGTTGGGCGCGGCGTGGGCGGCAGGGGCGTGGGGGAGGCTGTCGGCGCGGCGGGCTGGCAGGCGGCCAGCAGGAAAATGCACAAGAGCAGCAAGAGTTTACGCATACCGCGACATTATAACTTGCCCGGTGTATGGAATATGGCTCTTTGAGTTTTCATGTGAAACCCGGACACGGAATACACGGATTTCACGGGGTCACGCGGAAAAAACCATGATAATACCGTTTTCATCCGTGTTTGTCCGTGTTTTCCGCGTATTCCGTATCCAAAAGTTTTCCCCGCTGGGTATAATCACCCCATGCCCATCCGATTACTCGCCCCTGAAGTTGCTTCGCAAATTGCCGCCGGGGAGGTGGTGGAACGCCCCGCCTCGGTTGTCAAAGAACTGGTCGAAAACGCGCTCGATGCGGGCGCAAAGTCGATTCACGTCACCATCCAGGAAGCCGGACGCCGCCTGGTGGAAGTGGCCGACGACGGCAGCGGCATTCCGGCCTCGGAACTGCCCCTGGCTGTGGAGCGGCACGCCACCAGCAAACTGGCCTCGGCTGCCGACCTGTTCCACATCGCCACGCTCGGTTTTCGCGGCGAAGCGCTGGCCTCGATTGGCTCGGTCTCGCGCATGACGGTGACCAGCCGGGTGAAGGATTCGGAAACGGGAGCCAGAATCCGGGTGGAGGGCGGGTTGGTGAAAACCGTCGAAGCGGTGGGCGCGCCAGTCGGCACGCTCATCCGGGTCGAAGATTTATTCTACAACGTTCCGGCCCGCCTGAAGTTCCTGAAGCAGGATGTGACCGAGCGGCGCGCCATCGACGGCCTGGTGACGCGCTATGCGCTGGCTTACCCGCAAGCGCGCTTCCGCCTGACCGATGGGACGACCCCCACCCTGCAAACCAGCGGCGACGGCGACCGGCGCGCGATTCTGGCGGCCCTGTATGGGGTGGATGTGGCGAAGCAGATGCTGGAGGTGCTTTCCGAGGAGGACGGTATCCGCCTGACCGGTTACATCTCCCCGGCGGCGCTGACCCGCTCGAACCGCCGCGAGATGACCTTTTTCATCAATGGCCGCTGGGTGTCGGATACGCCGCTGACCCAGGCCCTGATGCAGGCCTACCACACCCTGCTGATGGTGGGACGCTGCCCGCTGACGACCCTGTTCCTGGAAATTGACCCGCAGGAGGTGGATGTCAACGTCCACCCGGCCAAGGCGGAGGCGCGCTTTAGAAGCCAGGAGCGGGTGTTCAGTTTCGTGCAGCGCTCGGCGCGGCGCGCGCTGCTGGCGTATTCGCCGGTTCCATCGCTGCCGCCGACGCAGAATTTATGGGGAAATTCCAGTCATCAGTCATCCGTGAACAGTCATCAGGCGGCGGGGTTGGATTGGGTGATTGGGCATGAGCCAGTGAGCAGTGAACAGTTATCAGTAACCAGTGACTTAACTCCAGGAACTGCGCCAACTTCCCCGCCGGTCACTCCTCACTCATCACTTGTCAACCTGCCTTTGCTTCGTCTCATCGGCCAAATTGGCGCGACGTACCTGATTGCGGAGGGGCCGGATGGGTTGTATCTCATCGACCAGCACGCGGCGCATGAGCGGGTCTTGTTCGAGAAGCTGATGCTCCAGCGCGCGCAGAAAAATATTCCCTCGCAGGCGTTATTGACTCCGGTGGTGGTGACGCTGCCGCCCTCCAGTGGGGCAGTTCTCAGTAACCAGTTACCCGTGCTGGGAAAGTTTGGGTTCGAGGTGGAGCCGTTTGGGCCGAATTCGTTCCAAATCCGCGCCATGCCGGCGTTATTTGGCAACGCCGACCCGGCGGCGGCCCTGCGCGCGCTGGTGGAGGATTTCGAGGAGGACGAGTCCCCGCTCCAGGAGGAAATCGAGGCCAAAATTGCCGGGCGGGTCTGCAAGCGGCTGGCGGTCAAGGCCGGGCAGGTGTTGAACCCCGACGAGCAGCGCGCCCTGCTGACCGACCTGGAGAACTGCGATTCGCCCCGCACCTGTCCGCACGGAAGGCCGACGATGATTCACCTGTCGGTGGACCTGCTGGAACGGCAGTTCGGGCGGCGCGGGGCGAGGTAAGCGCACAGGGCGAAGGCTGCGCCTTTCTGTAAATCCGCTCTCCAAAACCTATGCAAAACTGTACATTGACAGAATGCTGTTTGGTTCCTGCTTCCGTGAGCTTTGCCTGAAACCAGGTCTTACCTGCTCTCCACAGGCGTAACTTCCGGCGGAGCTCGCCGCAGCCCCAGCATGGGGGTAGTTTTGTTCAACCAGGCAATAACTGCTCCAGGTTGATGGCCGCGTTCAAATCGCGGTCCATCGCCTGGCCGCAGTACTCACAACAATACACCCGTTCTGCCAGGCCGATCTCTTTCTCAGTCCCGCACTGCGAACAACGTTTTGTGGATGGGAAAAACCGGTCTGCCAACAACACTTCACAGCCGTACCACTGGCCTTTGTATTCCAACTGCCGCCGGAACTCGTACAGCCCCACATCCGCAATTGCCTGCGCAAGATGATGGTTCTTCAGCATCCCGCTCACGTTCAGGTTTTCCACCACAATCGCAGACTTGGTTTTCGTCAGGAATGTGGTTGCCTGATGCAAGGCGTCCTTGCGGATATTTGCCACCCGGAAATGCGCCCTTGCCAGTTGCTTGACTGCCTTTTGGCGATTGGCGCTGCCCTTTTGCCGCCGGGAAACCACCCGCTGTAAGCGTTTCAGTTTGGTCAGGGCGCTTTTCAATGCGCGCGGGTTCTCGAAGTAAGTGCCGTCACTGACCTGGGCCATGCGATTGATGCCCAAATCCACCCCGGCAACCGGTCTGTCGTCCATGACCGGGTCAGGCACTTCCAGCTCGACCTGGAGCGAGACAAACCAGCGTCCCGCCTTTTCGCTTACGGTTGCGCTCAAGATGCGTACCCCGCCAGTGGGAAGATAGCCGCGCTCTTTCAGGCGCAGCACTCCCAGACGCGGTAACTGGATGGCTTTTTCAAAAACGTGGATCGCCCCAGTCAGGCGAAAACCACCCAGACCGTGCTTTTTCGACTTGAAACGAGGAAAGCCTGCTTTGATGTTCCTGCCTGATTTCTTTTCCTTCACCCGGCGGTAGAAATGGGCATAGGCTTTGTCCAGGTCGCGCAGCGCTTCTTGTGGCGCGCATTTCGAGACTTCATACATCCATGGTAACTCGGTCTTTTTCAGCGCATTCAGTTCGCGGTGCAGGTCGATTGCCGTGGGCGTCTTTTCCCCATTCGCAAAGGCTTCCTGCTTGCGCGCCAGACCCCAGTTGTAGGCAAAACGCGCCGCGCCAGCATGACGAACGCAGGCGGTGCTCTGTTTGTTGTTCAGATCCAACTCGGTCTTGAAGGCGCGCAGGATTTTCATAACCGCTCCGCCACTTCGCGC
Source organism: Anaerolineales bacterium (assembly GCA_034434035.1). GTDB lineage: Bacteria > Chloroflexota > Anaerolineae > Anaerolineales > Villigracilaceae > UBA5195. The sequence goes on from DAOTZM010000141.1 coordinate 16,961, forward strand.
AGGGTTTCAACCAATTTCCGGTTTTTATGACTACGGCTGCCGTACAGACGCGCGGAGAAAACTGTAATGATCTCCAACACATCTTGCGCCAGTTCTTCTTCAAAACTGAGCGGCTGCTCACCTTGATTGATCAGCACGACTTCGGTGTTGAAGATTTCACAAAGGGAAAAGATGAGTTCTGAGCCGAAGCGCAGCAGCCGGTCTTTGTTCGTCAGTACCAGGCGGCCAACGCTCCCGCTGCAAACTCGCCGGATGAGTTGCTGCAAACCCTTCTTGTTGTAGTTCAAGCCAGAACCCAAATCTTGCATTACTTCATGCGTCCAGCCGTTGGCTGCGCAAAAGGTCTCCAGCAGTTGTACCTGTCGCGCCAAATCTTCCTTCTGGTCATGGCTGGAGACTCGCGCATAACAGAGGGTTGGTCGGTTGGTCTTGCTCATTTCATAAGGCTTTAGTCCGCGCAGTTGGGCTGCATCATAACGTCGGTGCCCATTGGGTGTGCGCTCGGATTGGATTTTCCCCTCCTTTTCCCAGCGTCGCAAAGTGTGAATGGACACACCAAGTTCTTTTGCCGCTTCACCAATGCTAATCTTCATGCCTCTATTATACATAATAAATCATATTCGAACAGTATTATACATATATCCTGCTGCAGTTCTTACCCCCGATGGATACCGATACGTCTTGCAGGAACCACTGCGCGCCGGTTGCTGGCAGGTATAAGCATTTTTGCAGACCCGTATTCATAGGTTTCCTGTGTGATTGCGCGCGAAACAAAGTAATCTATTGTTTCGATTCAGTCCCTCTTCTCAATTTCAAACTACGCATGCGCAAAGGAATGAAACAAACCCATGGACATTTCTCTCGCTTTAGGCGGCGGCGGGGCGCGGGGCGCGGCGCACCTGGGCGCGCTGCGCGTTCTCGAACAGCAAGGCTTTCGCATCCGCGCCATCGCCGGGACGAGCATCGGCTCGATTGTCGGCGCGTTGTATGCGCGTTTTCGAAACGCGGACGAAGCCACCCGCATCATGCTTTCGGTCGACCAGTCGAAACTTTACGGCTGGCCGTTGGCCGATGGCCCTGGCCTGCTGGGCGTGCGCGGTGTTCACGATTTCCTGCGCCAGCAATTCGGCGAGGACACATTTGCCGAACTGCCCATTCCCTGCGCGGCGGTGGCGGTTGACCTGAACAGCAACCGCGAAATCGTCTTGCAGCAAGGCCGGGTGGTGGATGCCATTATGGGGTCCATTGCCGTTCCGGGCTTGTTCCCTCCCAAACGTTACCACGAATATACTTTAATCGACGGCGGCACCCTCGACCCGGTTCCAGTGCGGGCCGCGCGCGCCCTCGCTCCCGGCTTGCCGGTGGTCGCTGTCTCGCTCATGGCCCCGCTCGACGCGCCCAAAACACCGCTCAACATGCCTCTGCCTGTGCCAGAACCGCTGGCCCAGCAGATTGCCCGCCTGCGCATCACCCAGGCTGCGCAGATTTTTGTGGATGCCATAGACATTGGTCAGCGCCAGATGACCGAACTGCGCCTGCAACTCGACCGGCCCGAAGTCCTGATTCGTCCCGATGTGGCCGACATCAACCTGTTCGACCGGGTGGATATTCCCGAAATCGCCCGGCGCGGCGAAGCTGCGGCGCGCAAGAGCCTGCCCACCTTGCGGCGTGCCGTTTCCTGGCAGGCGCGCGCGATGCGCGCGGTTCGGCGGGCGGTTGGTGGCGGGGCATAAGCTGCGTTTTGCCTGGGTCATCCTGCCCTGCCTGGCGGTTGCTTTTGGGATGTTGACCCTGCGAAGCGCCTGGGGCGCATTAATTGGCTTTCACTTGGGCCTTATCCCGCTCCTGCTCTCGAACCGGGAGCGGACTCACCCGTTGTTGGCTCCCGTTTCGCTGCCGATTCTCCTCCTGGTCGCGTTCACCGGTCTGGCCGCGGGCCTCGGACTGTGGCCCGCCTGGCCGCTGACGGGGATACCCGCCGATTACCCGGCCCGCGTCGAAGCGCTCGGCCTGCGCGAAGAGGCCTGGCTGCCCTTCATCGCCTGCTTCACCCTCGGCAATCCCTTCCTCGAAGAAACCTGCTGGCGCGGCATCCTCGGCCCCGATTCGCGTCTGCCCCAGCCTGTCAATTTCTTGTTTGGCGGGTATCATGTCGTCATCATGGCCCTGTTTGCCCCCTGTGGGTGGTGGTTGGTTTCATCATCCTTGCCTGTTTTACTCCACAATCACCCAGTCGCTCGCGCTTCGGCCAAACACTTCGGGGCTGTACATCTCCTCGGCTTTGGCGGGCGGGACGATGAAGGTTCCGGGCGTGGTGGCGCGGGCGATGTAACTGTACTGGTACACGCCATCCCACAGCAGGGAGGCGAAGGCTTCGGCGCGCTGGTCGCGCATGTTCTGATGCTCGTACCAGGGACCCCACCACCACCACCAGCCATAGCGGACGGTAGTGTCGTTCGGGTCTTGCGGCACGCTGCCCGAAACGGCCAGGGCCGGGTTGACGATTTCCAGCCCCGCCGGGAGCGGGTCGACCAGGGCGACGTGATAGCGGCGGTTGTCGGCAACCATCGTCAGTTTGACGCGCACCCGCGCCCCGGCCTGGATGTGCCAGCGGCCCTCGGAGTCGCGGTATACGTCATCGGGGTTATCCACCGCTTCGTAGGAGCGCGTGACCACGAATCCCCTGTCGAGCGCGTCCAGTTGCAGGTCGCCGGGGGCGTAGCGCAGGCCGAGCCGGTAATACAGCCGCCCGGGGCCTTCCTTGCCCAGGACCAGGTTCTCCGTCCCGCCGCCGAGCGCGGTCTGGTTCAGGACGAAGTCCATCGGGATGGATAACTCATGCTGCTCGGTCGTGCGTCCGCGGAATTCGCTGCTCCCGGCGTAGGTTTCGCCCAGCCAGATGCGCGCCACGAAATCGGGGGTTTGGGTCTCGTAGGTGTTGAAATAGCGGTCGAGCGAGAGCAGGACGAAAACATTCTCCTGGGTGTTGCCCCAGCGTCCGCGCGTGCGATGGGCTAAAAGGCCGTTGACCACTTTCGGAATCAGGTCGCTGTTGGGGTTATCGCTCATCAGCGCGTCGAGCAGGATGGCGTCGGTGCGGCGGTCGGAGGAGAGCAGCAGGTAGGTCTGGTCGTCGTAGGCGGTGGTGAAGTTGGCGGCGGCGGCCGTCTCGACCACGCGATTGCCAATCGTACGGCGAATTTCATCTCGCTGCGCTTTGTCCTCGATGACCGGCCACAGCCAGCCGATGGCCTCCGTCCGCAAGTTTTCCAGACCTGCCTCGCGCAGCAACTTCTCGGCCTTGACCGAATCGCGCTCGCCGTTCAGGTTGCGCACATACAGGGCATACGCGCTCAAGGTGCGGCGGGTTTGCTCGCTGTACCAGTGCGGGTAGCGCCCTTCGATGTTCCACAGGTAGGAGAGGGCGCGGTCGAGCATTTCCGGCGGCACGTCGAAGCCTTTTTGTTTGGCGCGCAACAGGGCGTGCGTGACGTGAATCGTGTTGAAGGGATTGGAATCGAATCCGCGCTGCCAGTAGGGGAAGCCGCCATCGGCGTTTTGCATCCCCCGCAGTGTTTCGATATCGCGGCTGAGGGCGGATTCCATTTCGGCGGGCGCGGGCAGCCCCTCGGCCTGGAAGGCGGTCAGCACATCGCGCAGGGCGGCCACCGACAGGATGCGCGAGGCCAACTGCTCGGAACATTCGAAGGGATAGGTTTGCAGGTATAAGACGGCGTCGGTCAGGGCCGAGAGGGCGGTGGAGGATGTGCTGATTTCCAGGCCGCCGTATTGCGGGAAGACGCCGGTTGGCTGCTGCACCGGTTGGGCGATCGCGCCCTGGTCGAGGACGCCGTAGGCGGCGAAGGCCTCGCTGGTGGCCGGGGTGTAGACCGGCAGCTCGATGGCTGCGGCGTCGCTGTATGCCCCGGAGACTGCCGCGACCTGGATTTTGGCCGTGCCTGCCATAACGGTGCTGGCCGGGAAGCGCACCTCCACCCGGTCATTGGCCGGGATGGTGACACGCAGCCCCGCGGCTTCCCCCCATTTTTGGTTTTCAAAATGGGGGGACTGAGGGGGGCTAATCTGAAGATTCGCGGCGCGCACGGCCACCTCGACCGTCATCGGCAGGTCGGTCTGGTTTTGCAGCACGACCGGTAACTCGAATTTATCGCCGAAATTCAGGAAGCGCGGCGCGGAGGGACGCGCCATCAGCGGCAGGCGGGCGGTGAGATTGGCCTCGCCCACGCCGAATTTCCTGCCGCTCTCATCCACCGCCACGACCATGATGCGGTAGCGGGTGAGATTGTCGGGCAGTTTGATGTTCACGCGCGCCCGGCCCGATACATCGGTGCGCACCGCGGGCGAGAAGTTCGCCAGCGGGTTGAAATCGACCCGGATGCGGATGGGGTCAGGGGCGGGGGTGGAATCCTCGCCGCCTCCGCCGGTTTCCGCGAGGGCGGTCGCTTGTGGGGCGGGCGCGCCGGCAGCCATAGGCAGTTCTGCGCTGCGGGAAAGTTTCTCTGGCGCGGCGTCCTGAACGGCCCCGGTCAGCGAGAGCGGGTCGAGCAGCACGATGCTCGCGCGGGCATAGGTAGGAGAAAGGTTGGCAGGCCGCTGCTGGTAGAAAATTGCCAGCGGGTCGTCCAGCTGGTAGCCGGTCAGCGCCAGCACGGCTTCATCCACCACCACCACCGCCAGTTCCGCGCCGGCGACGGGCCGGCCGTCCGCGTCTTTGAGGGTCACATCCAGCGCCGTCTGGCCGCCGGGTTCGAGCCGGTCGGTTTCGGGTTTGACTTCGAGCGAGAGCGTGCGTTGAACAGGCGGGATGTTCAGGGTCAGTGCGCCGCTGGCGTAAGCCGGGCGGGGCGGGATGCCGGTTATCAGCTCGCCTTTGTCGTCGGTGCGCGGGGCTTCGCCCACCAAATCGACCTGGATTTGCAGGTTGGGCAGGTGTTCCTCGCGGATGGGGATTTGCAGGGTGGCGCTGCCATCTGTAATCGTAAATCGCTGCGTGTAGAGCGTGCCGCTGCGGCTGACGGTCAGCAGGCCCTCGGCGGGGTGGAAGGGCGACTGCACCAGGATTTGGGCTGTTTCGCCGGGCTGATAGGTTTCTTTATCAGGAATGAGCGTGACTTGTTCCTGCTCCATCTTGCGGGCCGGTGGGCGCTGCCCGCCGCTGACCCAGCGCGTGATGCTGGACTGGTTGCGGCGTCCCAGGCTGTCGGTGACGGTGGCGGTGATTTTGTAACTGCCGCCGATATTGGTCTCGAAAGCGCAGGTGAGCGGCTCAAGAGCGGAATTCATCGAACAGGTCTGCGGGTCGGCTTCCTCCTCGCGCCATTCGCCCTCGCGGAATTTCCACTCCGTGCGGGCGGCTTTGACCTCGACCGGCCGGCCGGGGACGGGATTGCCGTCCAGGTCGGCGACGATAAAATCGACCTTGAGCGGTGTGCCGCGCGAGACGAAATAGCGCTCACTGCGCAGGCCGATGTATAAGTTGGAAGGATGCACCAGCAGGGTGGTGGCGCTGGCCCAGGCCTGGCGGTTGATATCCATCACGGTTGCTTCGGCCACCACGCTGAGCGGGCGCGCTGGTCGAGCCTGGCCTTCCTGCTGGAAGTCGAGTTGCAGGTAGTGCTGTCCGCCTGCGTCGGTCTTGCCGGTAAAGGTTTCGGTGGTCGTCTCGCCCTGGCCGGGGAAGCGCTCACCGTAGATGCGCCACCACGGAATCCACTCGCCGAAGGTGAAATCGGGCCACTTGGGCGGGGCATAACTGCCGGGCGAGGTCGTCACCCGCCAGGTGACATCGGCATTTGGCAGCGGGCCGCCCGCGTAGTATTTGGCTTCGACCGCCACGACCGCCGAATCACCCACAAAATACGGGCCGCTGGTTTCGTTGCGGGCTGTCACCTCGAATTCGGGGCGGCGGAATTCCTGGATTTGAAAGGCGTGTCTGTAACTCGAACCGTCCAGGCCGGCTGGGACGCTAAAATACACGTTGGCGTATCCCAGGTTGACCTGTTCGGGGATGGTAAACGTCAGGTCGAAGCCGCCCAGCGCGTTGACCGCTGCCTGCCCGTTCACCAGGTCGTTGCCGGTGGAATCGGTCACGCGGTAGGTCAGCGTTTCCAGCCCGCCTGCCAGCCCCACATCGCCGGTTTTGCCGCCGCCGATGAAGCGAATCCAGCCCTTGAGATGGACTTCTTCGCCGGGGCGGTACATGGCGCGGTCATCGAACACATACCAGCGCAGGCTGTCGCGTTGCGGAACAGCCTGCCAGGAGTCATCGCCCCAATAGTGGGTGGAACGCGGCAGCAGGGCGGTATCCTCCCCCAGCCGGGCGGTCAGATAGGTCGCCCCGGAGGGGATGTCGAAGCGCGCGATTCCATCTGCCTCGGTGCGATATTCCTGCGTCCCGGCGGAAATGGTCACATTCGAGAGCGGCGCGCCGGTTTGCAGGTGGGTGGCCCAGGCGGTTATCTCGCTTTGGTCGGCGTAAGCGTCCAGCCCGATTTGCGTGACCTGCGCCCAGGCGTGGATGGTCTGCGACTGACGCTGCCAGGGATTGAGTTCAACCAGCGGTTTGGGCGGCTCGACGACCACAATGAACTGTCCGAAGCCGTTTTTCGTGTAAGCGCTTAAGTCGATGTCCACCTGAGTCAGGGTGTCATCGGGAATGGACAGGCTCAGGGTCTGGTCTGAAACCAGCGTTCCGGGGAGGGAGGGCGGGTTGTCACGCTGCCATTCGCGCAGGTAGGCCTTGAAGGCCGGCCAATCGGCCGGCTGGACGGC
>DAOTZM010000142.1:0-1589 GCA_034434035.1 Anaerolineales bacterium
GCTTTGGACGCGCGTTTTCGGCCTCGGCGAGTTGGCCATGCGCCTGCTGTCGATCCTGTTCGCGCTCGCGGCGGTCTGGCTCGTTTACCGGTTGGCGCTGCGCTGGCTGGACGAGTCTGGGGCCCGCATCGCGGTGATGGTCTTCCTCTCTGTCCCCTCGGTGACCGTCGCCTTCATCGACATCCGCCCCTACGCGATGGGACTCGCTCTCTGCGCCGCGGCGTGGCTTTCGCTCCAACTGTGGTTGGAAAGCGACCGGCCCCGCGACGGTCTGCTGTTCGTGCTCTGTGCCGCCGCCATAACTCAGCTTTGAATTTGGAATTGCTGATTAAAAACTGTCCGGTGATCAACTTCAAGAAAGCCCTGAGCGGTTTAACGGGTTCGTATGACAAATGTAGGATAAATGACAGGCTTTTGTAATGTCGGCCTTGCCCGTTGAGAATCCGCCTACCCGGCACGCCTCGCTGGTTTACCACATAAAAAACACGGGCGGCCCCGCAAGGCCGCCCGCGCCTGGAAGGTTTCCTAATACACCAGTGATTTCTTATCCGTTGTCACGCGCTTGCGGAACATCCAGTAGGTCCAGCCCTGGTAGGCCAGCACAATCGGGACGAAGATGAGCGCGACGATGGACATGACTGTCAGCGTGTATTGTGAGGACGAGGCGTTGTAGATGGTGAGCGACCAGGCCGGGTTGGTGCTGGAAATCATCACGTTGGGGAAGGTCATCGAGAAGAAGGAGACCTGGGTCAGCACGATGTTGAGCGCGACCATGATGAAGGCCCAGCCGTCGCGCCGTTGGTTGATGAAGTAACCCGCCACCAGCAGGGCAGCCAGCGCGCCAATCGGCACGATGCCGGGGTTGACGAATCCGCGCTGCCAGTAACCGGCGATGTAGGTGAAGACGGCCAGCAGGATGTACAGGAGGGTGGCGGCAATCCAGATTTTCTTGGCCCAGGCGTCGGCGCGGTCTTTCAGTTCGCCTTCCAGTTTCAGGCCGAGGAAGTTCGCGCCGTGCAGCAGAAAGATGGCAACGGTAGTCACACCGCCCAGTAACCCATAGGGATTGAGCAAGGTGAACAGGTTGCCGGTGAACATCATTTTCCCGTCAATCGGCACGCCGCGCGCCAGGTTGGCGAAGGCCGCGCCCAGCAGCAGGGCAGCCAGAAAGGAGCCGACCGCAATCATCCAGTCGAAGGTGTTGCGCCATTTCGGGTTGGCGTCTTTCGAGCGATATTCGAAGGAGATGCCGCGAATAATCAGGCCGACCAGCAGCAGGAAGAGCGCCAGGTAGAAGCCGCTGAACATGGTGGCGTACCAGTGCGGGAAGGCCGCAAAGGTCGCGCCGCCCGCCGTCAGCAGCCAGACTTCGTTACCGTCCCAGGTGGGGCCAATCGCGTTGATGACGGCGCGGCGTTCGATGTCTTTTTTGCCGATGAAGGGCAACAGCATTCCCACCCCGAAGTCGAACCCTTCAAGGAAGAAGAATCCAATCCACAAGACGGCTATCAGGATGAACCAAAGGATTTGCAGGAATTCGTAGGACATGATTTTTTCTCCTGTGGCGCAAGATGTCATCTTGCGCTACG
>DAOTZM010000143.1:0-38008 GCA_034434035.1 Anaerolineales bacterium
GGCGTGCTAAAATACCGTCCGCTCTCTCTTTGGGGGCTCGTCTAATGGCAGGACGACTGACTCTGGATCAGTTAGTAGAGGTTCGAATCCTTTGCCCCCAGCCTGGAAAACCTTCCCTGCCCTGGGAAGGTTTTGTTTTTTGCGCGGTTCGTACCCCCATTGAGGGGGCTGTCCTTTGCCCCCAGCCTGGAAAACCTTCTGATTCCGCTGGATTTTGTGGTTTTACGGCTTTGCCCGGTGATAAATCACCGGGCCAGATGGCAGCGCCCTGTGAACAGGGCTAAAAAGTCCGATTTATCGGACGCTGCGCGACAGCCCGGACGTTTACGTCTCAAATATAATTCACCAACCTGCGCGCCGCCCACTCTCGAAAGGATGCCCACATGTATCACCGCCAACGCTGGACTCTCGACAAAATTCGCCAACGCCTCGCGCTGATTGCCCCGCTCATCTACATCAAAACCGCCCCGTTGGCGGGATTCCGCTATAAGGAACTGGATGGCCCACTCGCGCTGCCGCCGGTCGCCCCGGAGGTGGATGATTCCAACTGGACAGAAATCAACGCCACAGACTACTGGGGCTCCTGGAGGCAGGATTTTATCCTGCGGACAACCTTCACCATCCCCGATGATTGGGACAAGTCCGCGTCGATTGCCCTGCGCCTGCCGCTCGGCGATGCGGGGGATTTTTCGCACCCTGAAGCATTGGCCTACATTGATGGAATCCCCTACGCGGCCTGCGACCGCCACCACCAGGAAATCTTGCTTCGCCCCGAGTGGGCGGATGCCAAACCCCACAGCCTGGCCCTGCACGGTTGGACCGGCCTGGGCGGCGCATCCAGCGGCGATTTTTTCACCAAACTCTACCTGCGTCCGTGCCAGGTTGTCCAAATCCACCCGCCGACGCGCGACTTCCTTGCCCTGGCGCGCATGGCCCACGAAACTGCCGAGAACCTGGATGACAACCATCCCGCCCGGCACGGCATTCTCAACGCGCTGAACGAGGCCTTTAATACCCTGGAAACCCGCGACCCGTTGGGAGAAGCCTTCTATGCCAGCGTCGAACCGGCCTTGGGCGCGCTGAAGGCCGGCCTGGAGCAGGCCGGCGCGCCGCTCGATGTGACTATCCACGCCACGGGACATGCCCACATCGACGTGGCCTGGCTGTGGACGCTCGGCCAGACCCGCCGCAAGTCTGAGCGTACCTTTTACAACGTCCTGCGCTATATGGAACAGTTCCCCGGCTACCATTTCAGCCAGAGCCAGCCACAACTGTATGAGTTTATGCGCCAGGATCGCCCCGAATTGTTCGAAGCCATTCGCCAGAAAGTGGCCGAAGGGCGCTGGGAACCGATGGGCGGGATGTGGGTGGAGGCCGATTGCAATCTCTCCGGCGCGGAATCGCTCGCCCGCCAGTTCCTGCTCGGGAGGGGATTTTTTCGCGAGCAGTTCGGCAGAGAAGCCGAAACGCCCGTCTTGTGGCTGCCGGATGTCTTTGGCTATGCCTGGGCCTTGCCGCAACTCATCAAACAGGCCGGTCTGGACTATTTCATGACCATCAAAATCGGCTGGAGCCAGTACAACCGCCTGCCCTACGACACGTTCCTGTGGCAGGGGCTGGACGGCACGCAAATCCTGACCCATTTCAGCACGGTTAAGGAGTTCGGCAGTCCCTATGCCAGCACCTACAACTCGATGGCGAATGCCAAAGAGAGCCTGGGCGCGTGGGGTAACTTCCAGCAGAAGGAACTGCACCGTGACCTGTTGATGGCCTACGGTTTCGGCGACGGCGGCGGCGGCCCCACCCGCGAGATGCTCGAAAACATCGAAGTGATGGGCGAAATGCCCGGCCTGCCGCAGGCGCGGCATTCCAGCGTGAAAAACTTCTTCGAAAGTCTGGTCCCGCTTCTCCACGACCGCAAACTACCCGTCTGGAACGGGGAACTATACCTGGAATATCATCGCGGCACATACACCACCCAGGCGCGGGTCAAACGCGCCAACCGCAAAGCGGAGTTTGCCCTGCACGATGCCGAATTCCTGGCCTGTTGGGCGCACCTGCTCGACCCAGCTTATGCCTACCCCGCCGAAACCTTCCGCCGCGCCTGGCAATTGGTTTGCCTGAACCAGTTCCACGACATCATCCCCGGTTCGAGCATTGGCCCGGTATACGAGGAATCGCTCCGGCAATATGCGGAAGTGGTGCAGACCAGCCAGGATGCGCGCGATTCGGCCCTGGCCTGCATTGCCGCGCGAACCGGCGGGGACTGGCTGTTGGTCAACCCGACTTCGTTTGCCCGCTCCGAGCCGGTCTTCCTGCCAGGGACGTTCGATTCTGGTTTCGAGCGAGGCGGCCAACCGTTAACTGTACAACCTGTAGAAGGCGGTGTGCTTATCAGCCCCGGCAGCCTGCCGCCCTACAGCGTGACGCCAGTCGAACGGTCGAGCATCCTGTCTGCGCCGCGTTCCCTCAAAGTGGATGAACTCTGTCTCGAAAACGAGTTCCTGCGGGTGGATTTTTCGGCCCAGGGCGACCTCACCCGCATCTTCGACAAAGCCTCCAACCGCGAAGTCCTCGCCAGCGGAGGGGTGGGCAATCAGTTCCAGGCCTTCGAGGACCGCCCCAAGGATTTCGACGCCTGGGACATCGACATCTACTACGACGATAAAACCTGGCTGGCTGAACCGGCTTCGTCGGTCAATCTGGTCGAATTTGGCCCGCTGCGCTGGACGGTGGAAGTGAAGCGCAGCATCCTGAACAGCGAAATACTCCAGCGCATCTCTCTGCGTCACAATTCGCCGCGCCTCGATTTCGAGACCACTGTCCATTGGAATGAGCGCCACACCATGCTCAAAGCGGCCTTCCCGGTCGATGTTCTTTCGCCGGTGGCAACTTATGAAATCCAGTGGGGCAATGTGCAGCGCCCCACGCACAAAAATACCAGTTGGGATTGGGCGCGCTTCGAGACCTGCGCCCACAAGTGGGTCGATCTCTCCGAAGGCGGCTATGGCGTCAGCCTGCTCAACGACTGCAAGTATGGGCATGATATTCACGACAACATTATCCGGCTGACCCTGCTGCGTTCCCCAACCTCGCCCGACCCGATGGCGGACTTTGGGGAGCATCACTTCGTGTACAGCCTGCTGCCACACTCGGGTTCATGGCAAGAAAATACGCAACGGGAAGCGTATGCGTTGAATGACCCGATTATCAGTTATCAGTCATCAGTAGTCAGTAACCAGTTATCAGCGCCAAGCAAGAAACTGGTCAGTGATAACTTTTCACTGCTCACTGTTTCAGCCGCCAATGTGGTCATCGAAACGGTCAAACAGGCCGAGGATGGGGACGGAATCATCGTCCGCTTGTACGAATCGCATCGTAAACGAGGGCCGGTTGCAGTCCGGTTCGCATCCGCAGTGGAAAGCGCCTGGGAGACGAACCTGCTCGAGGAGAACCAGGCGGCCCTTCGCGTGGAAAATGATTCGATTTTCCTGAACCTGAAACCTTATCAGATTGTGACAATGCGGGTACGGCTTGCGAGGTGAACATGTTTACATCGGAAGGAGAATTCCTGCGTTTCCTCGACCAAAACGGGTTTGGCTATGAACGCATCGAACACCCGGCGGTTTTTACCTGCGCCGAGGCCGATTTGCACCGCCCCAAGACGCCCGCCGTTGCCACCAAAAACCTGTTCCTGTGTGATAAAAAAGCGCGGCGATTTTTCCTGGTCGTCACCGCCTGTGAAAAAACCGTCGATTTGGCGCACCTGGCCGGACAGTTGGGCGTGCCACGCCTGCGTTTTGGCTCGGAAGAGAATTTGTATCGTTTTCTGGGCGTGACGCGCGGCGCGGTGACGATGATGGGGCTGGCAAACGATGCCGGGCATCGAGTCGCGTTGTGGATGGATGCCGAAATTTGGCCCGAGGAACATTTCCTGATCCACCCGCTGGTCAATACGGCGACGCTGGTGCTGGCAAAAGAGGAGTTGCTGCGCTTTTTTGCGCTGACGGGTCATGAAGCGCATTTGTTTCGCTGACCACAAGATGGGGGAAGCGGTCCTGGAATAATCATCCCGAAGGCTTTTAGCGTAACTTTTTCCTGCCCCAAAACGAACCTCCCCCGCGTCAGACGGGGGAGGTTCGTTGTCGATACGGTTGAGACTTTTCTTTCCGTCAGTTCCTGCGCAGCGTATCCCGAATATCACCCAGGATGCTGTAGATGAACGAGAACACAACCCCCAGCACCACCGTGATGATGACGATGTTTACACAACACAGGGAATATTCGATAATCTCGCTGCCGTTCATCCTTGCCCCAAAACCATCCTGGCGGAATCTTGATAACCCATTATAACCGCAGCGCAGGGGTCAATGACATAGGAATTTAGTATCAGGTCGCCATTTATTCCGCAGGTCGAACCGGCCTAATCACCCGCCGCGGCCTGCAAATTGGCGGCGAGTTTGTCGTCCACCCAGTCGGGGCGGTAATTGAGCGATTGGTGGCGGAAGTAGGTGTTATACAACTCGGCGTAATGCCCGGCCTGCGCCAGCAGTCCCTCGTGATTGCCCTGTTCGATGATGGCGCCCTGTTTCATCACCACAATCCGGTCGGCGGCCTTGACGGTCGAAAGGCGGTGCGCGATGAGAATGCTGGTCGATTGGTGCAGGATAAGGTCGAGCGCCTGCTGGATTTGCCATTCAGTGAACGGGTCGATGCTGGCGGTGGCTTCATCCAGGATGAAGATGGCGGGTTTTTGCACGAGGACGCGCATCAGCGCGACGAGTTGGCGCTGACCCATGCTCAGTCGCGCGCCGCGCTCCCCGACTTCGGTTTCCAGGCCATTGGGCAGGGTCTCCAGCCATTCGCCGTCCCCAATCTTGCGGGCCATGCCCGTTATCTCAGCGTCGGCGGCGGCTGGGGCCGCGTAGCGGATATTCTCGGCCACCGTGCCGGAGAACAGGAACGGCACCTGCGAAACGATTCCCAACTGGCGGCGGTATTGCTGGAGGTCGAAGGCGCGGATGTCGTGACCGTCGATGAGCAGCCGTCCGCCCTGGAATTCGTAAAAGCGGGCAATCAGTTTGGCAATGGATGATTTTCCAGCCCCGGTATGACCTACCAGCGCGAGATTCTCCCCAGGCTGGATGAGCAGGTTGAAGCCGGCCAGGATTGGCTCCTTGTCGGTGTAACGGAAATCCAGTTCCTCGAAGCGGATTTCCCCTTTAAGCGGCGGCACATCCTTCTTGTCTACCTGGTGGACGTTGGGGTCAGCGTCGATGAGCGCGAAGGCGCGTTCTGCCGCCGAAAGTCCCGATTGAATCTGCGCCCAGAACGAGGTCAGGTTGAGCAGCGGAAACATGAAGTAGTCGAGCGAGTTGATGAACAGATACCACGCGCCAACGGTAATCATCCCTGCTGCCGCGCTGAATCCGCCCGCGTAAACCAGGATTCCGACAAAAATGCCGCTAACTGCGTTCAGGACAGGGAAGACCAGCGCGAGAACAAACCCGCGCCGCACATTGACCCGGTACGATTGCTGGTTGGCGGCGTCGAAGGTCTCGAAAATACTGCCTTCCTGGCGGAAGTTCTTGGCAACGGCGATTCCGCTGACTGTTTCTTTAATGGCGGCGTTGACATCGGCCATGGCCTGCATCCCGCGCCGGGTGACGATGCGCGCCAGGCTGCGAAAACCCATGGCGATGGCAAACACCAGGGGCATGAAGGCCAGCATCACCAGGAATAACCGCCATTCGACCCGGAAGAGGACGGCGCCCAGGATGACCGTCTGGACGAGCTGCGAGGCCACGTCGGTAACGATGACTACCAGTTGGCCGAAGTCGTTGGTGTCGCTGGTGATGCGGCTGACGATGCGTCCGCTCGAAAACTGGTCGTAAAACGACAGGTCGTGTTCGGCGGCGGCGGCAAAGGATTTGGTGCGCAGTTCCAGCACTACGTCGCCCACCGCGCGCACGGTCAGGGCGCGCCGCACCCAGTTCAAGCCCCATATCGCAAAGGCGATGGCGGTCATGACCAGCCCCACGATGGCAATCGCCTGCGGGGTGGGCTGGCTTTCGAGCAAGTCCATGATGCGGCTGACGATGACCGGCAGGGCCGCGCCCAGCCCGGCCATGAGCATTACAAGGACGATAATCGCCGCCATGCGTCCTTTTTGCGGGGCGAAATAGCCAATCATGCGCCGCGCGAGTTCACGGTCGGAGTATTGGCGGTCGTATTTTTCTGCGTTTAGTCCGGCGAAAAAACCCATGTTCAGTATCCAGTAATCAGTGAGCAGTAAGCAGTTGGAGTCCAAAATCTGGAGATTTTGGGCTCTCGATGTTATTGCGAATCATCCACCACGTACTCGTCGTCAATTTCGCCATCGCCATCCAGGTCGATGCCAAAGTACAGGCCTTCGGGGGTGGCGTCTGTCCACTCGGCGTAGTTGATGTAGACAATTGCCCCGGCGCGCAGCAGGATGCCCTCGGCATAAAATTCTTCTTCGAGTTCGTCGGTGATGCGGGTCATGTAGAAGGCGAAATCACCCTGGTTGGTCAGTTTTTCGGTGTTGATGAGCAGGTCGCCGGCTTTGGTATCGAGCGAGACGGTGATTTCGCCGCCGCCCTGCATGTCCATGCCTTGCGCTTCAAAGTAATAATCCGCGCCCGCCCGGTTTTCGATGCCGACCACGATAAAGGGCGATTCGTCTTTATCGGTTACATAAGTAATCATCTGGCCTTGGGGTTGGAAATAGACCGTATCCACCTGGCCGGGTTCGAGGTCGATGCCCTCGACGCCGATGCTGAAGCCGGGACCAATCAACACCAGGTTGGTTTCCGAGTTGGCCTCCAGCGCCCGGCCATCGATGGTGACGGTTACGTCCAGTTCGACGGGGACGGAATAGATGGGGTCGGGGGCTTCCTGGACAAATCCCATGCGATAGGCGGTGAAATACGCGCCGGGGATTTCGTTGACGATTTTCCCGTTCACATAGCCCAGGCGGTTGCCCTGCGCATCGGTAATCAGGATACGGCCTTTGCCATCCAGGAAAATCTGGTTGTGGGTTGCGGCGGGGGCGGCCCGTTTCGCGCCGCCGATTGCGCCATAACCGCCTTCACAGAAGGGACATTCCTGCTGGCCGAGCCGGGCCGAGGTGGGGGTCAGGTCGAGGGTCTGGGTTTCGGCGTTGCCGGTGTAGAGTTCCGACTCAACCTGCGGGTTGATGGCCGCCTCGTAAAGCCAGGAATCGTCGCGGCTGTCAATCAACAGTTCGCGCACTTCGCCGGGATAGTTGTTATCGTAAACCAGGATGGTGTACAGGCCATCCTGCGCATCCTTGATGCCGAAAGGCGTGATGGCGTGTCCGCCGCTGAAATCTTCCTTGTAGATGCCCAGGGTATAGGTCTCGCCGCGCGCGTCCATCTGCTGGATGGTTTCCAGAATCTCCATCGGCGTACCGCGAATGACGTTCTCGGCGGTGGGGGCAACGGTCTGGGTGGCCCACCAGTAGGCGATTTCGCGCTGTAAATCCTCGTTGTAGATATCCAGGTCGCTGGCCTGGCTGCCGCCGAACTGTTCTGCGGATACCTGCCCGGTGTACATCATCAGGCTGAGGACGGCCATGCCCTCGCAGTGGCCGCCGGCCATGTCGCCGTTGATTTGCTCCATCCACTGCGCGGCGGGCGGGGTCAGGGTGCAAGAATCACCGCTGATGCGCGCGCAGACCTGGTCGCCAAACATGCGGCGCATTTCATCGGGAGTCAGGTTGGTGACTTCGAGGTCATCGCCGTAGTTCTCGAAACGGAAACCATGCTGGTCGGGGCGAAAGCCGAAATCATAGACGAGAACGCCGGGGCGCTCGCCCAGGGCAGGCTGGTTGAGGGGGCGGGTGGGCTGGGGCGCGGCAGGCTGGGTATTGTCTTCAACGACCAGCGTAGGCGCATATTCGGCCTCCTCGTAGTCTTCCTCGGCTTCGAACAGGTCGCAAGCCGAGAGGGGCAGGCTGAAAATCAACAGCAGGGTCAACAGGATGGGGAGTTGTGTTTTCTTCAAAACGGAGTATCCTTTCATTTGTTCAGGCAAGAAGGATGGATTTTGTAAATCTCACTGTTCGTTCATGTTGGTCAACATCCAGTGTAACGAGCGGGATGGTCAGTTGCGCAGCCGCTGCCGAATAAAAAGCGGCTGCGCCGCGCAGGCCATATTCAGCGGCCAATTGCGCGGCAGTGCTGACCAGTTCGCCCTGTAATTTGAGCAGCCGCAATTCTGGAATTCGTAAAATGACCGCCAGCGTTTGTTTTGCCAGTTGCGGGCTGCCGGTGCGCCGGGCAATTGCGCCGCCTAATTCGGCCAGGAGTAGTTCAGGCGCGGCAAAGCGCTCCGCCGCCTGAACCTGTTCCATCATCCAGGATTTGCATCGTTCGTGGTGAACATCATCGGGCAGGAGTCTCGCCACCCAAACCGAGGCATCAACCAGCATCATAGCCGCGCCGTCCTTCGCGCACCGCCAGGGCGGCATCGGGCGCGCCCTGCCAGGCTTTACCGATTTCAACCGCCAATTGGTCGAGGTCTGCCCAGGCCTGGGGACTGGGTTCACTTTCCGGCCCGACCGGCACCAGGCGGGCAACGACTTTGCCGTGATAAGTAACATCCACGCTTTCGCCTTTTTCACGCACGAGCCGAATCAGTTTGCTGGCCTGGGAACGCAGTTCTCGAATACCGATGACAGTCATACTTGCTCCAAATGTGTATATTTTTGTGTACACATTATACTGTCATTCCCTGAAAATCCTTGAATAGGCTTCCGATGTTTTCATCAAGTCGTCATGCGTGCCAATCGCGGCAATTTTCCCTTTACGCAGCACAATGATAAGGTCGGCCCAGCGAATCTGGCTCAGGCGGTGGGTGATGAGCAGGGTGGTGCGGCCTTTGGCGGCAGCAAAAATGGCGCGCTGGATTTTGTCTTCGGTGGCCGAATCGATTGCGCTGGTCGAGTCGTCGAGGATGAGAATGCGCGGGTCGGTTAAAAAGGCGCGCGCCAGGGCCAGGCGTTGGCGCTGGCCGCCCGAAAGCGTTACGCCGCGTTCGCCGATGACCGTTTCGTAAGATTTATCGAACGCTTGGATAAAATCATGCGCCTGGGCAGCCTGCGCCGCCGCTTGGACCACCTCCTGGGTCGCGCCGGGCTTGCCAAAAGCGATATTGTCGCTGATGCTGCGCGAGAACAGGAAGATATCCTGCTCAATCATCGAAATCTGCGAGCGCAGCGCGGCCAGGTTCCAGTCGCGCGCATCTACGCCATCAATCAGGATTTGGCCGCCGGTGATGTCGTAGGCGCGGTTGACCAGTTTGACCAGCGAAGTCTTGCCCGCCCCAGTCTGCCCGACGATGGCGACCGTCTGGCCGGGCTTGACCTTGAAAGAGACGTTTTCCAGAACGGCGGAACCGTCCGGGTAGGCAAAGGTCACATTTCGGAACTCGATTTCGCCGCGCATTGCGCCGCTATAACCCGCGGCATTCTGGTCGAGGTCGCTCTGGCGGTTGATGAGTTCGAGGATGCGGCGCGCCCCGGCCAGCCCCATCGAGACCTGGGTATAGGCCCAGGTGGAGGTAAAGGTCGGGAAATCGAGCATACGCAGCAGGCCGAAATAGGCAATCACCTCGCCCGTATTGAGCAGCCCGTAACGGAACAGGATGAGGGCGTGGGTCAACCCGGCAGCGATGGCGATGCCGTAGAGCAGGAACGCAATAAAGCGGGCTTCCATATCGCCTTGCTTGACGAAGGCCCCTCGCACGCGTTTCGCGTTGACGACAAACTTCTCCACTTCGGCATCTTCCTGCGCCGCGCCCTTGACCGTCTCCACGCCGTCCAGTGATTCCGATAAATGGGTGTTCATCTGCCCGAAAGAAGCGCGCGCCTCGTCTGAAACAGGGGCCAGGTTCTTGAGATAGAACGCCAGGGCAATGAAATAAGCAGCCATGAACAACACAGGCGTAATGACCAGGGAAGGATGGTAGCGCGGCGCAGCGATGATGGGCATGACCAGGAAGAAAAACGAGCCAATTACCAGGTTGAGGCCCGGGTTGAACATCAGGTTCACTTCGCGCACGTCGTTGGTGGCGCGCGCCATCGTATCACCGACCGGTTGCAGGTTATGGAAGGTCATGCTCTTGCCGAGCAGGGAGATGTACAACTCGTCGCGGATTTCGCGCTCCAGGCGTTGGCCGAGCAGTTCCGCGCCAAAGTTGCGGCCCAGTTGCAGCACGCCGCGCAAGACCTGTGTGCCGCCAATCAGCAGGGCCAGCGGCAGCAAGACGCCCGTATCGGGGAGGGGCTGGAGCATGGCGTTGAAGGCATCGCCGACCAGCACCGGCACAACCGCCGCCAGCGCGGCATTGCCAAGCGCGCCAATCAGCAAGATGACGATGATGCCCCAATGGCGGATGATGTGCGAGAGTATCCAGCGCATCGCCCCGGCGCGGAGGTAAGCGGGGCGTTGCAGGGTAAATTCTGCGGGGAGTGGGGAAATTATATTTGGCATAGGCAGTCTGCATGTTAGATAAACATCTAATCTACCACAAAACGAATAATTCCTGAAGGTCAAAATGCAATTCTGGCGATGAAGGTGTTACCCATGAAAGATTCCATGGGGGATTGGTGATTGCCAAATGCGGAGGCAGTGGTTCAATCTGAAGCGGAAATCATATAGATTATGGGCATATCGCATTGGAATACCATGCGCGCGGTCTTGCGCGCTGGCTGGGTGATTGGCTATAATTCGCAAGCAAGGCAAGAAAGCCTTGGCGACACTGCCTTTGCTTGAATTACCGAACCATCTTCGAAATGAAAAAACCGCGTTACACCGCCCTGCAACTCCTTGTCCACCTCGCCGGTTGGATTCCGCTGGCTGTGCTGCTCTTCGACCTGTTCCGCGACAACCTGACCGCCAACCCCATCCAGGCCATGGAACAGCGCACCGGCTACACCGCCCTGGTCTTCCTGGCGCTCTCGCTGGCCTGCACCCCGCTCGCCTTCCTCGGCTGGAAGGAACTGACCCAGCGCCGCAAAGCCCTCGGCAACTATGGCTTTCTCTACGCCGCGCTGCACGTCACCGTGTTTGTGGCCGTCGATTACGGCTTCAACCTGGAGGCCATCCTGCGCGATGTGGGGACCAAGCAATACATCCTCATCGGCGCAACCGCTTTCCTGCTGCTCGTTCCGCTTGCCGCGACCTCCTTCAACTACTGGATGAAACGCCTCGGCAAGAACTGGAAGCGCCTGCATCGCCTGGTGTACCTCATCGCGCCGCTGGTCGTGCTGCACTTTTTCATGGCGCGCAAAGGCAATATCTTAAATCTCACGGGGGATGTTTTCCAGCCTTTGCTGTTCGCCGTTATCATCGGCTTGTTGCTGCTCCTGCGCCTGACTCCCGTCAAAAGGGACTTGACGCGGCTTCGCGCCCGGCTGCTGCCTCCCGTTAAAGAGACATCTTCCTCGCTGGAACGATAGAAGGAATCGTCCCGAAGGCTTTTTCGAGGCGATAGGCCGCATCGCCAAGAGACTTCGGGACGGTTATGGGAATATGCTGGTGTGACTAGAAAATCCCGCGCATCACCAGCAGGAACCCGATAATCGCCAGCGGGATGCCTGCAATCGCGCCAATAATGGTCAGGCTGACCAGTATGCCCACGAGCATGAACACCAGCCCAACCACAATGGCGACGAAGCGTCCGACCATTTCTACAATCGTCGCAACCAGCATCCAGATGGCCCAGAACGGCCACAGGTACCAGGGGATGTTTCGTTTTTCAGCAGTTGTCATCACAATCTCCTTATCCATAACGCGGAATATATTGCCTGCTTGGCAAGAATCCGCAACCAAAAACAATATTGTGTTGATATACGCCAAACCGGCGAAAAAGATGCAGAACTGGGTATAATGCCCGAATGGATACCAATTCCCCTTCCCCTGTCAAACCCAATCCCCGTTTACAGCGCGCTGCCCAGGCCGGGCGGCGCAGCCGTGAAACCGTTTTAGCCGCCCTGCTGCCCGTTGTCTTTGCGCTTGGTCTGGGGCTGGGTTGGCTGCTATGGGGCGCAGACTCGCCCTCGGCACCCCAGCAGGCCAATGACCCGGCGGCTCCCGCCCCCGTTCGGCGCATCGAAGTCTCAATCGAGGACAGTCCCGCCCTCGGCCCGGCGGATGCCCCCGTCACCATCATCGAATTCAGCGATTATGAATGTTCGTTCTGCGCGCGCTGGCACCAGCAGGTTTACAAACGCCTGATGAAAGAATACGAGGGCAAAATCCGCTTTGTCTACCGCGATTTTCCGCTCGATAGCATCCACCCCAACGCAGCCCCGGCGGCTATCGCGGCCCATTGCGCCGGGGAACAGGATGCCTACTTCCCCTTCCACGATGCCTTGTTCAGTTACCAGTACGGCCTGGGGCAGGAGGCTTACCTCTCTTACGCAACCGAACTGGGCCTGGATGTGAAAGCCTTCCAAACCTGCCTGGAGGAAAAACGCTACGCCGACAAGGTGGAGGCGGATATGCGTTATGGCTATTCGATTGGGGTCAGTTCCACGCCGACCTTTTTTGTCAACGGAATCGCCATTGTCGGCGCGCAGCCCTATGAAGTCTTCCAGCAGTTGATAGAGAAGGAATTGGCCGGGCAGTAATGGGCTGTTAGCCTTCCCCTTTTATAACGGCGTAAAAGAGAAAAATGGGTTGGGTAGGGTAAAATACAAACATGACAGACTATCAATCTATTCACTTTACAGTTGATTTTGAAGTAGGCAATCAGGCTTTAACTATTGTAAACAACTATTTATCAAAACAGCCAGAGCCTCGCCCTTTTATCGAGCCTAATGCAACGGGTTATATTTTTAATTTTCACACCTTGGATATAAAACTTCTCAAGAGAAATATTCAAGCATTATCAGAGAAAGATATTTTCTCAACTGACGATGCTTCCGAATCGCAAAAAGCAGGCGACGTTATTAGGGTCATTTTTGATGAAGTAAGTAAAATCGGCAGTTACGGTATCAAATCTGGAAAGCGCCAGTATGTTGATTTCAACATTGAGCGAAAAGTTCAAAACCGAAAAGGCAAAGAAAAGAATCGTTCACAATATTATTACGCTCAGGAGAATGGCTTTTCAGAAGTGGAAAATGAATTGCCTGCAAAGTTTACGAACCAAATTATTTGTGGCGATAGTTTAGAAGTTCTAAAGGCTTTCCCTGACAACTCAATAGACCTAGTTTTCACTTCACCGCCATATAATTTTGGGCTAGAGTATGATAGCCAAGATGATGCTCATTTTTGGGATAATTACTTTCAAAAATTATTTACGATTTTTGATGAGTGTATTCGAGTAGTGAAATTTGGTGGCAGAATTGTTGTTAATGTTCAACCGTTGTTTTCAGATTACATTCCATCCCACCACATAATCAGCAATCACTTTATTAGCAGAAAGCTGATATGGAAAGGTGAAATTCTTTGGGAGAAAAACAACTACAACTGCAAGTATACGGCTTGGGGTTCATGGAAAAGCCCTAGCAATCCTTATTTGAAATACACGTGGGAATTTGTAGAGATATTTTCAAAAGGAAATTTGAAAAAAACAGGATTATCTGAAAACGCCGACATAACCCCTGACGAGTTCAAAGAATGGGTTGTTGCTAAATGGAGCATTGCGCCAGAAAGAAAGATGAAGGAATATGGACATCCTGCAATGTTTCCTGAAAAACTTGCAGAAAGAGTTTTAAAATTATTTTCTTTCAAAGGTGATATTGTATTAGACCCCTTCAATGGGGTGGGAACAACAACTGCCGTTGCCAAAAAATTTGGGCGCAAATTCGTAGGAGTTGATATTTCACAAGAATATTGCCATATTGCGAACAAAAGAATCGAATCTACCTTGTTTTGATAAGGAGTAGCTATGCCACACAACATATCTGAAATCCAACAAGCATACAATGTTCTTGTTAGCGGAATTGATGAAAAGGCTCATTCTGACGATGATGATGGCGGGAGAGCGTATGGCGGCACCATTAGGGCGGCTAAAGGAATGCTGGTTGAGGGGATGGCGAAAAACTTGGTGGAACTAGCATGGCAAGAACTGAATGGCAAACCAGAACGCTTAAGTTTCACAAGGGAGACAGTAAAAATTCCGCTAAAACCCGAATATCTAAAAAGAGTAAAGCCAAAAGAAGTAGCAGACTATATCAGGGCTAATATTGCAAAATATTTCTATGGTCACAAAACAGATGTTCATGTGTGCATTGACGGAAAATTTGTTTTAGGAATTGAGTGTAAAGCATACACTGAAAACGCCATGCTTAAAAGAATTTTGGTTGACTTTACACTGTTGAAGCAGGCTTTCCCTAATCTAAAATGTGTGCTACTTCAATTAGAAAGTCAATTAACCGGGGATTATTCTCAGCCATCAAAACCAATAATTTTCGGAAGTCCGTCAACTCATACATTACTTTCCTATTTTGATGTTGATTTGAACATTATCACGCTACTCGATGGTGAACGAAAAGTTGATGAACCAATCCATAAAAGAGAGTATTTCAAGCAAATGACAGAGCCAGCACTTCAAAAGGCTGTAAATTCGTTGAAAGAACTTTTGGCTGAGTTTTTATAAAGTATGGTTCTTCTAAAGTCAAAAGAAGGCTAACATTGCACACTGGACAGGCGAGGGCGTTGCCTCGCCTTATGGAAAACAGCCCCTTCGAGCGTTTTCTACCTTTGGCGTTTTCCTGCCAAATCTCCCGCCTGCCAGTAAACGCTTGCCGATAGACGGAGGGAGTTTTTATGAAAAAATTCGTGGCAGTAGCGGGGAACATCGGAGTCGGGAAATCGACCCTGGTCAGTTTGCTGTGCAAAAAACTGGGGCCAGACTGGCAGCCGTTTTACGAGCCGGTGACGGAAAACCCCTACCTGGCCGATTTCTACAACGACATGGAAGCCTGGGCCTTTCACTCGCAGGTCTTTTTCCTGACCCATCGCCTGCGCATTCATTACAAGATTTCCCGGCATCCGACTTCGGTTTTCCAGGACCGCAGTGTATACGAGGACGCCGAAATTTTTGCCCAGAACCTGTTCCTGCAAGGCTACATCCACCCGCGCGATTACGAAACCTACCGTGATTTGTTCGAGACGCTGGCGCAGTTCCTGCCGCCGCCCGACCTGGTCATTTACCTGCGCGCCTCGGTGCCGACCCTGTTGACGCGCATTGTCCGGCGCGGGCGCGATTACGAACGCTCCATCTCCGCCGATTACCTGGCCGGGCTGAACAAACTCTATGAAAAGTGGATATCAGGCTTCACGCTCTGCCCGGTGCTGACCATCCCCACCGATGACCTGAACTACGTTGCCCATGCCGGGCATCTCAGCCTGGTGGCGCGCAAGGTCGAGGAAAAACTGACCGGCAAAGAAGAAGTTATCTTCGAGCCGGAAGAAATGGCGCGGGCTGCGGAGGATTAGCCATGAACGGAGTCCGAGTCATTCCCTGGGCATCCGCTGAAGCCCCGACGAAAAACGCCATCCGCAGCCTGCTGGATGGCGAAGGGTTGACCTATTACGCCTGGGGCAACGACCCGCTCGATACCTATTCCGCGCACGCGCACCCTTACCACAAGGTGATTTATGTCACGCAGGGCAGCATCACCTTTCACCTGCCTCGAACCGGTCAATCGGTCATGCTCAAGCCTGGAGACCGGCTGGAACTCCCCGCAGGAACGCTCCACAGCGCAGTGGTTGGCGTGGAGGGGGTGGAGTGTTACGAAGCACACTGTTGACACACACACACAACGTCCCGAAGGTGCGCATCCCAAGCAGCCTTCGGGACAACAAAGTTCAATCCGTAAATAAGGGCAAATGCCCTAACGCAATGATATGCAGCCACTTGGACTTCTCGCCCTCGGTGAAGATGGCAGTTTCGGCGGCGATGGCGGCCCCGGCTTTATCCAGAATCATGCGCATCCCTTGCAGGGTGGAGCCGGTGCTGATGACATCATCCACAATGACGACTTTCTTGCCCTGGACGAGGGCGCGGTCTTTTTCGTCGAGAATCAGTACCTGCGGCTGCCCGGTGGTGATGGAGAGCGTTTCGGCTTTGAGCGCGTCACCCATGTAGGGTTTATACGCCTTGCGCAGCACGACATACGGCTTTTGGGTCTCGACTGCGAGCGCATACGCCAGCGGAATCGACTTGGCCTCGGCGGTGACAAGCGTGTCGTAATCGAGGGATGCGAGTTTCTTTGCCAGTTCGCGCGCGCAGGCCTGCACGAGTTCGGTATCGCCGAGGATATTCAGGATGGCGATGCGCAGTTTGGGAGCAACCTCGAACAGGCGCAGGTCGCGCTTGAGACCGGCAACTTCGACGGTGTAAGATTCTTTTTCAGACATGGTTTGTCCTCCACAGGGAAATATCAAGAATGCGGGTAGTGTATCACGATTCGTTTCAGCCTTTCCAACGTTTCGCAAAAGCCAGGATGCGGCTTTTGATATAGAACGCATCGGGGTCGGCTTGCAGGCGTTTTTCTTTGATGAGGGTCATGGCGGTTTGGGGCGCGTATCCCTGCGCAATCAAGATGGCCGCGCCCATCGCCACGCTGCGGTGGCGGCCATAAGCGCAATGGGTGTACACCTTCCCGCCGCCTGAAATGGTTGCCAGCGCGGCATGTGTTCCCTGCATCAAGAGTTTGAGCGGGATGGGGAACAGGGGATAATCGAGCGACCGCAGCCAGAGAACTTTTACCGGCGGGTGGAGCAGGCCGGCAGGCAGGCGGCGCGCAAAGCGCATGTTCAGCACCAGGCGCACGCCCAGGCTGTGGAGGATGTCGTAGTCGGCAGCGGTCGGCATCGGCCCGATAAACAGGTCTTCGGTAATTTGCGAAAAATCCATGCCCGAATCTTATCACACAGAAGTACCAAACCTTCCCAAATCGGCTATAATTTTGCTACAAGCATGATTTCAGGAGCCGCCTATGTCTATCGACGATGCGATTAAAGAGATGCAGGCCAAAATTACAGCCACCAGTGGGGGAGTGGAAATGAAAATCGTCAAAATGTCGGATGAGGAGGCGCGCATCACTGTGCTGGCCCCCGCCGGAGACATCCAGCCCATTAAAGATGCGACCTTTATGCCGGCCATGGAATTCCTG
Source organism: Anaerolineales bacterium (assembly GCA_034434035.1). Lineage (GTDB taxonomy): Bacteria > Chloroflexota > Anaerolineae > Anaerolineales > Villigracilaceae > UBA5195. The sequence continues at coordinate 17,177 of DAOTZM010000143.1, forward strand.
AACAATGACGGTTTCGACATCCAGGTGCAGGTCTATGACAAAGACGCGCCGCCGCTTTCCGGGTGAAAGCCGCAGGCTTGGGCCGGGGCAGGCACGAGCCTGCCTTTTTGTTTAAAATTCACAGTAAAATAGGCGTGAAGTAAACACCCCACCGTGAGGTTTTTGGAGCAAGGGTATATGGATATTGGCGAAGTCTTGACCGTTTCTGTTCGCAAATTCTGGAAGTTCAAAGTCTTCTGGCTGTTGGGCGGGTTGGCCGTCATCATTTCGTCTGCCTACCTGCCGGTCAGTCAATTGACCTCGCTGCCTTACGCCCAAACCCTCTTTCCCGACCTTTTGGGCGGCACGGAAGAATGGGTGTTCGAAGTATTGAGCTTCGCATTGCTCATTGCGGTCAGCCTGGTTAGCATTCCCTTTTTTATGGCCGGGGTGCTGGGCATAACGGTGGGCGTCGCGCGCGCGGAAAAAGAGACTACCGATGGCTTTTCTTTCATGGAACTCCTGCGGGGCAGCCTGCCGTTTTTCTGGCGGGCGTTGGGGGTGCGCGTGGTTTTTATTTTGGGTGTGATGATTTTCGTCGCTCCGGTCATGGTCTTGGTTTTCCTGACCAGTGTCTTCACAATGGGAATTGGCCTGCTTTGCCTGTTTCCTCTCTTCCTGCTTTTGATTCCGGTCAGCTACGCCGTGTACAGCCTGATGGAACTGGCCGAAACGGCAGTGGTGGTGGATGACCTGTCGGTCTTCGCAGCCATCTCCAAAACCTGGGGGTTATTCAAGGCAAATTTTTGGATGGTGCTGCTGATGGCGCTCCTGGTTTACCTGGGCGTTGGCCTGCTTGGCATGTTTTTCATCCTTCCATTTATCCTGCCGCTGTACCTGCCATTTTTCAGCGTTTTCATGGAAAGCCCGTTCGCTGCCCGTAATATTCTCCTGTTTTCGATGGCCTGTATGTGCATTGCCACGCCTTTCTACGCCCTGGCGCAGGGCGTCATGCTCGCCCTGCAAAAAACGGCCTGGGCGCAAACCTACCTGGCCCTGAGCCGCAAACCGGCGGAACAAGCCCTGGTTGAAGTTTTCGATGTCGGCCAAACTGCATAAATTCCTGCTCCTGCTGCTTATTTCCAGCCTGGCCCTCCCCTCGGCCTTTGTCCTGGCCCAAGAGACGGCCTCGTTGCTGTTGTTCCAGCCGGATTCCGGAAAATTCCCAACCGTCACAGCCCTGGTGGATGTCTTCGATGGACAGGGAAACTTCGTCACCGGACTGACTGCCGCCGACATCTCGGTCCTGGAAAACGGGCAAACCCTCGGAGCGCCCTCGACCTTCGAACAATTGGAACAACCGCTCAGGGTGGTGGTCGCCATCAATTCCGGCCCGGCCCTGGCGGTGCGCGATGGCATGGGCTTCTCCCGCTACGATAAAATGACTGCCGTGCTCAAGAACTGGGCTGCTGCCCGGCCTGCCGACAGTCCGGATGATTTTGCGTTGGTCTGGAACGGGGGCATCATTGCCTCGCAGCTCAGCCCGGCCAACTGGCTGGCGCGCTTCGAGAGCTTCGACCCGGCCCTGCGTAACTCGGTAGCCGGGCTGACCTCCCTGGCATTCGCCATCGATGTCGCCCAGCAAGGGACAGCAGCCCCGGGCGGCAAAAAAGTCATCCTGTTCATCTCCCCACACCTCAATACCCGCGACTTGAACGCCCTGCCCGACCTGATTAACCGCGCCCGGCAGGCCAATATCCGCGTCTATGTCTGGATGGGTGATTCCACCGATTATTTCAACCACCAGGGGGCGCAGGCCCTGTTCGATTTGGCCCAACAAACAGGCGGGCGTTCCCTGGTATTTAGCGGCACGGAAACCCTGCCTGACCCCGAGGAATGGGTGGCCTCGCTGCGCTATGTTTACCGCCTCGCTTATGATTCTTCCGCACGGGAAACCGGTCAACACACTTTTAATGTTTTGTTGAATACTAGCCGCCTGCAACTTACCAGTAACCCGGTAACTTTCCGGGTCGAAATCGAGCCGCCCAACCCGGTGCTGCTCTCCCCGCCCATCCAAATCGTCCGTCAAAACCTGGTAGACCAGTTCGATATCGAAAACTCGCTGCCCAAAACGCAGGAGATCGCCATCATTGTCGAATTCAACGACAACATCAAACGCTCCCTGGTGCGCACCAGTCTCTATGTCAATGGGGAGATTGTAGACGAAAACACCGCGCCGCCCTTCGACAAATTCACCTGGGACCTGGAAGGGTATCTGGTTTCCGACGAACATACCTTACAGGTAGAAGCTGTCGATGCCCTGGGGCTGTCCAAGAGGAGCGCGGCTGTGCCAGTGCAGGTGGTTGTCATCCAGCCGCCGGGAGGCATGGCAGGTCTCATTTTGCGCAATCGCGTGGCAGTTACGATATCGGCCATTGTTGCGGCTGGCCTGGCGCTGCTGGGAATCTTGTTCTTTGGGGGGCGCAAAACGTTGATGGCGTTGGATGAGCGCCGCCGGGCGCGCGCCCTGCGCTTCGACCCGCTGACCCAGCCGGTAAACGTGGAAAAAGAAAAGGACGGTTCGCGCTCCAATCCCTTCCCCTGGCTGCGCCGCAAAGCGCCGCCTCCCACTGCCTACTTCGTCAAATTGACGATGGATGGGCAGCCTGCCTCCGGCGACCCCATCCCGCTGACCGGGCGGGAATTGACCTTCGGCACGGACCCCACCCAGGCCACCAACGTTTTCGACCACCCGTCCCTTTCTCCGCTTCACGCGCGCCTGCGGCAGGATGAAAACGGCAACTTTATCCTGCTCGACCAGAATTCGGTGGCCGGGACATGGGTTAATTACGAACCTGCCCCAAAAGACGGATTTACGCTCAGGCACGGTGATGTGATACACTTTGGGCAATTAACTTACCGGTTTATCTTTTCGAAGCCGCCCGCTCCACAAAAACCAGTTATAACCCCATTCCCAGTGGATGATTCGCACTGACCGTTCCCACCTCTATGCGACCGCCAAGTCCCACCCGGGCATGAGCGGGAAGAATAACGAAGACAATTTTGCGGTTTCGGCCTATCTTGTCAGTAAGATGAACCCGACTCCGTCTGTGTTTGCGGTTGTCTCTGATGGGATTGGCGGACATCGCGCCGGGGAGGTGGCCTCAGAGTTGGTGGTCAACCTTATCAGCGAGGCGGTCGAAAAGCGCGAGGGCGGGCATCCGCTGGCGGTGTTCCAGAACAGTTTCTACCGAGTGAGCGAGGCCATCTTCGAAAAGGCCGAAGAGGATGTTTCGCGCAAAGGGATGGGCGCGACGGCTGCCTGCGCCTGGGTTATCGGCTTCCATCTGTACATTGCGTATGCGGGCGATTCGCGGGTATACCTGATTCGCGGCAAGACCATTCTCCAACTTTCGCGTGACCATACCTGGGTACAGGAAGCGCTCGAAAAGGGCATCATCGATAACGAAGGGTTGAAAAGTCATCCCAACCTGCACGTCATCCGCCGTTACCTGGGGGCCAGTGAACCGCCCGAACCCGACCTGCGCCTGTTCCTTGCGCCAGACGAAACGGACGCGAAGGCCAAATCGAACCAGGGGTTGACCCTCGAACCGGGGGATGTCGTCCTGCTTTGCACCGACGGGCTGACCGACCTGGTGGATAATTCCGAAATCCGCGATTCGCTCAACGGGCGCACGCTTTCCCAGGCCGCCGAGGCGCTTATCGAACTGGCGAATTCGCGCGGGGGACATGACAACATCACGATTGTCATGCTGGGCGTGCCGCCCGGGAATAAAAAAGCGAGCGTGGCCTGGGTGCCTGGTTGAGATGGTTGTCTGTCAATCAAAAAAGCCTTTCGCAGGCTTTTTTTGTTTCACTGAGCGGTTATGATTTCTCGTCTTCCTGCAAATGAATCCCACATTCCACCTTTTTATGCCCCACCCAGCGCCCGGAGCGCGGGTCGGCGCCTTGCGTGACCGGGCGCGTGCAGGGCGCGCAGCCGATGCTGGGATAGCCGCGCGTGTGCAGGACGTTATAAGGCAACTCGAACAGGTGAATATACGTCCAGACCTGTTCCTGGGTCCAGTTGAGCAGCGGATTGACCTTGACCAGGCCGTTGGTGTTGTCCCACTCGATGGGCTGGGCATTGGCGCGGTGGCCGGTCTGGCTGCGGCGGATTCCGGTAATCCAGGCTTTTTTATCCTCCAGGAAGGCGCGCAGCGGCTCCACTTTTCGGATGCGGCAGCATCGGTCTGGCTGGCTGGCCCATAATTCGGAGCCGACTTGTTCGTTTTGTTGCTGAACGCTCAGGGGGGTGGCGATGCGCGTAAACCGGATGCCAAAGCGTTGTTCGAGTTGGCCGCGCAGTTGGTAGGTTTCGGGAAAAAACAAATCGGTATCGAGATAGAAAACCTGCGTGCCGGGCGCGGCCTGTTGGACGATGTGCAGGATGACGATGCCCTCCGGGCCAAAGCCGGTTGCCATCACCAATCCCTCGCCAAAGCGGTGACGCGCCCAGGCGATAATTTCGTGCGGATAACTGCGTGAAAAAACATCGGCCAGCAGGGCGATTTCGTCGTGAATGCTGAAAGTCATGCTTCTGGATTATTCTCCATCCGGCAGGATTTTCTTAACCCGTCCGACCGTTATCCAGGGTGAATTTGACCTGCATGCCCAGTTTGTTGACGTAAAAGTCGATGATAGCGGGCAGGTCGTCCGTGACAAAGTTCAGGTGAGCGGGTTGGCGAATCATCCTTATCTCAATAGTCCTTCGCAAAATTTTAAGAAAAATTGAATGTCCTCGAAGTTACTGACCATGCCGACCGAGATGCGCACCGCGCCGCTCGCTTTGCCGTCGATGCACAGGCGGAAATCGTCGAGGGTCAGGCGGTTTTCGTGTCCGGGGCCGTTGAAGCACACATCCAGTTCGACGCGCGAGATGCCGAGGGCCGCCTCGCCCGCGCCGGGGTTACAGAAACAGCCGGTGCGCAGGGAGATGTTGACCCGGTTGGCTTGCTCTTCGATGGAACGATGGTCGATGGCGCGGCCTTCCCGGTCGAAGAAGTTGACTGTCACCGCGCCGCCGCGCGCTTCCGTATCGGTGGGGCCATATACCCTGACAAGTGGGACGCCGGTGCTGTGGCGCATGGCCGTCAAATTGTCGAGCAGCCAGCCGGTGAGACAGCGCACCCGCTCGTGGATGGTCTCGATTCCGATGGATTCGATCTGCCGCAGGCCGATTTCCACCGCCGGAATGTTCAGGTAATCGACGGTGCCATCTTCGAAGGCGGCGTGGCCGTCTGCCAGGTAATATTTGTCGCCCTGAACGGAGGCAACGGTAATCGTTCCGCCCGCGAACCAGGGACGCTGTAATTTGTGCAGTTTGTCGCGCCGGGCGATGAGCGCGCCGAGGCCGGTCGGGTAGCCGAAAATCTTGTAAAACGAGAGCGGGATGAAGTCTGGTTTGTAACGTGACAGGTCGAGTTTGTTGGTGGGGGCAAAGGCGGCAGCGTCGAGTAACACATCCCATCCTTTATCATGCGCTTTATTAACCCATTCGAGCGGGTGTTTGACCGACGAAAAGTTGGACTGGGCCGGGAAGGCGAAGAGATGGTTTCCGCCCGGTTGGGCCTGGGCCAGGTACTCATCCAGTTGCAACTCTGTTACTCGCAAATCGGGCAGGGCGAGCGGGATGTATGTAACAGTCGCGCCGCGCGCGTGGGCAAACTCGCGGATGCCGTTGACCGAGTTGTGGTTGTCGAAGGTCAGCAGGTAATGTCCGCCGGGGCCGAAGGGGTACGATTCTCCGACCAGTTTGAGCGCGCCGCTGGCGTTGGGCGTAAAAGCGAGGTCGTATTCGGCGGGGTCAGCATGGAAGAAGCGCAGGACATGTTCGCGCGCGCCCTCCACCAGCCGGGTGGAGGCCATCGAGGTCGGGTTGGACGAATGCGGATTGCCGAAGACGCCAGAGAGCAGGATTTCCTGGTGCTTGCGGACTTGCGAATCGGCGTACAACCCGCCCCCGGTGTAATCGAGATACACTTGTCCGGCCCGGTCGAGGCGGCTGTAATCGCTGGCGCGCAGTTGGTCGAGGCTGCTTGTGCTTTCGTAACCGGGATATTTTTGCAGGAAGGCGGAATAGGTTTTATCCATCGGCAGATGCTCCTGGCACAATTTAACCATAATTTGGCGGCCTGCCACAATACAGGTTTGCAAAATGTATCCGGCTTGCCCCTGCCGAGAGACGAGATTATGACGGCGTTTTAATACAATTCCAACAAAAAACAGGTATCATTGCCCTATTCAAAGCAGGAGGAACCCGCATGATTCCCAATTTCAAGAATGTCACCCCGTATGTTATCGAATCGTCGAATTACGGCGAACGTTCGTATGATGTTTTCACTCGCTTGCTCAAGGAACGCATCATTTTCCTCGGCACAGGCATCGACGACCAGGTTGCCAACATCATTGTGGCACAGTTGTTGCACTTGAATCATGAAGACCCGGAAAAAGAAATCCAGATGTACATCAACTCGCCGGGCGGCGTGATTTACGCCGGGCTGGCGATTTATGACACGATGCAGATGATTTCCAACCCTATCAGCACCGTCGCGGTGGGCGTGACCGCCTCCTTTGGCACCGTGCTGCTGACCGCCGGGACGAAGGGCCGCCGCTACGCCCTGCCGCACGCCACCATCCACATGCACCAGCCGCTGGGCGGCGCGCAAGGCCAGGCCACCGACATCGAAATCGCGGCCCGGCAGATTTTGCGCCTGAAGGCCCTGTTGAACAACGTCATGGCCAAGCATACCGGCCAACCGCTCGAAGTCATCGAGCGCGATACCGACCGCGACTTCTACATGGACGCGAAGCAAGCGGTGGAGTACGGCCTGGTTGACCAGGTGCTGGATATGCCGGAAAAGAAGTAACCCACCATCGACAGGGGCGAACACATTCGCCCCTGTTTTATTTTTGGGAGAGAAGCGCCGTCCCGAAGGGTGGAACGAGGCAATCAGGCTTTTCCAGCAAACCTCACCTGCACTCGTCGCGCAGGCGCAAGTGTTGGGACGTTTTCTCATTAGAAATCATCTCTCCCTGTTGCCCTCTCCGCCAAAACCGAATACACTATAAGCATGGACACCCCGCCCGAAACCGACAAACGCCTGAAGCAGTTGGAGCGGCTGGTCGAGGTCAGCCTGACGCTCAACTCGACCCAGAACCTCGACGAACTGCTCCAATCGATTATCCAGACCGCCACCGAGATTTTGCAGTGCGAAGCGGCTTCGATTTTGCTGCACGATGAGAAGCGCAACCGCCTGTTCTTTGCCGCCGCCACCGGCTCGGACCCCAAAAAACTGGCCCAGATTCCCGTCCCCCTGGATGGGTCGCTGGCCGGTAACATCTTCCGCGACGATAAAACCATCATCCTGAACGACGTGACCCAGGACCCGCGTCACTACGGCGCGGTCGGCGAGCAAATCGACTTCCAGCCCCGCTCCCTGCTGGGCGTGCCGATGCGCATCAAGGAACGGGGCGTGGGGGTGCTGGAAGCGCTCAACAAACGGGACGGCGAATTCAGCGAGGAGGACGCCCGCCTGTTCAGCGTAGTCGCCGCGCACGCCGCCATTGCCATCCACAATGCCCAATTGATTCGCGCCCTGCAAAAAGCCTGCGAAGACATCAGCGAGACTGACCGGCTGAAATCCAACTTCCTGGCGCTGGCCTCCCACGAACTGCGCACCCCGCTCGGCATCATCATCGGCTACGCCTCGTTTTTGCAGGAATCGAACCTGCCCGACGTGACCGACAACGCCGAGCGGGTGCTGGCCGCCGCCAGCCAGATGCGCTCCATCATCGAATCGATGACCAGCCTGCACCTGCTCCAGGCGCGCGGGCTAACCTTCAAGCCGCGCGTGGTCCCCGTCCAACAGGTGCTGCGCGCCGCCTGCGAGGAGATGCGCCCCATCGCCGAGGAGATGCGCCACTCGGTGGCCCTGCAACTGCCGCCGCAATCGCTGCTCGTCACCGCCGACCCCGATAAATTGACCCCGGCCTTCGTCAACATCATCAACAACGCCATCCGCTTCACCCCGGCCGGCGGCGAAATCACCATCAGCGCCATGAACCGGGGCGGCAACATCCTGGCCTGGGTCAGGGATACCGGCATCGGCATCGCCCCGGAGAACCTGCCCAAGATTTTCGATGAGTTCTACCAGGTCGAGCCGCACACCACCCGTCATTTCGGCGGCCTGGGCATCGGCCTGACGATTGCCAGGGGTCTCATCGAAACCCAGGGCGGGCGCATCTGGGCCGAGAGCGAGGGGCTGGGCAAAGGGACGACCATCCGCGTCGTGCTGCCGCCCGCCGGGACTTCCTCGCTGGGCGTGGGGCAATAACTTCGACAACCGTCCCGAAGGTTCCCTGGCTCGTTCAAGGCCCAAAGGGAAACCTTCAAGACGCTATTTTTGGAAGTATTCGTGTCAATCAACAAACGCAGCCTGCTCATCCTCGCCTTCATCATCCTGACCGCCGCTGCGCTCAGTTTTGCCATGCTGACGCGCGGCCATCCCTGGTGGGACGATTTTGCGTCCTACGTCATGCAGGCCCGCGCCATCCTGAACGGCGACATGGACGAGTTCGTGCGCCGCAACGCCTTCACCGTCCAAAACTCCTCCTACCCGCCGGGGCCGGTTGCCTACCCCTGGGGCTACCCGCTGCTGCTCGCGCCGGTCGTGGCGATTTTTGGCATCCACGCCCTGGCGCTCAAACTGGTCGGAATCGCCTTCTACGCCCTGTTCCTGGTCGTTTTCTTTTTGCTCGCCCGAACCCGCCTGACGGAGATCGAATCGCTCCTCCTGACGGGCGTCCTGGCCGCTAACCCCATGCTGCTGCTGGCAAACGACCTGATTCTCTCCGACATCCCCTTCCTGGCCGTTTCCACTCTGGGGGTATTGTTGATTGACCGCTGGAGTAAAAAGTCTCCCGACTTTTTATTGGGTCTGGCGATTGGACTGACCATCTTCTCCGCCTCCCTCCTGCGAGCCAACGGTATCCTGCTTTTCGTCCCGCTCATCGTCGCGCTGCTGATTCAGCATTGGCCGGACTGGAAAACCATCCTGCGGCGCTTCCTCCCGCCGCTGGTCGTGTTCGGCTTCCTGGCCTTTGCCGCCGGTTGGAGTTTCCCCAACGGGCAGGATTCGTACCTGAGTCACTTCTCCATGTTCAACCTGCCGCGCCTGTGGGAAAACTTCCTGTTCTACCTGTGGCTGCCCTCCTGGACCTTCAACGGAATCCCGGCTGGCGCGATTTTCTATCCGATTTTGGTGGTTTTCCTGCTCGTCAGCGTGTTCGTGCGCGAGAAGCGCGACCTCGCCATCCACGCCTATAGCCTGGCTGCCTTCGGATTGTTCATCCTGTGGCCCGAGCGCCAGGGATTGCGCTTTATATACCCGGTTCTGCCCTTCCTGTTCATTTTTGCCTTCGATGGCATGAAACTGGCGACAGAGCGACTCTCCGCAGGCTGGCAGACCCTCGCCCCCCGCGCCGTGACCGGTTTTTGGGGCATCCTGCTCCTGCTCTCGCTCGCAACGTCCGTGTATTCGGCCTGGGGCAACCTGGCGGCCAACCGCGAAATCAACGGCCCCTTCGACGAATTCAGTTACGACCTGTACGAATTCATCCGCGACGAAACCCCTGCCGACTCGGTCATCGTCTTCGTCCGCCCGCGCACCATGCGCCTGTTCACCGACCGCGATTCGTTCATGACCACCCGCTGCCAGGACCTGCCGAAAGGGGATTACATCGCCATCCACGAGAAAATCGGCAATGTCGGCCAGATACCGCCGGAGCAAATCAGCGCCTGTCCCGGCGTCGCGTTGGAAGAAGTCTTCAACAACCGCCGGTTTACAGTCTATCAAATCAACCCATGAGAGAGTCCACCGATTGCGCGGATTTCACGAAGCGCCTACCGAAAAATATTTTCGCGCCATCCCGCCCGGACATGAATGTCCGGGCTATTCATTCAAAGCCGTCTGAAGACGGCTAAACCCGGCTATCTAGTCCGCTTAAGCGGACTTTGTGCCGGTAGCCCGGAGATTTATCTCCGGGCGGAGCCGGGATTGCGGGAATTTTCGGTATTGACTCTCGTTTTTATTTGCTGTATTATTAACTCGTGTTAGTAACTCGCGTTAGTTTGTGGAGAAACTCGTGTTGAGTGTCAAAACCAAACGCATTACCAGCCAGGATGTTGCCAATCTTGCGGGCGTTTCGCGCACGACCGTCTCTTTCGTGCTGAACAATGTGGAGGGGTTTCAAATCAGCCCGGAAACGCGCCAGAAGGTGCTGGAGGCCGCCGCCCAACTGGGCTACGTGCCCGATTCCGCCGCCCAAACCCTGGCCAGCCGCCGGTCCCGCGCCATTGGGCTGGTGATGACGCGCAGTCCGCATCACATTGCCAGCGACTCTTTCCTCCCCCAAATTATCAGCGGTTTGCTGAAAGTAACCAAAACCCAAAACCTGCGCCTGATGATAGAGCAGGTCAATGCCGAACACCAGAGCCAGGCCTACCTGGAACTGGCGCGCGCCAAGCGCATCGACGGCATGATTTTGCTCACCCCGCGCATGGATGACCAGGCTTTGCTTTCTTTGGAAAAGGCCGAAATTCCTGCCGTTTTGATGGGACACTTGGAAAGCTCGAACCTGTATTCAGTGGATGTGGACAACCGCGCCGCCGCCGAGCAGGCGGTTCGTCACCTCCTCGCGCTCGGTCACCGCCAGGTTGCCTGTATCACCAATGCCCCGGCGACATATACTGCCGCGCCGCAGCGCGTCCAGGGCTATCTCGATGCGTTGACTGCCGCGGGCATTTCCCCCAATCCCAACCTGATTCGGTATGCCGATTTTGGCCCCGAAAGCGGCTACGAGCGCATGAAGTCGCTCCTGGAGGGCGGCGCGCCTTTTACTGCCGTCTTCGTTGCCAGCGATAACGTCGCCATCGGTGCGAAGGCGGCCATCCGCGAGGCGGGCCTGCGCGTACCGGACGATATTTCGATGATGGGTTTCGACGACATCCCCTGGTCGCATTATTCCGACCCGCCGCTTAGCACGGTTCACCTGCCGGCCGAATCGCTGGCGCAACAAGCCTGCGTGGTGCTGCTCGATTTGATTCAAGGACAATCGCCGCCGGTGAAACACCTTAACCTGGAAACCGAGTTGATTTTACGAAAATCTTGCTGCGCCATTGCCTGAAAGGAGGTGGTTTTTCCCGCGCAAAAAAGTTTCTCACACCTGGTATTCCGAGTAAAACGACTTTTTCAACTGTACGACAAGAAGAGGAGAAAGAAAAAAGATGAAAACCAATCGTATTTTCTGGTCCCTGACCAGCCTGCTCATCCTGGCCTCGATGATTCTGAGCGCCTGTGGTGGCGGAGCCACTACCCCGGCCCCCGCGCCAGAACAGCCCCAGCAGCCCGCTGCTGAAGTCCCGGCAGCCGAAGCCCCGGCAGTTGAAGCCCCTGCCGCTGAAGTTCCCGCCAACCTGCCGCCCGCTGGCCCCGAACTGGCCGAGGCCTATGCAGGCAAGTTCAAGGGAACGGTGGTCACGATGGCCGGCCCCTTCGTGGATAACGACGCCGTCAAGTTCGAGCAGTCGATTGCCGCCTTCGAGCAGGCCACCGGCATCGATATTCAATACTCCGGCTCGAAAGAATTCGAAGCATCCATCCGCATCTCGATCGAGGGCGGCAGCGCTCCCGATATCGTAGACTTCCCGCAGCCTGGTTTGCTGGCGAACTTCGTCAAAGAAGGCCGCGTTGTTGACCTGAGCACCGTCATCAACCCCGACTGGCTGAAGCAAAACTACAGCGAAGCCTGGCTCGAAATGGGGACGATGGAAGGCCCGAACGGCCCCGTCACCGCCGGTATTTGGGCGCGCGCCAACGGCAAATCGCTGGTCTGGTACCCCAAGAAGGCCTTCGACGAAGCCGGTTATCAAATCCCCGAAACCTGGGATGACCTGATTGCCCTGAGCGATCAAATTGTGGCCGACGGTGATGCCCCGTGGTGCGTGGGTATCGAATCGGGCGCAGCCACCGGTTGGGCTATGACGGACTGGATCGAAGAGACCATGCTCCGCACCACCTCGCTGGAGAACTACGACAAGTGGGTGACGGGCGAACTTCAGTTTGACTCCCCCGAAGTCCGCAATGCGCTCAAGTACGTGACTGACATCTGGTTCAAGGATGGCTATGTCTATGGCGGACGCGCATCCATTGCCACCACCTCCTTCGGCGACGCCCCCAAGCCCATGTTCGAGAATCCGCCCAAGTGCTGGCTGCACAAGCAGGGTAACTTCATCACCACCTTCTTCCCTGAAGGTCTCGAAGCAGGCGTAGACTATGACTTCTTCTACCTGCCGCCCATCGACCCGGCTTACGGCAAACCCGTCCTCGGCGCAGGCGACATCTACGCCGTGTTCAGCGACCGCCCCGAAGTTCGCGCTGTCATCCAGTACTTCTCGACCGGCGCTTCGGTGGAAGGTTGGGTGAAGGCGGGTGGCGCCATCTCGCCGCACAAAGATGCCAGCCTCGATTGGTACCAGGACCCGGTCAGCCGCAAGGTGGCGGAAGTGTTGCAGAATGCTACAGCGTTCCGCTTCGATGGTTCGGACCTGATGCCCGGTGAAGTAGGCGCAGGCTCCTTCTGGAAGTCGATGACATCCTATGTCACCGGCGCAATCGACGAGGATACGGCGCTGAAAGAAATCGACGCCTCCTGGCCGAAGTAATAATCCAAACACATCGCAGACCCTGAAGGTTTACAATCTGAGCAAGAGCGAAATCTTCAGGGTCTTTCCCTTTATTTCCAGTAAGTATTTGCAAGTTCCTGAATGGTTTGAAACCTCGATTTACGAGAACTTGTATCGATTGGATTTCAGAAGGAGCGGCAGACATGAAAAAAAGTGTTCTCTCCGATGGTCCCTTTTACTGGCTGGCAGCCAATCTGGGCCGTATCCTGGTTTCATTAATCGTGCCAATTCTCACCTTCCTGGTGCTTTGGCAGGGTTTTATCTTCCTGCGCGACAGCAACGCGCCGCAACTGGTGATTGTGCTGGTTGCCATCCTGTGGGGCGTGGGTGGCGTAGGCATTTTATATGCTGTCTCCAACTGGCTGGTGGAGCAGCTCCCAACCCAGTGGGTTTCCCGGCTTCAGCCATTTGTCTTTGTTGGGCCGGCCCTGGCGATTCTTTTCTGGTTCCTGGCCCTGCCCGCCCTGCGCACCCTTGATTTAAGCCTCAAGGATGCCACCGGTCAGCGCTATGTGGGCTTGCAGAATTACATTTTTGCTCTTACTGACCGCATCATGCTCGAAGCCTTTCGCAATAACCTGCTCTGGATGATATTTGGCACCCTGTTCTGCGTTGGGCTGGGGCTGGTTATCGCCGTGCTGGCCGACCGAAGCCGGTTCGAAAGCGTCTACAAGGCGATTATCTTCATGCCGATGGCGATTTCCTTCGTTGGGGCGGGCGTTATCTGGAAATTCGTCTACACCTACAAAGGCGAAGGGGTCGGGATTTCGGAAATTGGCCTGTTGAATGCGGTTGTGCTGGCGCTGGGTGGGCAATCGCAGCCCTGGCTGCAACTGCCGCCCTGGAACAATTTCTTCCTGATAGTCATTATGATTTGGCTGCAAACCGGTTTCGCAATGGTGGTGATTTCGTCGGCCATCAAGGGCATTTCCAGCGAAGTTCTCGAAGCCGCGCGGGTCGATGGCGCCAATGAGTTCCAGGTGTTTTTCAAAATCATCGTCCCCTCCATTCAAGGCACACTGCTGACTGTCACCACCACCATTGTCATTTTCAGCCTGAAATTGTTCGATATTGTGCGCGTGATGACTGGCGGCAACTACGGCACCAATGTTATCGCCAACGAGTTCTATATCCAGCGATTTACTTACGGCAGCGCCGGGCGCGCTTCTGCGATTGCGATTGTCCTGCTGATTGCCGTTATCCCGGTCATGATTTACAACTTGCGGCAATTCCGCGAGAGGAGAGCGTTCTGATGTCTGCTCCTACCGGTTTCAAACTCAGTAAGCGAATCTCCAGTTTCCTGATTAACCTGGTGCTTATCCTCATCTGCCTGGTTTGGCTTGCGCCAGCGTTTGGGGTGTTTATTACCTCCTTTCGCAATAGCGAGGATATCTTCAAAACCGGTTGGTGGACCGTGTTTCCCCACAAAGCGGATATCAAAGTGGGCGAAATTCGGCTGCCTGCCGATGTCGATGTGAGCGGTGTCATGACCATCGAAGGCGCGCAGGCCACCTTCGAGGAACTTCGCCAGGGCGTAACCCTTTCCGATGGACGAAAATTGGTCTGGTTTGGCAACAGGCGTTCCCGCATGGTGGAAGTGTACGAAAATCACTGGGTTGGCTTCGACGCCAACCTGACCCTCGAAAACTATCAAAACGTGCTTTCGGGACAGGAAATCCGCTTCAAGGGCGCAGACGGCAAGGAAATCTTGCGCATGGGCAATAACCTGGGCGGCGCATTCCTTAATTCGATTGCCGTCGCCGTCCCGGCCACCATCATTCCCATCCTGATAGCCGCCTTTGCCGCTTATGCCTTTGCCTGGATGAACTTCCCAGGACGCAAAATGTTCTTTATTGGGGTGGTGGCCCTGCTGGTTGTTCCTTTGCAAATTGCGCTCGTGCCGATTCTGCAAGATTACACCCGCCTGAACTTGAATGGAACCTACCTGGCAATCTGGCTGGCGCACACCGGTTTTGGCCTGCCGTTGGCAATTTACCTGCTTTTCAACTACATCAGCCAACTGCCGCGTGAGACCCTCGAGGCAGCCTTCATCGACGGGGCATCACACTTCACCATATTCACCCAACTCATCCTGCCGCTCTCTGTCCCGGCCCTGGCATCTTTTGCCATCTTCCAGTTCTTGTGGGTGTGGAATGATTACCTGGTGGCCCTGGTCTTCCTGGGTGATAAAACCCGCGTCATGACCAGCGCGCTGGCGGCCATGGTCGGCGAAAAAGGCCAGGACTGGCACTTGCTGACCTCCGGCGCGTTTATCAGCATGTTACTCCCGCTCGTCGTCTTCTTTGCCCTGCAACGTTACTTTGTGCGCGGCATGATGGCTGGCTCGGTTAAGGGTTGAAATATGCCGCGTGGTGATATTCTTTGGTACAAAGACGCGGTTTTTTACCAGGTCTATGCGCGCGCCTTCTACGACAGCAACGGCGACGGCAATGGCGACCTGAACGGCCTGACCCAAAAACTCGACTACCTGCAAACCCTGGGGGTAGATTGCCTGTGGTTGATGCCAATCTACCCCTCGCCGCTCAAAGACGATGGCTACGATATTGCCGATTTCTGCAATATCCATCCCGATTATGGCGTATTGGAAGACTTCAAGGAACTGGTGGCTGCCGTTCATGCGCGTGGCATGAGAATCATCACCGACCTGGTTCTCAATCACACATCCGACCAGCACCCCTGGTTCCAGGCCGCCCGCGCCGACAAGAATTCTCCCTATCGTGATTATTACGTCTGGAGCGACACCGGCCAGGAATACGCCCAAACCCGCATCATCTTCCTCGACACCGAAACATCCAACTGGACGTGGGACGAACAGGCCGGGCAATACTACTGGCATCGTTTTTACGCGCACCAGCCCGATCTGAACTACGACCATCCCGCCGTTCGCCAGGAGATGCTGGCGGTTGTTAAATTCTGGCTCGACCTGGGCGTGGATGGTTTCCGCGTCGATGCAGTTCCCTACCTGTTCGAGCGCGAAGGAACGAATTGCGAGAACCTGCCCGAAACGCACGCCTATTTGAAAGAACTGCGCGCGTTTGTGGATGCAAATTACCCGGGGCGCATGTTGTTGTGCGAAGCAAACCAGTGGCCCGAAGAGTTGCGGCCTTACTTTGGCGAGGGCGACGAATTCCACATGGGTTTCCACTTCCCGCTCATGCCGCGTATCTTCATGGCATTACAAAAAGGATGCCGTGATGATATCGTTGAAATTTTGCGGCGCACGCCTTCCATCCCCGCCAATTGCCAGTGGTGCACATTCCTTCGCAATCACGATGAACTGACCCTCGAAATGGTCACGCCCGAAGAGCGCGAATGGATGTGGGAGCAATATGCCCCCGACTCGCGCATGAGAATCAACCTGGGCATCCGCCGCCGCCTGGCGCCCCTGCTCGGTAACGACCGGCGTAAAATCGAACTGGCGCATTCGCTGCTCCTGACCCTGCCCGGTTCGCCGGTGCTTTATTATGGCGATGAGATTGGCATGGGCGAAAACCTCAGCCTGCCCGACCGAAACGGGGTGCGCACCCCTATGCAGTGGGACGCCAGTCCCAGTGCAGGTTTTTCCCCCGTTTTCCCTTACGCGCCCTTTCCCGAGGGGGGGTACACCCCGGCCCTGCTCAATGTTGCGGCGCAGTCGAATGACCCCCAATCGCTCTTCCATCGCCTGCGTCACATGCTCGCCATCCGCAAGCGGCCTCACGTTTTTGGGCGCGGCAGCCTGAACTGGCTGGAGGAGATTCAAAATCCTTCGGTTGCGGCTTACACCCGCGTCCTGGCCGGTGAAATCGTTCTCGTTCTGCAAAACCTGAGCGATTTGCCCCAGGCGATTGCCATCGCGCCCAACCTGCGCGGCGTGGCGCGCGACCTGCTCACCGGTCAGGTCCATCACCTGCGGGCTTCCTTCTCTCTCTTGCCATATCAATTTATGTGGCTTAGCCTGGAAGAATAAGCCGCTCAATCATCATTCACCATTCATCACTCGGTGCTATGTCAGAATCCTCCCGCTCTCTTCGCCGGCTCCTGCCTCGTCTCGAATCAGCCCTGGCTGCCGAAATCGCCGCCGACCCAGCCGCCTGGCGCGCCTTTCGGCAGCGACTCGAAACGCGCTTCGTTGCGCTTTTCGACCTGTATTACGATCTCTACCATACCCGTTACGACTTCTTCTACCATCTGGAAGACTTGCTCTTTACCCTGGCGCGCGCCTGGTTCGAGCGTCCCGCCGACCTGCGCGCCTTGGATGGGTCC
Source organism: Anaerolineales bacterium (assembly GCA_034434035.1). Classification (GTDB taxonomy): domain Bacteria; phylum Chloroflexota; class Anaerolineae; order Anaerolineales; family Villigracilaceae; genus UBA5195. The sequence continues at coordinate 34,227 of DAOTZM010000143.1, forward strand.
CGCGAAGCCGCCCCGCTCTGGTTTCAATCCCATCAAATGCTGGGCGGTGTCATTTATGTAGATTTGTTTGCCAACGACTTGGAAGGCGCGCGCGCCAAAATCCCCTACTTTCAGGAACTCGGCCTCACCTACCTGCACCTGATGCCGTTCTTCAAAATGCCTGAGGGCGACAGCGATGGGGGCTACGCTGTCAGCGACTACCGGCAAGTTCACCCGCCGCTGGGTACGATGGAACAACTGGCGGCCCTCGCCCGCGACCTGCGCGCCGCCGGAATCAGCCTGGTGGCCGACCTGGTCTTCAACCATACATCCAACGAACACCCTTGGGCGCAGGCTGCCCTGGCCGGGGAGGAAGACGCGCGTGAACTGTATTTCATCTTCCCCGACCGAACCTTGCCCGACCAATACGAGCGCACCCTGCGCGAAATCTTCCCCGATGAACACCCCGGCGCCTTCAGCCCCCTCCCCCCTCCCCCAAATTCGCAGAATTTGGGGGAGGGGGGGCCGGGGGAAGCCCCGCAAGGCGGGGTGGGGGCTGGGGGCTGGGTCTGGACCACCTTCCACAAATACCAGTGGGATTTGAATTACGCCAACCCCGCCACCTTCAACCGCATGGCCGGCGAAATGCTTTTTCTCGCCAACCAGGGCGTCGAAGTCATTCGGCTCGATGCAGTGGCTTTTATTTGGAAGGAAATGGGCACCAGTTGTGAAAACCTGCCGCAGGCCCATGCCCTGATTCGCGCCTTCAACGCCGTCGCGCGGATTGCCGCCCCGGCCCTGCTCTTCAAATCCGAAGCCATCGTCCACCCGGATGAAGTCGCCCGCTACATCGACCCTGCCGAATGCCAGCTCTCTTACAACCCGCTGCTTATGGCGCTTTTGTGGAATTCGTTGGCCACCCGCAAGGTGCGCCTGCTCTCACAGTCCCTGGCGGCCCGCTTCAAAGTCCATCCTAATACCGCCTGGGTTAATTATGTGCGCTGCCATGACGACATCGGCTGGACTTTCGCCGATGAAGATGCGGCCATTTTGGGCGTCAACGGCTTCGACCATCGCCGCTTCCTCAATGAATTCTATCGCGGGCGCTTCCCCGGCAGTTTTGCGCGCGGTCTGCCTTTCCAGGAAAACCCGAAGACCGGCGATTGCCGCATCAGCGGAACCTGCGCCTCGCTGGCCGGGCTGGAAAAGGCCCTCAACGAGGAAGGCCCCGCCGATGTGGAACTTGCCATTCGCCGCATCCTGCTCCTGCACGGCATCATCCTGACCGTTGGCGGCATCCCGCTGCTCTACCTGGGCGATGAAATCGGCGCGCTCAACGACTATTCTTACCGGGATGACTCATCCAAAGCCCACGACAGCCGCTGGGTGCATCGCCTGCGCGCGGACTGGAAGAAATACGTCCGCCGCCACGACCCCCAGTCCATCGAAGGACGCGTTTTTGAAGGTTTGCAGCGGCTCATCGACCTCCGTAAAGGAAACGAAGTCTTTTCTGGCGGCGAACTGCGCATTTTAGAGACCGAAAATCTCCACGTCCTGGGCTTCGAGCGCCGTTTTGCGGGCCAGCGCGCCCTGGTGTTTGCCAATTTCTCAGAGCAGGAGCAAACCCTGCCCACGCACGTCTTGATTCAGGCTGGCGCCCGCGCCCTGTCCACCCTTTACGGGCAACCCGCCATCTCCGAAACAGGTGCGCTCACCCTGCCGCCGTTGGGGTTTGTTGTGCTGGCGTAGATTCCTGCGTCATTTTTCCCATCCAAAGACGCCGAGGCGCAAAGGATTTGAGTTTTCCTTTGCGTTGTTGTGTCTTTGGGTTGTTTTTGTTACGCTCCCCATCCGTTTTTCCGCTTCCTCCGTTGTCGCATCCGCTCCTCATCCGCTTTTCCGTTTCCCCTCCGTTTCTCCGACTTGCCCCGCGCCTTCCAGCGGGGTTCATCCGTTGTCACATCCGTTTCTCCGACTTGCCCCGCGCCTTCCAGCGGGGTTCATCCGTTGTCACATCCGTTGTCACATCCGTTTTTCCGTTCCTCTCCGTTCTCAAAATGTGGCATAATGGAATCAACTTGTCCGATTCCTGCAAACATGGAGGCCGCGCATGACATTCAACCTCGTCCGACTCTCCCAACAAGACCCGCGCTGGAAAAGCGCCCGGCTCGGATTTAGCAGTACATCCACCATCGGCGAATTTGGCTGCGCTCTCACCAGCGTTGCCATCCACCTGAGCGGGTTTGGCTGCCCTGAAACCCCGCAAACCCTTAACGAAAAACTCAAACAGCGCGGCGGCTTCATCCAGGACGCCATCGTCTGGGCCGCCGTCAGCAACATCTACCCCAAAGTGCGCTTCAAAAGCATCATCACCTGCCGCGACACCGACGCCCCCATCGGCGCCATCGGCAATTCCATCGCCGCCGGACAGCCGGTCCTTCTCGAAGTAGACAGTTCCCCGCGTGCCGGGTTGCAAACCCACTGGGTGGTCGCCTACCAAAAAGCGGGCAAAGACTTCCTCGTCCTCGACCCCTGGCCCTTCCCCACCGAAGACGGCAAAGACGTGTCGCTCATGGCGCGTTACAGCCACGGCAAAGAACTCAAACGCGCCATCACTGCCGCCGTATGGTACGAGTGCCTCGAAACCGGCGCAAGCGTCGAAGTTCCCCCGGCCAGCGCCCCCGCCGATGGCGGTTTTTATGTGCGCGTCAAGGCCGAAGCCGTCTCCGGCCTGCGCATCCGTTCCGCCGCCACCGCCAACTCCAACACCCTCTCCATTGAGTACCCCAACACCTTCCTGAAAGTCATCGAAGCCGAGGCCACCGCCCGCCCCAAAGTTGGCGTCTTCGACCAGTGGCTGCGCGTCCGCGCCCCGCTGGGCATCGAAGGGTATTGCGCTGCCTGGTTTGTGGAGGCCGCGCCGGTCGTTTCCCCGGCCCCGGTCACGCCCCCCGCGCCAGAGCCAAGTCCAGAACCCGAACCCGGTCCGACCTCGCCGGAGCCTGCTCCCGTTGTCATTAATCGCACCCGCTCCTCGGTCGCCGACGGTCTGGAGAACGTCCCCACCCCCGCGCTTGCCAACCGCCGCCTGACCCCCTCTGCCAGCCAGGGCGCGACCCATCGCCTGATGGCCGACATCTGGAACCGCTACGGCGGCCTGCTCAGCGCCCTCTCCAACAAACTCGGTATCGAGCCGGGCGTGGCCGTCTCGGTGCTGGCGATTGAATCGGGTGGGCAGGCCTTCGGCCCCGATGGACGGCTCTTGATTCGTTTCGAGAATCACCTGTTCTACAACTACTGGGGCAAAAACAACCTCGCCAAATTCAACCAGCATTTCACCTTCGACGCCAACCGGCGCTGGGAAGGTCACCGCTTCCGCGCCACCCCCTCCGGCGCATGGATGGATTTTCACGGCAGCCAGTCCCGCGAATGGGATGTCTTCCAGTTTGCCTGTAATCTCGATGACACCGCCGCCAAGAACTCCATCAGCATGGGCGCGCCGCAGATTATGGGATTCAACTCTGCGGTAATTGGCTACGCCTCGGTGCAGGATATGTTCACTGCATTCACCCGCAGCGACCGCGACCAGGTGATTGGCTTTTTCGACTTCGTCAACAACGTCCTGCCGGGCGGCGGGGCGGTCGGCCACCTGCGCCGCAAGGATTTCACTGCTTTTGCCACCGTCTATAACGGTTCGGGCCAGGCCGCCTATTACGGCAACCTGATGAAAAACGGTTACGACGCCTTCAACCAACTCTACGGCGCCCTGCCGCCGGTCACGCCGCCGCCGGTTGTCGAGCCTG
>DAOTZM010000144.1:0-14217 GCA_034434035.1 Anaerolineales bacterium
GGATTCGAACCCTCGGCCTTCTCAATGCCATTGAGACGCGCTCCCAACTGCGCTATGGGCCCATTCCATTTTTAGAGCGACAGCGATTTTACAGCAGAAAACCGATTCCGTCAACCAGTGTTTGGGCTTCGACCTGGCTTCATTGATTACAAGGGATTGAACACTGTAAATAGGATTATAGCCGTCCATGTTGGATTTATCAAGAGGGTTTAAACCTGGATGCGCAAAAATTCCTTTGAGATTCCATAACATTACGGTATAATGGTGTGCCGCTCAAGTCGTTGAACGGCATGATTTTTGTTTTGTCCATGCCGCTGACCGGAAACACCCACCAGGGTAAGATTTCCATAAGAAGCATTTCCGGTGAGTTGTATTAAATCGCAAGCAAGCGGTATCATCTTCAGCATAATGAGGTAAAAAAGAATGGCCACCAAGCGTACATATCAACCTAAAATCCGCCGCCGGGTTCGCGTCCACGGCTTTCGTTCGCGCAACTCCACCGCCGACGGGCGCGAAGTCTTGCGCCGCCGCCGCCAGCGTGGGCGCTATAAACTGACGGTGAAGTCCAATAATCACGTTAAACGGGTTCGCTGGTAAAGAGTTGCGGAGCATCTTGCTCCAATATGCTCGCCAGTCCTGATGCGCGAGTCACCGGTGAAGCGTCGCTTTCGCCTGACCCGGTCCACCGATTTCAAGCGGGTGCGAAGTGAAGGAAAATCTTACGCGCACCCGCTTGTTGTGCTGGCAGCTTGCCGCTCGGAAGAAGATTTAACACGGGTTGGCGTAAGCGCAAGCCGTTCGATGGGCGGGGCAGTGCAAAGAAACCGGGCCAAGCGCCTCTTGCGTGAATCAATGCGCCCTGTCTTTCCAACCGTCCCCGCTGGTTGGGACATCCTCCTGATTGCCCGCGCTCCCCTGCTCCAGGCCCACTTCCAGGATGTCAAAACCGCCGTGCAGGGACTTTTGCGACGGGCAGGCTTATCGAAAGAAACACCCGGCGATGTGCGCTGACCATTACTTGCCCAACGAATACCCAAATGAGCCGGCCCTGCGTAACCTGCCCCGCAGTATCTGGAACTGGCCGCGCATCCCGCTGCTGGCGCTAATTCGACTGTACCAGATGACCCTCTCGAAGGCCATGCCGCCCAACACCTGCCGGTTTTACCCGTCCTGCTCTCATTACGGCTACCAGGCAATCTATAAATATGGCGCGCTCAAGGGCGGGGTTATGGCAATCTGGCGCATCTTCCGCTGCAACCCGTTCAATCCAGGCGGGGTAGACCCCGTCCCTTAGGAGTTTCAATGAAGTTCAACCGCTTGTTCTTATTTGCACTGCTGACAATACTGACAGTTTTGTTGAGCGCTTGCGGCGCGCCGCCCGCCACCAACTGGCCGGGGGTTTCGACCGATGGGGAATTGATATATCTCGCCAGCAACAGCCATGTCTACGTTGTGCAGGCCCAAAGTGGGACCGAAGCCACTGCCAACATCTCCGGAAAAATCTCCCCCCTGCGATTCCCATCGGAATATAACGCAGAAATGAGCTTTTACGCCCCCCCCGCGCTCACGACGAACGGCATGTTTGTAGTTGGAAGCGCGGCATCGAGTGGACACGCTCTCTACGCCGCTGACGCTTCTACAGGCAACATCCGCTGGTCTTTCGAGACCGACAAGCCCTGGCTGGGCGGGGCCTTAGTCGTGGGCGAGGCAATTTTTGCGCCCTCAGGAAACGGCGCACTCTATTCTTTCGATACCGCAGGCAGCCAACGCTGGGAAAAGAATCTCTCCAAGCACGCCCTGTGGACAACACCCGTTAGCGATGGAAACTATATCTATCTTGCCACGCTCGACCACATGCTATACGCAATTGACATCGACTCCGGGGCAACCGTCTGGGAAAAAGAACTAGACAATGGCGTCATCGGCTCTCCGGCAATTGTAGAGGGCGCACTATACGTTGGCACGCTGTACGGCAACCTGTATGCCATCGACGCTTCCAGCGGAAACACCAATTGGGTCAGGCCGCTGGAAGGCAGCATCTGGGGAACGCCCGGATTCAGCGATGGAACCCTCTATATCGGGACTGTGTTCGGAAAAGCCGGAAAATTCTACGCCATCGATGCAGCAACCGGCTCGGTAAAATGGTTCAGGGACGAAGAAGGTTCAATTGTAGCGGGCCCGCTTGTCGTCGACCAGCAAGTCATCTACGTTACAGAGATGGGGCGCGTCCAGTCGCTGGATACATCCGGCGTCCCCAAATGGCAAGATAGTTTCGACAAGAACAAAATCTATACAACGCCGCTGCTTGTTGATGAAATGATTGTCGTTGCCCCGATGGGGTCGCAGTTCTTGATGGTTGCTTATGACCTGAACGGCGCCAAAAAATGGACCTTTACCCCCGCCCAATAGGATAAAAAAACCATGTGGGACTTACTCATCGTTAACCCGTTCACGAATATCCTGCTCCTCATCTACGCGCTCGTCGGAAATTTCGGAGTTTCGATTATCCTGTTCACCATTCTGATTCGCATTGTCACCCACCCCATCATGGCCAAGCAGATTAAATCTGGCGCGGCCATGCAAGAGTTGATGGCTTCGGAAGAGTGGAAGAAAATCCAGGAAAAGTACAAAAACGATAAGGAGAAACTGGCTCAGGAGCAAATGCGCATCTACAAGGAGCGCGGCATCAACCCCTTCGGCTCCTGCCTGCCGACCCTGATTCAGTTTCCCATCCTGATTGGCTTCTACCAAAGCATCGTGCGCGCCATCTCGGCCACCCCCATGCAGATGATAGACCTGGTGCGGGGCATCTACCCCTGGCTCGAAAATGTTACCGCCAAAGCCAGCCTGTCCGCGCTCATTCCCATCAATAGCCAGTTCCTGTGGATGGATTTGGGGCAGCCAGAACGCGTCATCATCCCTGGCCTGGCCTTCGGCATTCCGGTGCTTGCTATCATCGTCGGGCTGACGACCTTCGTCCAGACCAAACTGACCATTACTCCTTCGGCCAGCCCCAACGACCAGACCGCGATGATGAACCAGCAGATGAGCATCATGATGCCGCTCATGCTGTTCTACTTCTCCCTCAACTTTGCTTCGGGTTTGGCTGTGTACTTCATCGCCAGCAACGTTGTTGGTATTCTGCAATACGCCGCCTTGGGAAAAGTCAATTGGAACAACCTGTTTGTGTTTGGCAGCAAGAAACAGCCCGCCGGGACTGCCAAAAAATCGGGTAAATAAAGAGGTCGCATGGAACGGACAACTCTGGAAATCATCGCTCCGTCAGTAGAAGAAGCCATTGCGCGGGGCGTGGAACAATTGGGAATTTCGCCAGATATGGTGGATGTGGATATCCTCGACGAAGGCGCCAAAGGATTCCTGGGCTTTGGCTCCCGCCAGGTGCGCGTGCGCCTGACGCTGAAGCCAGCCGAGGCGGACCCAATGGCAGAATCCGCCCCCCAAGCCACGCCCTCTGAACCTGCTCCCGCCACAACAGACGACCACCTGCTCAATTTCGCCGCCCAGACCACCCGCGACCTGCTCTCGAAAATGAAAATCAACGCCCACGTCACAGCACGCTACGGTGATGCAGATGCCGATGGCGAAATCCCCTTGCTGATAGACATTCGCGGTGACGACTTGAGCGTGTTGATTGGCCGCCGCGCCGAAACCCTGAACGCCCTGCAATACATCCTGGCGCTCATCGTCAGCAAGGAAGCCGATAAATGGGTGCAGGTCATTGTGGATGTGGAAGGCTACCGCGCCCGGCGCGAACGGCAACTGCGCCAACTGGCCCGCCGCATGGCCGAACAGGCTGTCCGCGCCGGTAAACGCCAGGTGCTGGAGCCGATGTCCTCCGCCGAGCGGCGCATTATCCACCTGGAACTGCGCGACCATCCTGATGTCACCAGCGAATCGATAGGTGAAGACCCCAATCGCAAAGTGACCATCCTGCTAAAAAAATAGTAAAGATGCGGTGGGGGCGAAAGTCTCCCGACTTTCGAGCAAAATCAGGAGATTTTGCAATCCACGCTCCCAAAAATAGAACGGCGCAAAGGTGTAAAATATAAACCTTTGCGCCGTTTTCATTGAAAGATTGATATGGACTCGAAAACACTGAACGTCCTCGAATACCCCAAAGTCCTGGAGCGGCTGGCCGTTCACTGCGACTTTTCTGCCTCCAAAGAACTGGCGCGCGCCCTCGAGCCAACCACTTCCTACGACCTGGCCCTCATGCGTTTGCAGGAAACGACCGAAGCCCGTCACCTGCTCTCGGTGCATGATGTTGGCATCGGCGGGGCGCACGACATCCGCGAAAAAGTGGAACTGGCCCGGCGCGGCGGCGTATTGGAGCCGGTCGACCTGCTGGATGTCAAATCTACCCTGATTTCGTGCCGCCAACTCAAGAAAACGCTCGAAAAATATAGCAAGGGCGCGACCGAGGCTGTACCGGAACGCGAAAAACGCCAGAAACCGGGCAATCAGGGCAGGTTAGAGACCCGCCCCACGAAAACCAATAACGCGGGTGAGCGCGAGACTCACCCCTGCTTGTACCCGCGCCTGGCGGAACTGGCCCTGGCCCTGCCCATGACCCTCGGCATTGTGGATGCCATTTCGCGCACAATCAGCGACCGGGGCGAAGTGCTCGATTCGGCCTCGCCCAAGCTGGCCTCCATCCGCAAGGAACTGCGCATTGCCCACGAACGCCTGATGAGCCGCCTGCAGCGCTATATCACCGATTCCAGCACCGTGCCAATGCTGCAAGATACGCTCATCACCCAGCGCGAGGGGCGGTACGTCATCCCGTTGCGGGCCGAATTCAAGGGGCAGATTAAGTCCATCGTTCACGACCAATCCTCCAGCGGGGCAACCCTGTTCGTCGAGCCGCTGGCGGTCGTCGAGCTAAATAACGAATACCGCGAGAAGCAGATGTCGGAGCGCAACGAAATCATCCGCGTGCTGGCGGAGGTCTCGGCGCAGGTTGGCGCGGCGGCGGGAGAAATCCTGCCCGGCGTGGACGCCCTGGCCGAAATTGACCTGGCGTTTGCCAAGGCCAAGTATGCGGAGGAGATTGGCGCGGCAGAGCCGATACTCTCGAAACTCGAAAAATCGAATACTCGAATCTCGAAGATTCGCCTTTACAAAGCCCGCCACCCCCTGCTCGACCAGAACACCGCCGTCGCCAACGACATCGACCTGGCCCCCGGCACGCGCGCGGTGGTCATCACCGGCCCCAACACCGGCGGCAAGACCGTCTCGCTCAAAACCGTCGGCCTGCTGGTCCTGATGGCGCAGAGCGGCCTGCACATCCCCGCCCAGAGCGGCTCGGAACTGAGCATATTCCGGGATGTGTTCGCCGACATCGGCGACGAGCAGTCCATCGAGCAGTCGCTTTCGACCTTCAGCGGCCACATCACCAACATCATCCGCATCCTGAAGAAAATCGACCCGCGCGCGCTGGTGATTTTCGATGAACTCGGCGCGGGAACCGACCCGCAGGAAGGCGCGGCCCTGGCGCGCGCCATCCTCCAGCACCTGTTGGAGAGCGGCTGCACAACCTTCGTCGCCACGCACTACCCCGAACTGAAGAGTTTCGCGCATGGCACCGAAGGCGTGGTCAATGCCTCGCTGGAATTCGACGTGGCGACCCTGCGTCCCACCTACAAGTTGACCATCGGCCTGCCAGGACGCTCCAACGCCCTGGCCATTGCCAGCCGCCTCGGACTCCCCGAAGCCATTGTGACCGCCGCCCGAAACGCCGTCAACCCCGACGAGCTGCGTACCGACAAACTGCTCGACGACATCCGCAAGGAGCGCAACCGCTCCAGCCGTGAGCGCGAAAAGACCGAAAAAGCCCGTCAGCGCAGCGAGGAACTCAACCGCGAACTGGCCCTGCGCCTCGAAAAAATCGAAGACGAGCGCCGCGATGTGATAGCCAAAGCCAAAGCCGAAGCCGAACTGGAAGTGGAAGTGCTGAAACGCAACCTGGGGCGGCTGAAGGCCGAGATGAAGAAACTGCGCCAGCCGGTGGACGCCCTGCAAAAACTGGAAGAAAAGGTCGAGGCAGTCGAAGCCAAAGCCGTTGCGCCAGTGGAAAGAAAGACGAAAGAGGAAAGAGTGCCGGCAGGCGCACCCTCCCCGCTCAAGTTGGGCGAGAAGGTCATCCTGCGCGCGCTCGGCAGCGAGGGCGTCATCACCTCCCTGAGCGAATCGGAAGCCGAGGTGCAGGTCGGCCCGCTGCGGATTCGGGCGAAATTAGGAGAGATTGCGCGGAAGACGGATGATTCGACCACAGACGATAGACCGCAGACCACGAAACGACGCAAAACCAGTGAGCCATCGTCCACCGTCCAACGTCCATCGTCGGCGCTTGCCGCCTCCCCCGGCATGGAACTGGACCTGCGCGGCCAGCGCGCCGAAGACGCCCTCCTCCTGCTCGAAAACTACCTCGAAAAAGCCTACATGGCGGGAATGCCCTTCGTGCGTATTATTCATGGCAAAGGGACGGGCGTGCTGCGCCAGGAAGTGCGCGCCGCGCTCCGAGGCCACGATTACGTCGCATCCTTCGAGGAGGGTCATCCCAGCGAAGGCGGGGACGGGGTAACAGTGGCGAAGATAGTGAAGGAATAAAAACAGTGGAGGTTTCCCTCCGCTGTTTTTATTCCTGGCCTGACGGATTAGATGATTTCACCGGCAGCGGGCGGCTTTTGTTTTTGATAAGCAGGTCGTAGAGGCCTTTCACGACTTCGATTCCGCCGACGATGACGGCGATGGCGAGCGCGATAGTCACGACCTGGTGAAGCATACTGACCAGCACGCCGGCAGCGCTTTGTTCCAGGCCGGCCTCGACCAATCGCGCGGCGTCCAGCGCCCCTCGCGCAGCAGCCAGGCGTTCAGGCCAATCCCCAAAATCCAGGTGACGTTAATCCACGGCAACATGCGGAAGAAGGCCTCGGACAGGGCCGGGAGGAAGACCCTGACATCGCCAGAGAAAAAATAGATTCCCAAGACTCGCGGGTAGAAGTTGAGCAGCAGCGCAATGATACCGCTCATGAACTCCAGCGCGTAGCGTCCAATCCGTTGGGCGGCTTCCTGGCCGTTCAAACCATCCAGGCCAATCTTGATTCCTGTCCCAACGATAGCCAGCACCAGCAGCACGGCGCCGACGATTTTCAGCACCAGCAGGAAAATGGGGAACAATTTCGGCCCAATCAGGTACTGCATCATTTTCCTTTTGTAAAAGGCGGCCAGGCTTCAGGTCGTTTGGTCAATTGAGATAACTGTTTAACAATCCCGAAACCATCCAGAACGATGACCAATATCAGAATGCCTTTGATGCCCTGCTCCAATACCAAAACCAACGTTTCTGCGTTTTTCAAGCTAAACCCGATACCAGCGTTGACCAAGTCTTGCGCATGGAGCGCAACCAGGGATGGTCCGGTCAGCATGAAACCTGCCAACCCTACTGACATGACTTTGATAGCCACCGCAACCCAGCGGGTAGCTGTCTGCCATCTTCCCTGGATGAGCAGGAAGACAACCAGGATAATTTCCGCGCCCCACACCAGGTTAATCCAGGGCAGGTAGGTAAAAAAGGCTGGCGAAAGCGCCGGCAGGGAGATCCACTCGCCGTTTTGGGTGAAGCTAAAGCCAAGCAACTCCGGGAAAAAATTGAACAAAGCCAGCCCGATGATGCTGAAAGTGATTTCGGCAACCTGTTCGAACCGGCTGACCTGGTCTTTTTCCTCGATCCTTTCCATTTTGCGTGGGTCCCAGTCATCATCCTTGTCTAATTCCTTGCCCAATTCCGGCCAAAAGTATTGCAACGCGGCAAAGACCAGGACAATATTGCCAAGCGCGCTGATGGTTCCCTCTGCCAACCCGGCAATGAACTGGATCATTAATTGCACAAAGTCAGCCTCTGCCCTTCCGATGCCTATGAACATCCTGGCTAGTGTAATGGCGAACAGCACCGAGACGACGATTTTGACCACCAACCAGAAAATCGGGAACATGCGCGGGCTGATCAAGTAACGCTCTGGAACATATGATGCGGCCATCTTTTCGGGGCGACCAAATTCCCTGAGAACTTCCACCACCATGCCCTCATCAACAGGGCGGCCCACTTTTTGGCTGTGGTCTTCGAGTGTATCCTCAATCAGTGAGCGGATTTCTCGCTTCAGATCCTCGCGTGATTTTTCGGGCACATGCTGCCCAACATGCTGAATATACCGTTCAATGAGATTCATAGATAACCCTTTCTCGAGCTTATTTTTGTCATCAACTTCCATTTTTCATTTCTCTGTTGAGTTGGTCGACAGCATATTCTCCATCATGGAGACGATCTTGCTCCACTCTTCCTTTAGCCGGGGGAGCAGTTCGCGCCCCGCATCGCTGATGACGTAGTACCGGCGCGGGCGGGCTTCTTCCAATTTCCAGACCGATTGGAGCAGTCCCTGGCTTTCGAGCCGCCGCAGCAGCGGGTAGAGCGTGCCCTGGTCGAGTTCCAGTCCCTGGTCCGAGAGCAGTTTCAGCAGGGAATAGCCGTATTGCTCTTCGCCCAGTTGACTCAGCACCGCCAGCACAATCACCCCGCGCCTGAGTTCGAGCATGGTGTTTTGAAGCAGTTCATTGTCCATAGGCTTTTTTATTCTTATGTTCATATTATACTATGTATTACATAGTATGTCAACATATTTAGTATTTTGTTATCACCAGTAATTGCGAAAATATATTACTGTGGGTCTGCCTTCGCCAGGAAATTCCCTTCGTGCTATAATTTTTGAGAAAAGCGAGGTGTGATATGACCATTACAACTTACGAAGGCGTTGTCGAAAAAGGAAAAATTCGCCTAAAAATGGGCATTCGCCTGCCAGAAAAAGCAAAAGTGTATGTCATTGTGCCTGATTTACAAGTTGAAAAGACTGCGCGCGTGTTGACTCCACGCCTCGCAAATCCCGCGCAAGCCGGGGAATTTAGGATGGAAATCAGCGAGGACACATCCAATGCCAGCCTATGATGCTGACCGTTTCGACCCTCCTGCGCCAGTTGCCCATGTGACCTTGCGTCATCCGGTAACTGGCGTTTCGCTTTCTGATATACCCATGCTGATGGACAGTGGCGCAGATGTAACACTCCTTCCGCGTGAAGCCATCGAAAAACTAGGGGCTACCCCTGTTACAGATAAAGTTTACGAACTACAGGGATTCGATGGGAATCTCCAACTGGCAGAAATGGTTCAGCTGGAATTGGTTTTCTTGCGCAAACGCTTTAAAGGGCAATTCCTGTTAATTGACCAGCCAATTGGCATTTTGGGGCGAAATGTTCTCAACGCAGTCGCGCTCTTGCTGGATGGGCCAAACGCCCAATGGGATGAGAACAAAGCGTAAAAGCGACCTGACCCTCGCGGCAGTTGCTTCAACCCAGGCAAACCGTTTCAGCGAACCTGTGATAGAATTCCGCCTTGCGCCGGTCAAAAACCGACGCAAAGAAAATTAAACACGCGCTCGGGGGAGCATGCGTACCGGGAGCAAACTCCCGGCGCACGCGCATTAAAAACACATTCTTTATTGGAGCAAGAACATGCCTCGCAGAAGTCTCCCCCAACTCTACCGCGATGAATTTCGCGGCTATAACGTTGCCAGGTTCCAGCAAGACTGCTGGCAGGCTTAACGGTAGCGGCTGTCGCCCTGCCCCTAGCCCTGGTCTTTGGCGTCGCTTCCGGCGCGACCGCCGCCGCCGGGCTGGTGACGGCCATTTTATCGGGAATCATCATCGGCGCGCTCTCCGGCGCGCCCTACCAGATTTCCGGCCCGACCGGCGCAATGAGCGCCGTGCTGATTGTCCTGGCCCAGCGCTACGGGCTGGAGGGCATCTTCATCGCTGGACTGCTCTCCGGCTTCCTGCTGCTCGTCATCGGGATTTTGCGCCTCGGGCGGTTCATCGCCTTCATCCCCGCCCCCGTCATCACCGGCTTTACCTCCGGCATCGCGCTCATCATCTTCATCGGGCAAATCGACAACTTCCTGGGCGTCAAAACCGAAGCCGCCGAATCTGCCGCCCTGAAATTCATCCATTACTTCAAAGGTGGGTTCATCCCCGACTGGCGCGCCGTCGTCATCGGCGGGGTCGTCATCCTGACCATGCTGTTCTGGCCGCGCAAACTCAACGCCCGCTTCCCGGCCTCCCTGCTCGGAATCATCCTGGCAACGGCGCTCAACGCCCTGTTCGGCTGGCCGGTTGCCGTCATCGGCGACATCCCGAAAACCTTGCTGCTGGCCGACCGGCTGAACCTTGCCAACATCCCCTGGCAAAACCTGACGGATTTCATCGCCCCGGCCCTGGCCATCACCGCCCTCGGCGCGGTGGAAAGCCTGCTGTGCGGCGCGGTCGCCTCCAACATGACCGGCATCCGCCTGCAAGCCAACCAGGAACTCATCGGCCAGGGACTCGGCAATATGCTCATCCCCTTCTTCGGCGGCGTCCCGGCCACCGCCGCCATCGCCCGCACCAGCGTCGGCATCAAATCGGGCGGGCAGACCCGCCTGGTCAGCATTATCCACGCCATCGGGCTGCTGCTCTCCATGTTCCTGCTCGCTCCGGCCATGGCGCACATTCCGCTGGCCGCGCTGGCGGGCGTCCTGATGGTCACCGCCGCGCGCATGAACGAGTGGCACGCCATCCGCTTCATGTTCGGCAAACGTTTCAAAACCGCCATGCTGGCCTTCGTCATCACCATGCTCGCCACCGTGACCCTCGACCTGACCCAGGCCATCCTCATCGGCACGCTCATCTCGGCGGCCATCTTCCTGAACGAACTCTCCAGCCTCGACATCGACATCCAGGAAATCGACCCGCAAAAACTGGCCCAGCGCGGCATCCAGACCAGCGGCAGCTGCCGCCATGTGCGGGTGGCCTTCATCACCGGGCCGCTCTTCTTCGCCGCCACCGGCAACTTCAACGAAGCCTTCAACAACCTGGGCGATACCCATGCCCTGATCCTCTCCATGCGCGGCGTCTCCAACCTCGACACCTCCGGCCTGGAGGCCATCCGCGCGCTTTACAAACGCCTGCGCAAACAGGGCGGCACGCTCATGTTCGCGGGCGTCCACGAAAACGCGCGCGCCATGCTGGAGCGCGGCGGATTGTTGGATGAAATTGGGGAGGAAAACTTCTTCTGGAGTTCCGACCAGGCGATTGTGGAGGCGGAACGGCGCGGCTGCAAATTTTGTTAATGTAACGCGGGATTAATCCCGCGCTACCCGGCTTGCCGCCCGCGTCAACCTGTCGTTTATCGCCAGCCCCAGGCCGCTCTCGCCATAATCACGGCACAAAATCAGGTCCACGCCTTGCCCGTCCAGCCAGCGCATTCCGGCGTAAATGTGGCGGGCAATGCTGTTTAAGTCGGAACCCAGGCGATAGACCACCGCGCCAGATTGTTCCAACGCCCCGGCATCTTCATCCGCCGCAAGCACGCCGACCTTGCGCACGAGCCTTTGTTCCGCCAAATAAGCAGTTAACGCATCCCCGGCATATTCCCCCGTGAAAAGAATCATCTCGGCCCGAGGGGCATAGTGCTTCTCTAACAGACCCGGCGAGGGCAAGCCCTGCTCCGGCTGGCGCTTCTGCCCCAGCACCGTCACCGGCCCGATGACCGATTCGAGCATCTCGCGCGTCACCCCGCCCGGGCGCAGAATCCGCGCCGGGACGGTGGAGATGTCGAGGACGGTCGATTCGACCCCAATCGTGGTTGACCCGCCATCCAGGATGATGTCAATACGTCCGCGCAGGTCGTGCCAGACGTGTTGGGCGGTCGTCGGGCTGGTATGCCCGAAGCGGTTGGCCGAGGGCGCGGCAATGGGCAGCCCCGCCGCCTGCAGCAGCGCCAGCGCAACGGGGTGATTGGGTATCCTAACGGCCACCGTCTCCAGCCCGGAGGTGACCAAATCTGGCACGGCGGGCTGCCTGGGCAGGATGAGCGTGAGCGGCCCGGGCCAGAAGGCCTGCATCAGCCGGGAAGCGGTCTCGGGTACGGAATGCGCAACCAGCGGGGCCTGCTCCACCCCGCTTAAATGGACGATGAGCGGGTCGGCGGTCGGCCGGCCTTTGGCGGTGAATATCCCAGCCAGGGCATGTACATCCAAAGCATTCGCGCCCAGCCCGTAGACCGTCTCGGTTGGGAAGGCAACCAGGCCGCCGTTTTGAATAACCTGGGCGGCGCGGGCGATGTTTTCGGGGGTGGCGGGCAGGAGTTGAGTCATCGGGCGGTTATTGTAGCGCAAGATGACATCTTGCGCTACAATTGCGTCATTCTTTTCATGAAGTTTGCGATACGAAACCGTCCCGCAGGTTGTTGAAAGTGATTCAAGTTGCGCAAATGAACCTTCGGGACGTTACCATCCACTTTTAAGGAGTTTGCTATGGATTTTTCCAACGGGGATTCGGTCTCGCGGCGCATTGCGGTGCTGAAACAGCGCGCCCAGGCCATGCGCGACCACGACTTTTACTTTTACAACCAGCCGGTGCAGGAAGTGCTGGGCGGCTCGAAGGTGATTGTGAACGGGCGCGAGATGGGCATGTACGCTTCTTACAGCTACCTGGGGCTGGTGGGACACCCGCGCATCAACGAGGCCGCCAAACGCGCCATCGACAAATACGGCACCGGGACGCACGGCGTGCGCACCCTGGCCGGTTCGCTGACCATCCACCGCGAACTGGAGGAGACAATTGCCGATTTCAAACGCGCCGAGGACGCGGTGACGTACACTTCGGGCTACGCCACCAACCTGACGGTGATTTCGACCCTGATGGGGCGCGGCGATTATGTCCTGTCGGACAAACTCAATCACGCTTCGATTGTGGATGGCTGCCTGATGTCGGGCGCGGAGTTCCGGCGCTTCAAGCACAACGACATGGCCGACCTGGAGCATCGTTTGCAGCAGGTGCCGGAGGGCGCGGCCAAACTGGTGGTGGCCGACGCGGTCTTCAGCATGGACGGCGATGTGATTGACCTGCCCAGGATGGTGGAACTGTGCCGCAAACATGGCGCCTACCTGATGATGGACGAGGCCCATTCGGTGGGCGTGCTGGGCAAGACCGGGCGCGGCATCGAGGAGCATTTCGACCTGTGGGGCAGCGTCGATATCAAGATGGGGACGCTCTCCAAGACCATTCCCTCGGCGGGCGGGTATGTGGCCGGGAAAAAGGAATTAATCGAATTCCTGCGGCACGGTTCGCGGGCCTACATTTTCTCGGCGGCGCTGCCGCCCGGCCAGGCGGCGGCGGCCAACGAAGCCTTCAAAGTCATCCTGGATGAGCCGTGGCGCATCGAAAAGCTGAATCATAATACCGATTTATTCATCAATGGCCTGAAAGGGATGGGCTTCGACACCATGCTGACCTCGACCGCGATTGTGCCGGTGCTGTGCGGCACCGATGAGCGCGCCTTTGCCCTGACCCAGGCCTGCCAGCGCAACGATGTGTTCGTGCTGCCGGTGGTTTCGCCGGCCGTGCCGGAGGGACTTTCGCGCCTGCGCGCCACCGTCCTGGCCTCGCACGAGGACGATGAAATCCAGCGCGCGATGGGGATTATCGGAAAGGCGGGCAGGGAGTTGGGGATTGTTCAGTAGGGCAGTGTTCAGTATCCAGTGTTCAGTATCCAGTGTTCAGTATCCAGTTTCCAGTTTTCAGTTTTTAGTTTTCAGTTTTCAGTTTCCAGTGTTCAGTAATCAGGTAGGGCGGCTTTCGTGGCCGTCCTTTTCTTTTTCCAGTGCGAGATGCGCAGCGGTGGGTACAATAATAAAGCAGCTTCCTGGTCATTTCTCCAACAGGGCGCAGCCAGGTGGGACACCCAGCGCCGGGAAAGTCATTGGCGCTTTCGGCCAGCATCGGACGTCTTTTATCCAGATACGAATCAGCCCACCCGCTCCAGACCCTTTGCCATTGAGACGTTTACAACAACATGAAGAGGCGGTATTCGTTTCGATCCCCTCCATCGGGGAAGGGGGGCTGTAACCCTCGCAAGGACCGGCTGTGAGGCAGAAAGAGTTTAGTTTCGATCCCCTCAATCGGGGAAGGGGGGCTGTAACTTTCAGTCCCCCGGTCACGGCGAAATGACATCTTCAATGTTTCGATCCCCTCAATCGGGGAATGGGGGCTGTAACAAGACCTTGGATTAAAAATCCTTACTTTATATATTTTGTTTCGATCCCCTCAATC
>DAOTZM010000145.1:0-14755 GCA_034434035.1 Anaerolineales bacterium
CAAATTTCGTCATGTTTTTTGCGAAAAATTTTAAGATTTCAAATTAGTTTCTCAAGAATCCTTCGTGTGCTTTGTGTCCGCTTGCCCCGCGAACTGGGCGGGGTTGTGTTTAATTACTTTTTTTTCAGTGGAGTCTTCCATGAAATCCGTGTACGAAGGTTTTACGCGCAGTCTTGAACTCCCGAAAACCTGAGGAGAGCCACCAAAAACTGGATACTGGTCACTGGATACTGGATACTGGATACTGGATACTGGATACTGGATACTGGATACTGGTCACTGGATACTGGTCACTGATGACTGAAATCACTCCCCTCTCCCGCCTCCCCGCCTCCCGCCTCCCCGCCCTCGCCGGCCTGCACTGCGCCACCATGCCCACCCTGCTGACCGACCTGGGCCAACCCTTCGTCCTGCGCTACTACCAACGCGCCCAAACCGACCCCTCCGTTATCGCCTTCGTTGCTTCATCCGCGGCCCCTCACGAATTACAAATCACGAATGACCAACCACTGAACACTGACAACTGCTCACCGATTACTGATAACTGCATACTGGCCTACTGCCTCGGCTCCCCCAACCCATCCTCCCTCAATGCCCGCCTGCGTTCCCCCCTCCCCTGGTTTGCCGGGCAAATGCTGCGCCTCGCCTTTACCCGCCCTGGCATCTTGCTCCAACTCGCCCAATCCATTCTCTCTGCTTCTGACGCCAACACCCTCCAGCCCGGACAAATCGAACTGACCTACATCGGCGTCGCCCCCCAGGCGCGCGGACAGGGCCTCGGCAAGTCCATCCTCGCTGCCTTCGTCGAATCTGCCCGTGCCGCTGGCTACACCTCCGTCGCCATCAGCGTAGAAACCGACAACTCCGCCGCAATGGGCCTCTATACCAAATTCGGCTTTACCATCACCCAAACCTTCACCGAAGGCCGCTATCATCGCCATCGGATGGAGTATCAGACTTTGGGATTATAGAGTAGACATTGATTCGACGATTCGGAAATCTATGCCACATATTTTACCCAATCACTTGTTTTGAACATGAGCCAAAACAAAAAACCCTTGCGGAATTTCACCACATCCGCAAGGGTCCTGTTTCTGGTTCAACACTCGCTAAACCCACAGGCGTAGCACTTTCTGCAGCCTTCCTCGTTGACCACCGCCGCTTCGCCGCATTCGGGGCAAAGGTCGCCAATTTTCATCATCGGCTGGGCGGCCAGGGCCCCGTGGTGGCCGTTGCCCCCGTTAAGGGGGCTGCCCCCGCTCCCGCTCTGGACCTTTCCGGTGGGAGAAGTGACCAGCTCGTGGGCGGGCGGTTCGCCGTCGCGGTTGCGCAGGTACTCGTCCAGCACCTGTCCCACCCCGTCGGGCAGCGAGCGCACGCGGTGCGGGCCAAAGCCGAGCGAGCGTCCGCCGCCGATGCCGCTCAACTGGGTCACAATCTCGCGCAGGCGGTCGACCGGGGCGATGGGCGAGGCCAGGCGCAGGATGTACGAAATCAGGCGTCCGATGGCTTCTGAAACCGCGGCTGTATCCGAACCGGCTTTGGATGTGTTGATAAAGACCTCGAAAGGCTGCGTGCCGCCGTTTTCGTTGACGGTTACGAAGGCCTTGCCGAGCGGCGTCTCGACCGTGAAGGTGCAGCCGTTCAGGGCGCGCGGGCGCGGCTTTTTGGTCTCGTGCCAGATGAGTTTTTGCTGGGGCGACACGGGCAGCCCTTCGCCCTTGCTCAGGACAGGCGGCCTTTCGGGCGCGGGTTCCTTCTTGCTGGCGGTGGCGTGCGTTTCCAGCACCACCTTGTCGCGGCTGCCGGTCACATAGACGGTAATGCCCTTCGCGCCCAGTTCCCAGGCCAGCAGATAGGCCGTTGCCACATCCGCTTCGGTCGCGCCTTCGGGGAAGTTAATCGTTTTCGAGATGGAATTATCGACAAAAGCCTGCAATGCGCCCGCCATGCGGACGTGTTCCTCGGCGGTCACATCCCCGGCGGTGACGAAGATTTCGCGGATGGTCTCCGGCACGGCGGATACATCCTGGCAGGTGCCGTGCTTCATCACTTCCTCGAAAATTTCCTGGCGCGACTGCGAGTCGATGCCCGCGCTGGCGAGCGCCTTCTCGAAGGAGGGCGAGCCGTAGGTCAGTTTCAGGTCTTTGCCGTTGTCGTTGACATGCCGAATGTAGGCCAGCGCGAAGACTGGTTCGCAGCCGTAGCCTTCGCACCCGGCGACGGTTGCAATTGTCCCGGTCGGGGCGACGGTGGTCTGGGCGGCGTTGCGGATGCCGTGCTGTTTGATTCCGCTGACGACGGACTTCCAATCCACCTTCGGGCGGCCCCAGTTCCCTCGGTACGGCGACAAAGGCTGAGGCGGAGTCCAGCGTAAATTGTTGGGGTCGTAAATCGAACCTTCGATAGCGGGGAAGGCCCCGCGCTCGCGCGCCATCTCAATCGAGGTCTGCATGGCATGGTAGCGGACGAATTCCATCACCTGGGCGGCGAACTCCTGGCCTTCGGGCGAACCGTAGCGCGCGCCAACGTGGTACATCAGGTCGGCCAGGCCCATGATGCCCAGGCCAATGCGCCGGGCGCGATGGGCGGCTTCCTTGAGATGCGGCACTGCCGGGACGTAGGCGTTGGCCTCGACCACGTCATCGAGGAAGCGGGTCGAAAGCACCACGCTCTGGCGCAGGGTCTCCCAATCGACGGTTCCCTCCGGGCCGAGGTGCTGAGCCAGGTTGACCGAGCCGAGGCAGCAGTTTTCGTGTGGCCCCAACCATTGCTCGCCGCATTGGTGCGCCACCACGCCATTGGCAATGACGCTATGGGTTTGGGATTCGGTCAGGTCGTATACATCGGCATTCCCGGCGGGTTCTATCGATAGGATGCTGGTCTGGAACACCTCGGCGTTGGAAAGGCGCGTTTTTCCGGCAATGAATTGCGCCGCTTTGTTTTGTTTTTCGGCGTTCAAAAAGCCGATTTCGCGCACAAAAGTATCCCGGTTGGCCTTGTCTATCACCAGTTCATAATCTGCATGAGTCGCATACCCTTTCAGGCCGCCCCTGCCGTCTGGCAACTGGCGGATCCCGGCCTCGCGGCGCTTGTGAATCCGGCTGACAATCCCGCAGTTCAACAACAAGAGTTGGACTTCTCGCAGCAAATCAAGCGAAGCGCTGGACAGACGGATGGAACAGGATTTTTTGTGGCCGGAAAGGTTAACCGTGCCATCGGTCGTAAACAGCCCTTGCAGGAAGCCCACCACTGCTTCGCGCGGAGCCTGCCAGAGCGCAGCCGGCACGCGCTTCTCGTGCGCGCGGGCAGGCAAGACACCCAGCGTTGAGAAAAATTCATACGGCAGGCGGCCATACGTCAACTGGCGGACAGAGCCGCGCTCGTGCAGGTGACCTTCCCCAAACCATTGCCGTAAAGGTTCGCGCACCAGTCCCAGCAGTTCGTCGTCTGCCTCGCTAAAGACCATCCCGACCGGCGAATTGCTCCCCGGGCTTAACCAGCCGTCACCGACCAGCGCGCCCAGTACAATTCCCAGACTGTGGGACCATGTTTCAGGCAATCTGGCGTACTGTCGGGAGAAATCCTTCCGGGTGACAACGTGACCGGAAGCATGGTCGCCGCCCTGGGCCATGACAGTCATTTTCTCTTTGATAGATTCGAGATTTGGCAATTGACTGGCCCGGCTCCAGACACCCTGGCCGGATTGGAGCAACACGACATCGCCCGTTTTCAACTGCCCAAGTTCGACATAACCACGCCCTGCCGTCAAAAACTTGTGGTCAGGGGTGGCGGTTACGCTGTAGCCATGCCTGGTTGTCAGTTTCAGCACCGGAACGTTTTCCCGTGTTTTCCAGGCTGGCGAAGAAGCCCGGTAGGCAAGGCCAGTGTTTGCGAGCGCCTGCCCAACCCCGCCGAATGGAGCGCGCAGGTCGGTGGCAACCAGGAAATCGGCCTGGGTATCCGCCAGTTCCTGGATTGTCAGCAACCCTAAATCTGTTGCAATGCGCGTCGCGCCGACAAAACACGGGTTGGTCGACTCGAGCGGATACAAATGCGGTACCGGGTTCTGGCGGTTGGCGGCATCCAGGAACAGGACGCCCGGCTCGCCGTTGTGGTGGGCCTGCTGGACGATTTTGTCGAACAACGCGCGGGCGCGGACGGTTTTGTACTTGCGAATCGGGATGCCCTGCTCGCGGGCCTGTTCCAGCGTGCCGCGAAAACTGCGGTATTCCGGCGCGGAGATGTCGGGGAAGACCAGGTCCCAGTCGGCGTCGTCTTTGACGGCCTGCATGAAGGCGTCGGTGATGCCGACCGAGATGTTGAAGTTGGTGATGGCGTTTTCGTCGGTCTTGCAGGTAATGAAATCTTCCACATCCGGGTGGTCGACGCGCAGCACGCCCATATTGGCGCCGCGCCGGGTGTTGTGCGTGACCATGCCATACGCCAGGTAGGTATGATTATCATTTACTTCCAGATCGAGCGTGAGGGCCTCGCCAGCCGGTTCGACGCCCACGACTTGCACAAACCACAATCCGTTGGGGTCGATGGCGTGTTCCGCAAATTCAGGATACTCATCGGCAAGCATTTCGAAGGCCGACATCGTGAAACTACGGTCGTCGCGCAGATAGCGCAAAATGGAACGACGCAAAGCCGGATTCGAACTGCGGAATTTGCGCCCCAGGCCGCGTCCCTGGCGGTCGACCTGTTCGAGCGTGATGGCGTCCAGGACAGGTTGCAGCCAGTAGCGGGGTTTGGGCAGGATGTATGTGCTTTCGCGGCGCAGGTCGCTTTGCCAGGCCATGCAGGCGGCAAAGCGGGAACGCGGGTCGCAGCCGATTTTCTCGCGCCAGGCTTGCAGGCCGCGCGCGCTTTCGATACGGACATGGTAAATGGAGGCCGTGCCATAGTGGTTTGCCCCTGGCGACATGGAACGCACGCGCGCCGGGCAACCCAGGCCAACCAGCAGGGTAGCAACTTCTTCGGCCAGCCGGGGCGAGGTGGTGGTCAGGTCAGGATAGCCGTGACTCAGCCCGCCATCGGCCTCGAACAGGCCACGCAGGTACGCGCCGACCACGTCGGGCGGCGATTGTCGAATCAGGCGAGGGATGGCAGCCTGACGGCTGCGTCCTTTGCCGAGACCGTTCATCAACAGGAACTCTTTGACGGCACGGTTGTCCAAGACCAGCGTTATTGAGCGGTCTTGTTCTTTTTGCTGGCGGTTTGCCTTGACGCCAAATAAGCGTTCCAAAAGGGCCGGCATTTCTTTCATCAAGTACGATTCGTGCGAAATGCTGACCCCCACCCGGTTATCGCCTTCCCGCGCCGCGACGAAACCATCGCCAGTGAGGTACCCGATAAAGAACGCCAGTTCCTCATCCAAGATTGCGGGCATAGCGGGCCAGTTCTGGCTGCCGTGAACCCGTGCCGGTTGGCGCAGGGCCTGTAAGGTTCCGCGATGCTGGCCCGTTTGAACCAGAATCCAGTCCCCTTTGCGCAGTTCTTGCAGTTGCCGCCACTCCGGGCCGTTATCGGTCATTACTTTGACGCGATGCTCGAAGGTGCCTGCCAGGCTCAGGCCGTGACGGGTATGTACGCGCAGGATGGGGGCGACGCCGTTGTTGAACGAGCGCGGCGAAACGCGCCAGCCCTGGTCGGTGGCCACTTCCAGGCCGTGTTCCTGCCAGCCGGGCGTCTCGGTGTCCGCGAGTTCGTCCAGGCGCAACAGCCCCCTGGATGTGAAGACCAGCGTTTCAGGGAGCAGGCAGCCGCCCTGCGCAATCTCGCCGAAGGCATGGTCGTAGACCCGCAGGAAGCCGACTGGGCCGGTGGCCTGCCCGGCGGACGATTTGACGAGGCCGCCCTTGGGGCGCAGGCGCGAGAAGGAGAATCCGTTGCCGCCGCCGGTCTGCTGAATCAGCGCGGCGTCGCGCAGCGATTGGAAGATGCCGGCCGGGTCGCGGCCCATGTCGTCGGAAATCGGCAGCACGAAGCAGGCGGCCAGTTGTCCAAGCGGCGTGCCCGCTCCGGTAAATGTGGGTGAGTTGGGGAAGAACTTCTTGCTGGTCAGTAATACATAAAATTCACGGGCGCGTTGTTCTGCATTACCCCCCCAGGTGGTTTCGGCTTGGGCGACATGCCAGGCAACGCGCCAGAACATTTCCTCCACCGTTTCGACCGGCTTGCCGTCGTCGCCGCGCCGCACATAGCGGCGGATGAGCACCTGGCGGGCGTTTTCGGTCAATTCAATTTTTGGCAAATCGGCCGGAAGGGGTGGGGTGGGCAAAATGCCCGTCTTGGGTGATACGGCACTGGCTACCATGGGATTGCTCCTGTATATAAAATTTGGAGTGAGAAGGGCTTTTGAAAAAGGGGGCTAACTTTCGAGCAGTTGGTCGATTTCAGTCCGCAGGGCGTGCAAATCGTCCAGCCGCAGGTAGACAATTGCATAGCGGATGTAGGCGATATGGTCGAGGTTTTTCAGCCCGTTGATGACCATATCCCCGATGACGCGCGAGGAGACTTCGGATTTTCCCATCTTTTGCAGTTCCGATTCGACCTGGCCCACCAGGCGTTCAGTGTCCGCCGCTGAAACAGGCCGTTTGGCGCACGAAATACGGATGCCGCGCGAGAGTTTTTCGCGGTCGAATTCTTCGCGGGTTCCATCCTGTTTGATGATGAGCGGGGTCGAGAGAATGGGGCGTTCATAGGAACTGAAGCGCTGGCTGCACTTCTGGCATTCCCGCCGACGGCGAATGCCGCCGTGACTGTCGTGAGTAGTATCGACGACTCTAGACTCGTCGTTCTGGCAATACGGACAACGCATAGTGACTCCAATATTAGAACATTTGTTACCGCCACATCTGGCGATTGTGGTTCGCCGACCCCCTACCTGTTGGGATGTCGATTGTCATTCTAGCACAATTGGAAAGTCAGTTCAAGAGGACGAAGGGGTGATTAATCTTAAAATATCCCGCCTGGATTATTGCAAAACCATTGCAGCGTGGGACAGGTCTTTGACCTGTCCGAACCCAAACGCAAGCAGGCAGGTCAGAGACCTGTCCTACTGTACTATAATCGCCCCATGCGCGCGCGAATGCGGTTGAACCACTGGCTGCTGCCCCTGCTGCTGGCCCTGTCCATCGTCATGCAGGTCATCGACCCGTCGCGGGTTTGGAAAATCCTGGCGGTTGGGCTGGGCGGGACGTGGCTGTTCGGCTGGTTGTGGGCGCGCGACCCTGCGCTCCGGCGACCCGCTGGGGATTTATACCGTCAGCATTGAAGACTCGGCCAGCCGCGCCTTGCGCGTCCTGCCGCCGGGAACAGGCCCTCAACGCCCTGACGCCCGCGCTGGGCCTGCTGGCCTTCGTGACCGATTACGCCGGACTGAAAATCGATTCGCTCTGGCTGCTGGTGGTCATACTGCTGGCGCTGATGGGGTCGGCTGGCTAACGTTCAGCCGCCCGCTGATGCTGGCAATTTTTTGCTGTATCTCGTGGCAGGCGGGGCGGATATTGACGTTTTGCATCCATTCCAACACCTGTTCGGCGGCGTCCTGGACGCGGATTTTGGGGTCGTCGCATTGCCCCCAGATGCACCAGTCGAATATCACCGTGTAGCGGCCCGCACTGCGCAAGGTCAGGCGCGGGGAGGATTTGCCCGGAAATTGTCGTATCAAAACTCGTCACTCTGTTATACAATAGGGTCATGCTGATTTTTGCAGTGTTGCTGGCCTCGGCCACCTTTACCGGGTTGATGGCGGTTTTCTGTTACCGGCGCAGGCGGGTGATTGGCGCATCTACCCTGATGTGGATAATGATTGTGCTCACCTGGTGGTCGCTGGCCTATGCGATTCAAACGCTGCGCCCCGATTTAGGCTGGCATAAATTTTGGGCATCCGCGCAATATTTGAGTATTGCGACCCTGCCTGTTTTGTGGCTGATATTTGCAATTCAATTCAACCGACAGGAAGCCGCGCCCTCTCTTCGCCGCCTGGCCGGGTTGTGGGTTTTTCCTGTGATAACGATTTTCATGGCGTGGACAAATAACTGGCATCGGCTGGTGTGGTCGAATTTGGAAGTGTTGACGTGGAATGACGTGAGCCTGCTGAAAATGGAATATGGGGTGTACTTTTGGATTCATGCTGTTTACTCTTACGGCGGTTTTTTTGTAGGAACCATCTTTTTCATACACCAATCTATGCGTGAAGACCGGGCGTATCGCGCGCAAGCCAGCCTTACGCTTCTTGCCGCCGGGATATTGATGGTGGGGAATATTCTATATGTCTTCAATCTGTTGCCGCTGCAAGGATTGGATATTACCCCGCTCAGTTTTTCTGTTTCCAGCGGCCTGCTGGCTTTGGCGCTCTTTCGATACCAGATGCTCGACCTGATGCCGATTGCGAATGAAATCATCCTGAACGACATGGGGGATGGCATACTGGTCATCGATGCCCGCTCGCGCGTCTTATATATCAATCCCGCCTTTGCGTTGCTGACCGGTCTAAAAGTCGAGATTTCGGCTGGACAGGATATTCGTCAATTGCTGCCCGATTGGCCAGATATCTTCCAGCCCTGCGAGCAAAAGAAAACCGCCAAAATCGAAGTCGAAATTGGCGGCGTCAAGCGCATTATCGAACTGTTGGTTACCCCGTTATTGCGAAAAAATGCTTATGAAGGCATCATTTACGTTGTCCGTGATATTACCGAAAGGCTCGACCTCGAAAACCGCCTGCGTCTTTCACTGGAAATCAGTAAAAAAGAGCGCGACGACGTTTATATCTTCCTGGCGGTTGATACTCACAGCGGCCAGGTGTTAGATGTCAACAACGAGTTTGTGGTGGAAACCGGCTTCAGCCGCGAGCAGGTTTTGGGGCGCACCTTGCTTCAGATTGGCCTGTGGGACGTGGGGACACGCGCCACTATTACCCGGTTGCTGCGCGAACAAAACCAGGTTGTCGATTGTCCTGTCACCATTATCAGCCGTACCGGGCAGCGCCATAACTGGATACTTTCCATTCGTATCGCCAGCATGAGCGGCAGGGACATCCAGATGTGGGTGGCGAGGCCTGCCGCCTAATCGGATTTCACCTTTCGACTTTCTCCCTTATTTCCAGCCAAAAAATTAAAGCATTAGAACCGGATAATAGACATCCCTGTGTCCTTCCTTCTCTGTTTCACAATCCGCTATAATTTGTGGTTCTACTGAAGGAAAGGACGAGCATGGCTGCCCCTGCGGGTTCAATGGGTAATTTTCATTCTATGCGGAAAAAGCGATTTTCCCGGCGTGACTTTTTGAAGGTCACAGCCATTTTAGGGTTGGACGCTTTTATCCTGGGTTTGGCGGGCGTGGGTTATATGCAAAGTGTCGAGCCTTCGTGGTTGGAAGTCAAGCGTGTCGGGTTGAAATTGCCTCGCCTGCCGGAGGCTTTTTCGGGTTTGCGCATTGCGCAGTTGAGTGATATTCATATTGGACCCTGGATGACGCCTGAAAAAGTGCAGGAAATTCTGGAGGTTGTGACCGCGCAGTCGCCCGACGTTTTGGCCCTGACCGGCGATTATGTGTTGGCTTATGGCCGTATGACAAGGTCATACATGGATGAGCTGGACCAAGTGGCGCAATTGCTTCTCCGGGTGAGCGACGACTTGCCAGTCGTGGCGGTGTTGGGGAATCACGACCACCTGTATAACCCTGGTCAGGTACGGGCTGCGCTGGAGCGGGGCGGGGCGCATGTCTTGATGAACTCGGTTTATACCCTGGCGCGCGGCGCGGCGCGCTTTCATGTGGCTGGTCTCGACGATTTTTATCGAGGAAGCCCTGATTTGAACGCTGTCCTGGGCGCGTTCCCGCCGGATGAATGCGCGATGCTGTTGGCCCACGAGCCAGATTTTGCCGACACCAGTGCGGAAACCGGGCGTTTCGACCTGCAAATCTCCGGCCATTCGCATGGCGGGCAGGTAGTTTTGCCTTTCGTCGGGCCGCCGATTCTGCCGAAGTATGGGGAAAAGTATTTCTCCGGGTTGTATCAGGTTGGCAAGATGTTCCAGTACACCAATCGCGGCGTGGGGATGACGTTTCCTGTGGTTCGCTTCAACTGCCGACCAGAGATTACGCTATTTACCCTCGAAAGCGCTTAATTTTCTTGCCGCATAGACTCAAACTGGGTATAATTCGCGCACTTAAAGGCGATGATGGAAACGAGTAAGCCTGTGGAACTGCCAGCGAGTTCGGGATTTGGTGCAAGCCGAACCAGCAAAACAGACTGAAAATCCTTCCGGAGCCGCGAAGTGAAACCAGTGATCAGTTTTCAGTAAGCAGTGATCAGTGGGAGTAGATGAGCCGGACGCCCACCGTTAGACGGGCAGGGGATACGCCCCCTTTGGGAGGCCGTCCCCGCAAAGTGCCTTCGTCAGAAGGAATCTGGGTGGTACCGCGTGAGCGTTCCTGGCTCTCGTCCCTGCGTGGACGGGAGTTTTTTGTTTTTTGGGCATCGTTATTCGATACTCGATATTCGAAATTAGATATTCGTTATTCGATGCTCGAATAACGAGCATCTGGTATCGAATACCAAGTACCGAGTATCGAATTCCGAATTATCGAGTATCGAATTACCGGAGGCAGCTATGTCTTTCAAACCAGTCTCTCCCAAACTCGACGCGCCCGCGCTCGAGGAAAGCGTCCTCAAGTTCTGGAAAAAAGAGAAAATTTTCGAGAAAACCGTTTCCACGCGCCAGGGCGGGCCGGAGTATGTTTTCTATGAAGGCCCCCCGACCGCCAACGGCAAACCGGGCGTCCATCATGTGCTGGCGCGCGCTTTCAAAGACATGTTCCCGCGCTACAAGATTATGCGCGGCTGCCACGTCTCGCGGCGCGGCGGCTGGGACACGCACGGCCTGCCAGTCGAAATCGAAGTCGAAAAGAAGCACGGCTTCACCAACAAACAGCAAATCGAAGCCTACGGCATCGACAAATTCAACGCTGAATGCCGCAAATCGGCCTTCGACTACATCCAGGACTGGGAGCGGCTGACCGACCGGATTGCCTTCTGGGTCGATTTAAGCACCGCCTACGTCACCTTTACCAACGATTACATCGAATCGGTCTGGTGGATTTTGCGCCAGTTCTGGGACAAAGACCTGCTCTACCAGGGCTTCAAGGTCGTCCCGTATTGCCCGCGCTGTGGGACTCCGCTTTCTGACCATGAAGTCGCCCTCGGCTACGACGAAGCCTCCGACCCGTCGGTCTTTGTCCGCCTGCCGCTGGTCGATGACCCCGGAACCGCGCTCCTGGTCTGGACGACGACTCCCTGGACGCTGCCCTCCAACGTGGCAGTGGCCGCTGGCGAAGACGTGGATTATGTCAAAGTGGAGCATCCGCTGCCCGACCCCGTGAGCGGGGCAAGCGGCGATTATGAGAAGTTAATTCTGGCCGAAGCCTTGCTCGAAAAAGTTTTCCGGGGTGAAGAATATAAAGTTCTGGAGCGGATGAAAGGCAAAAAGTTAAACGGAACACGCTACCAGCCGCTTTATACATTCCTCCCGCCCGAAAAGCCTGCCCACTACGTCATCCTGGGCGATTTCGTCAGCACCGAGGACGGCACCGGCCTCGTCCACATCGCGCCCGCTTTCGGCGCGGACGATATGCGCGTGGCGCTCGAATACGACCTGCCGGTGGTCATGACCGTCGCGCCCGACGGCACCTTCATCCCCGAAGTGACGCCCTGGCGCGGGGTGTTCGTCAAAGACGCCGACCCCGACATCACCACCGACCTGCGCAATCGCGGCCTTTTGTATCGGGACGAGCGCTACACCCACACCTACCCGTTCTGCTGGCGCTGCAAGACCCCGCTGCTCTATTATGCCCGCGAGGCCTGGTACATCCGCACCAGCCAGTTCAAAGACCGCATGGTCGGCCTGAACCAGACCATCCATTGGACGCCCGACCACATCCAGAATGGCCGCTTTGGCAACTGGCTCGAAAACAACATCGACTGGGCCCTCAGCCGCGAACGTTACTGGGGCACGCCGCTCCCGGTCTGGGAATGCGCCGATTGTAAACATCAGCACTGCATTGGCTCGGTGGCCGAACTGGCCGAACTATCGGGCCGCGACTTGACCCAACTCGACCTGCACCGCCCGCACGTCGATAACGTCCACTTCCCCTGCCAGGAATGCGGCGGCAAGATGACCCGCATGCCGGAACTCATCGATGTCTGGTTCGACTCCGGCTCCATGCCTTATGCCCAGTGGCATTACCCGTTCGAGAACAAGGAAAAGTTCGAGAGCCAGTTCCCCGCCGATTACATCTGCGAAGCCGTCGACCAGACGCGCGGCTGGTTCTATTCCCTGCACGCCATCGGCTCGATGTTGATGGACAGCGTTGCCTTCAAGAATGTTATCTGTCTCGGACACATCCAGGATTCCGAAGGGCGCAAGATGTCAAAATCGCTCGGCAACATCGTCCAGCCCTGGGATGTGATTAATGCGCATGGCGCGGATGCCTTGCGCTGGTATCTGTATACCGCCACCCCGCCCGGCAACGAGCGCCGCTTCTCCAGCGACCTGGTCGGCGAGGTCACACGCGCGTTCACGCTGACGCTGTGGAATGTGTACTCGTTCTTTGTGACGTATGCCAACCTGGATGGCTGGAAGCCCGCCCTCACCCCCGGCCCCTCCCCCACAGGGGAAGGGGAGCAGGCGTCCCCCTCTCCCGCCGGAAGAAAGGTTAGGGGTGAGGGATTGTCCTACTCGAACCTCGACAAATGGCTGCTCTCCGAACTCAACACCCTCGTCCGCAACGTGACCGCCGCCTACGAGGAGTACGATGTGACCGGGGCCACCCGTCCGATCGAAAAGTTTGTGGAAACTCTCTCGACCTGGTACTTGCGCCGTTCCCGCCGCCGCTTCTGGAAATCGGACTCTGATTCCGATAAACAGGCGGCTTATGCCACGCTGTATACGGCCCTCGTGACCCTCAGCAAGTTACTGGCCCCGGCCATGCCCTTCCTGGCCGATGAGATGTACCAGAACCTCGTCCGCTCCTTCGACCCGGACGCGCCCGAATCCGTTCACCTGGCCGCCTGGCCCGAAGCGGATTTGGCCCTGGTGGATGAAAAACTCAACCGCGATATGGCCCTGGTCATGCGCCTGGCCTCGCTGGGACACGCTGCCCGCGCCAAAGCCAACCGCAAAGTCCGCCAGCCGTTGGCCGAAGCCGCCTTCTCGGTATCCAACGTCAACGAGCGCGCCGCTGTGCGTGATTTTGATGACATCCTGGCCGACGAACTGAACGTCAAGAAAGTGCGCCTGCTCGACGCCAGCACCGAAGCCCTGCAGCACGCCGTCAAACCGCTGCCCAAGCAGCTCGGCCAAAAGTACGGCAACAAATTCCCGGCGCTGCAAAAGGCCATCCTGGCGCTGGACTCTGAAACGGTGGCTCACGCTTTCATGACGGAAGGCAAACTCACGGTCGAGGTCGATGGTCTGGGCTACGAAATCCTGCCCGAGGAAGTGGAGGTCAAATCCCTCGCCAAAGAAGGATTCGCCGTCGCCGAGGAAGGTTCGTATGTGGCCGCCCTGGTGACAGAACTGACGCCCGAACTGGCCGCCGAGGGCCTGGCGCGCGAATTCGTGCGCCGCGTGCAGGATTTCCGCAAGGAAAGCGGCCTGGATGTGGCCGACCGCATCCGCCTGTATGTCGAAGCGACCGACACGCTCAAAGAAGCCGTCCAGCGCCACCGTGACTACATCACCGGCGAGACGCTGACGGTTGACCTGTTATTCACACCCGCCCCGGCGGAGGCCAAAACGAACGCAGATGCCTTCGACGGCGAAACGGTGACGTTTGGGCTGGTAAAGGCATAGCGCGCCGACGGCGAAACGCATGGCGTCGCCATCGGCGCAGCCTGCCGCAAATTGCTGTTCGGCATCAATGTTATTCTCCATAATGAGGGTCCTTTTGCGCAAAACAAAACGGCGACCACCTGATTGGTGGCCGCCGTTGCTGATTATAATGCCCGGTTCAAGACGCTCGCCGGCACACTGACAGCGTACCTATAAGCCTGAGCCACCAAAGGGGATCGAACCCTTGACCTGACGATTACGAATCGTCTGCTCTACCATCTGAGCTATGGTGGCTGGTTAACCAGCGGGCGAGATTATACAAGATTCCCCCAATTTTCGCAACAAAAAACCGCCGGCTCTCTGAGATTTACCGTGAAAACCCGTACACGGACACTTGCGCCTGCGCGCAGTGCAGGTGACACACGGATTTGACGGAAACGTACGGAAAGAGCATTTCAAACAACGATTTTTCCGTGTTGCTCCGTGTTTTCCGCGTTTCACCTGCCCTTGCGGGCGGTGCAAGCTATCCATCGGCGCGGCGGGCAACCAGGAAGCCTTCGATGGCATTGGAATGCAAAAGGTCTGTGGTCATGACGATTCCTTTCAGAATGCCTGCCACAGACCTTTTGTGCTTACGTTTTGAAACGGCAATTGCCTTCTGGCGCCCTCGGCGCGACTCGAACACGCGACCTATTGCTCCGCAAGCAAGCGCTCTAATCCACTGAGCTACGAGGGCGTAAGCGTGCGGTATTTTACTCCACACGGAGGGGAAGGTCAAGGTTTCCCAGAAATTGTGTAACTACCTACCCTCACCCTGCCCCTCTCCCAAAGGGAGAGGGAAACGGATACAAAAAGCGGATTTTTATGCCGAAAACGACAATTTCGTCCGAGATTTCTCCCCTCTCCCGGTGGGA
>DAOTZM010000146.1:0-26954 GCA_034434035.1 Anaerolineales bacterium
GAATTTGTGGTTTGCTATTTCCTGCCCGGACGTAAACGTCCGGGCTATCACGCAGCGTCCGATAAATCGGACTTTTTAGCCCTGTTCACAGGGCGCTGCCATCTGGCCCGGTGATTCATCACCGGGCAAAGCCATAAAACCACAAAATCCAGCGGAAGCAGTAATTTTCTACCCCCAGCAGGGGTTGGCTGCGCTCGATGAACGCCATGCGCTGTTGGTCCACCCGCTCCCAAAAAGCCGGCGAGTCGATAGGCGTCCCCGCCAACAACGAGAGATGAACCACCGGGTCGAACTGCTGTCCGTATTGCGCGCCGACCACGCTGCCGTAGAGCGTAACCGGCAGGCGCTGGCCGTGTTCGGCATACGCGGCGCGGATGGCCTGGTATTCGGGCGTTTCGGTATCGAGAATCAGGCCGTCGAAGTCGAAAATCAAACCTTTAATCATGATATTCTTTTTACCATCCCTCCGCTCTTGCCGGAAACGCATAAAGCATGTAAAG
Source organism: Anaerolineales bacterium (assembly GCA_034434035.1). GTDB lineage: Bacteria > Chloroflexota > Anaerolineae > Anaerolineales > Villigracilaceae > UBA5195. The sequence goes on from DAOTZM010000146.1 coordinate 501, forward strand.
TATGACCAGGTACAATCAGTTTATTCACAGATTTAGTGGATTTCACAAAGAGCAACCTGTGTCATTTGTGAATCAAGCGAGGACTCTATGACATCATCCATCGAAATCGGACGTTTGCTGCGCGCCGGGACGACCGGATTCATCGCGGGCTGCTCGGTGACGCAGTTCGAGTCCCCGGCTTTTGGGGCGCTGGTGCGCGCCCCACTGGGAGACGGCTACCAGGTCTATGGCCTGATTTACGACATCCACATTGACGATGACGGGCTGGTGCGCCAATTGGTGACCGCCGAAAACGTCAGTCCCGAGGTGATGAAAGACAACCGCGAGCGCAGAATCGTTCCGGTTGAGATGTCGGTGCTGTCGGTGGGCTACGAGCAGGATGGCCGGATTTTCCACCTGCTGCCGCCGCGCCCCCCGCTGAGTCTGGATGTGATTTACCTGTGCGATGACAGGGAACTGGCAAGATTTACCAGCGCCGGTAAATTCGGCTACTTCCGGCACATCCTGCGCGCCAAAGACGCCCCGATTGGGGAGATTTTAGCCGCGCACATCCAGCAAGTCGGGGCGGCGCAATCGCCGGAGTGGAAGGAAAAGGCCACGCAAGAGCTGATTACGCTGCTGCGGGACGACTATCACACCCTGATGAGTGTTTTGGGGGCTCTCGGCGAAATTCTTTAACCACGACGGCAACGACGGGGCACGACGGAGATTCTGTTTTTCCTGACCACGACGGCAACGACGGAACACGACGGAGATTCTGTTTATGGAAAATCCACGCACGAAAAGCAAATTGTACAAACCAATCCCTTTGGATGTCGAGGAGGTTGGCAAAAAAGTGCTTGATGCAGCCTATACTGTGCACAGCGCGCTTGGGCCGGGTCTTTTGGAATCGGTCTACGAGGCGTGCCTGGCTTATGAAATTAAAAAACTGGGATTGAACGCCGAAACGCAGGTGGCAGTTCCCGTCAAATATCAGGATGTTTTCGTAGAAACCGGTCTGCGACTCGATATTTGGGTGGAGAAAAAAGTCATTCTCGAACTGAAAGCAGTCGAAAAGATGAATCCCCTATACGATGCCCAACTGATTACCTATCTCAAAGTGACAGGCTGCCGCCTGGGTTATCTGATGAATTTCAACGTCCAGCATTTCAGGGATGGTTTCACTCGCAAGGTTCATTAAAAGATTTTCCGTCGTGTAACGTCGTTACCGTCGTGGTGAAAGGGTTTTTTGATTATGACAAACAATGAAAAAATCGGTTATGTTATTGGCGGCGGGTTAAAGGAATCGTTCTCCGCCCGGCTGACCGTTGACCCGCTCTCGGTGCAAGAAGGCGGCTTTGTGGTCATTGACAGCGGCGACTACCGCTTCTATGGCCTGGTCACCGACCTGCAACTCGGCGCGACCGACCCGCGTTTTGCGGACGAACAATCCGAAACGCGCCTGCCGCCCGCCCTGGCCAAAGCCCTGCACGGACAGACGCTCTACACCAACCTGGAAATCCTGCCCGCCCTGATGCTGGAACGCGGCCCCGAACCCGGCAGTCCCGCGTACAAACTCTGGCGCGCCGAACATCCCGAGGACCCGCGCCCCATCCCGGTCAAAACCGTCCCGCTGCATCACGCGCCGGTCGCGCTGGCCGACCAGACCGACATCGCCGCCATCTTCGGCGACCCGGACAAGGACGGCAACTTCGTCATCGGCTACACCCGCGAGCAGGGACATCCGGTCTGCATCAATCTGGAGAAATTCGTCCAGCGTTCGTCGGGCGTCTTTGGCGCGACCGGCACGGGCAAATCCTTCCTGACGCGCCTCGTCCTGGCCGGGCTGATGAAATACGACCGGGCCTCGGTGCTGGTGCTGGATATGCACAACGAATATGGCTTCGATGACGTTGCCTCGGACACGAAAGCGAAAGTGATTGGGCTGAAATCCAAGTTCGGGGCGAAGTTGAGCGTAGTCGGCCTGGGAGCGGGCGCCAAAATTCGCGGGGCCAATACGCCCGATTTCAACCTGGAAATTGCGATGGACGACATCAGCACCGGCGATGTCGAAACTCTGAGCCGCGAACTCAACCTGCGCGAAACCACCCCCACCGTGCTGAATGCCCTGTTCACCTCCTTCCGCGCCAACTGGTTTGCCCGCTTCCGCGCCATGAACCGCGAAGAAGTGGAATACGAAGATGAAAAGGGCCGGTTGAAGCGCCAGCCGCACCCCGACAGCGTGGCTGCCTGGGCGCTGGCGAACGGCGTCAACGTGATGGCCGCCGAGGCCCTGCAAGACAAACTGCGCCGCCTGTTCGACAAGCCGTACATCGTCGAACATCCCGCCAGCGACAGCCTGAAAGCCATCATCCAGACCCTCGAAAGCGGGAAGCATGTCGTCCTGTCATTTGGCGGCTACGAAACCGACCTGGATTACCTGTTCGTCTCGAACCTGCTGACCCGCAAAATCCGCGAGGCCTGGGAAAAGCGCACCAACGAATTCCGCTCACACGGCACTTCGGCAGGCGCAGCCGAACCGCGCCCGCTGGTGATTGTGGTCGAGGAAGCCCACAAACTCCTCAACCGCGAAATGGCCGCCCAGACCGCCTTCGCCGCCATCGCGCGCGAACTGCGCAAATACTACGTCACCCTGCTGATTGTCGACCAGCGCCCCTCGCAGATTTACGATGAAGTCATGTCGCAGCTCGGCACGCGCATCAGCGGCTGGTTGGGCGATGACCTGGATATCCAGGGCGTGCTCTCCGGCCTATCCGGGCGCGAATCGCTGCGCGGAATGCTGGCCAGGCTGCAGCCCAAAGAAGAAGTCCTGCTGCTCGGCTGGGGCGTCCCCATGCCGCTGCCCGTGCGTTCACGGCGCTATGACGATAATTTCTGGCGCGAGCTGATGGGGAATAAGGGGAAAAAGACCGAATGGGAACTCAAAAGCGAATTGGGATTCAACGACTAAAAATAGGGAGAAACCATGAAAACCATCCCCGAAAAATATCACGACCTGCTCGAAGACGAGACCCGCGCCTTCCTGTTCCCGGCGACCATCATGAAAGACGGCTCGCCGCAGGTCACGCCCGTCTGGTTCAATCACGATGACGAGCACATCCTGATTAACTCTGCCAGCGGGCGCGTCAAAGACCGCAACATGCGCGCCCGCCCCCAGGCGGCCTTCGTCATCCAGGACCCCGCCGACCCATACCGCTATCTGCAAATTCGCGGACGAGTCGTCGAAACCGCCGAAGAAGGCGGGCTGGAACACATCTAGGCGCTGGCGCAAAAATAAACCAACAAACCCTGGCGAGGCAACGGCCCGGACGAAGTGCGGGTGATTTATAAGATTTTGCCAGAGAAAATTGACCCGCATTGAAAAAAGACAAACAGGAAAACCGAACAACCGGAAAACAAGTAAACAGGTAGACAGGTAAACTGGGTAACTGGGAAACACCGAATGCCGCATAAAATGTCCTCGACATTTAACGCTTTCCTGCGCTCCCGCCGCTCCATCCGCAAATTCAACGGCCAGCGCATTCCCGCTGAAGTCCTGCGCGAGATTCTCGAAACAGCAGCCTTCGCCCCCTCCGCGCATGGCCTCCAGCCCTGGCGATTCGTCCTGGTCGAGAGCGAGTCGGCGCGCCGGTCCCTCGCGCTGGCCCTGACGGACAAAATGCAGGCCGATATGCGCCGAGAATCCGCCCCCGAAGCCGAAATCCGCAGCCGGGCGGAACGCTCCCTGCGCCGCATCGCAGAAGCCCCGCACATCCTTCTGCTCTGCCGCGATAGCGAGACGGTGCGCAGCCAGTCTCCCCAAGAAGACCTGATGGGCGTTCAATCCGTTGCGATGGCGGGCTTACAACTCATGCTGGCTGCCCACGCGCGCGGATTAGGCTCGAATTGGATTTGCTGGCCGCTTTATGCCCAGTCCGAAACCATCCACGCGCTCAACTTGCCCGAAACCTGGCAGCCACAGGGCATGGTCTTCCTCGGCTACCCGGCGGAAAATGTTTCACCTAAACAGGTATTGCACATCGAGATAAAAATGCTATAATTTTTGCAATGCTCGCAGTTTACCGGGCAATATTGTTTTTTGCAGCAGAGCCTGCATTACACCCAAAGACAGGAGGCAGAACGCAAAAAAAAAGACGACTTCGCATGATACCCCGCCGACTTCAAAAATTTTCCAAAGGAGAGAGAGATGAAAAAAGCATCTGTTGTTTTTGTGTTCCTGACTGTCACGAGTCTGTTGCTTGCGGCGTGTGGCACACCAACGCAAAGCGATTCTTCGGCCCCTGTGGTGCAAACGGTTATCGTCACCGTCGAAGTTCCAGTAAGCGGCACCCCTGCAGCGCCGGCCCTGCCTCCCCCACCCGCCGGTTATGGCGCAACCCTTAAAACCGTACAAGAACGCGGCAAGCTCGTTTGCGGCGTAAATTCTGCCGTTCCTGGCTTTGGATATGTCGATTCTGCTGGAAACTTCTCCGGTTTCGATGTTGATTACTGCCGCGCCCTCTCCGCCGCCATCTTCGGTGACCCAAACAAGGTAGAATTCCGTCCTGTCACCGCCGCAGAACGCTTCACCGCGCTGCAATCCGGCGAAATTGACGTGTTGAGCCGCAATACGACCTGGTCTACCGTACGCGACACCGAATTGGGTGGCAACTTCGTTCATACTACGTTTTATGATGGTCAAGGCATCATGGTGCGCGCCGACACCGGCATCAAAACCCTCAAAGACTTGGAGGGTGGCACAATCTGCGTGCAAACCGGTACAACAACCGAGCTCAACCTGGCTGACAAAATGGCCGAAGCCGGAGTGCAATACACCCCCCAAGTTTTCGATAATGCCGATAACACCTTTGCCGCTTACCAGGAAGGTCGCTGCGACGCGGTAACGACCGATAAATCGGGACTGGTTTCCCGCCGCACCCTGCTCCCTGATGCAGAGAATCACGTTATTCTCGATATCACCCTGTCGAAAGAACCCCTCGGCCCCATGGTACGACACGGAGACGACCAATGGTTCGACATTGCGCAATGGACCGTCTTTGCCATGTTTGCAGGTGAAGAATTTGGCATCACATCCCAAAACGTAGATGACATTAAAACCTCGGCCACCAACCCAGAAATCAAACGCTTGCTTGGCCTGGAAGGCGACCTGGGCCTCAAACTTGGCCTTTCCAACGAGTGGGCCTATAACATTATCAAGCTGGTGGGAAACTACCAAGAAGTATACAACCGAAACATCGGCCCCGAGACACCCACATACATCCCGCGCGGGCTAAATCAACTCTACAGCAACGGCGGCTTGCTCTACGCCCCGCCGTTCCGCTAGTTCAATCTTATTCACCCCAGGCAGGGAGGTTTATGCGCCTCCCTGCCGCGCTCTCCATACCTGCCCCATACCCACCAAATCATTTTCCACACTCAAATCCTTCACAGAGTCCGCCAATTTCACAAATAACGTCAATTCGGGATAAGCAAAATAAACGTCCCGAAGGTTTGGTTTTGCAGCTAAAATCGCATTCTATAAAACCTTCGGGACGGAATGGTATATTCCGAACTCAGGTTAAATAGGTCAACTCATCTGGGAACTCTTAAAGCAAACAACCTGCATTGCTGATATCGACAGGAAGTTTTATGCAAACTCCATCTTCCGTGCCATTCTGGCGCAACGAAAAAGTCTTGCAATGGACCGGCCAACTGACATTTTTATTCGTCATCATTGGGTTGTTTTGGTTTTTATTCAACAACATGTTCGCAGGTCTGCAAAAACAGGGGATTGCGCTCGGCCTGTCCTTTTTGAATGGAATTGCAAGCTTTGATATTTCAGAAACGCTCATCCCGTATGCCCGCACGGCATCCTTCTTACGCGCTTTTCAGGTTGGCCTGCTCAATACCTTACTGGTGAGCATCATCGGCATTATTTTTTCTACTCTTTTAGGCAGCCTTCTGGGCGTGGCGCGGCTTTCGAGCAACTGGCTGGTCAATCGCTTGGCCGCTTTTTATTTGGAAATGTTTAGGAACCTATCGCTTTTGGTCTTCCTGGTTTTCTGGTATTTGGGTATTTTTCTCAAATTTCCACTCGTCCGAAACGCAATTCAACTACCCGGCGGAATCTTGCTTTCCAATCGTGGCATCGGCCTCCCCTGGCTGGTGACTGAGGCCTCGTGGGACTCGTATCGCTGGGTTTTGCTGGCGGGTGCGCTGTTTGGGCTAATACTGGTTGCCTGGCTGCGCAAACGCTTCCCCTTTATGTCGCTCATTGTTGCTGCCGGATGGGGCATCCTGCTTTTGACAGGAATTGCCGCGCTCGGATGGCTCACCTTTCCCTCCGCCCCCTTACGCTGGGACTTCCCGGTGGTCAGCGGGTTGCGTTTTTCGGGCGGTAAAATTTTTAGCCCGGAATTCATGGCCCTCACCAGCGGCCTAACGCTCTACACCGCCGCATTCATTGGCGAAGTGGTGCGGGCTGGTATCCTTTCGGTTTCCAAAGGACAAGTAGAAGCCGCCCATGCGCTTGGGCTAAACAACTGGCAAACCCTTCGGCTGGTCATCTTTCCACAGGCATTGCGCGTTATTATCCCACCGCTTACCAGTCAATACCTCAACCTAACCAAAAACTCTTCTCTGGCAATAGCCATTGGCTACCCGGATGTCTTTTACGTCTCCAGCACCATCATCAATCAGAGCGGCCGCGCCGTAGAGATGATTTCTCTGGTCATGCTGGTTTATCTTTCTCTCAGCTTGTTCACTTCGGCCTTCATGAACTGGCACAACAAGAAAACGCAAATCGTGGAGCGTTAAAGCATGACCGTTACATCATCCTCCCTGCCTCCCGCAATCCGTCTCATCCCCTGGCAGTGGCTGCGCGCCAACCTGTTCAACACCTGGTGGAACAGCCTGCTCACCCTGCTTTCTGGCCTGCTTGTTTTTTGGCTGCTGCGCAGCGTGCTGACTTGGGCCTTTACCCAGGCCAACTGGCAGGTGATTCCGGCTAACCTGCGCCTCATCCTGGCCGGCCAATATCCGCCTGAACAACTTTGGCGGGTTTGGCTTAGCCTGTTACTGCTCGCCTTCCTGACGGGTAACGTCTTTTCCATTTGGGCAAGCAACCAAAAACGCTTGGCGCTCGTTTTAGGCTTTTTGCCTCTGGCCTTGGCCGCCCCACCGCTGGCTGCGCCGGTTCGCCTCTGGCTCATTGGCCTGACCTTATTTGGCGTGTTGGGATATTTGCTAGCCCGAAACGCTGGCCAAAAACAACAACGCCTGGTACTGATCGGCCTGGCGCTGTGGATGCCGCTTGTCATCCTCCTGTTAGCCGGATGGACCGCCGAAGGCGGGCCAATACCGCGCGTTGGAACCAACTTGTGGGGGGGCCTGCTCCTCACGATGCTGCTGACCATCATCGGCATCGTGGCATCCTTCCCATTAGGTGTGTTACTTGCCCTAGGCCGACGCTCCAACCTGCCCCTGGTACGCTGGTTTTGCATTGGCTACATAGAACTAATTCGCGGCGTGCCGCTCATTACCATCCTCTTCATGGCACAACTGATGCTGCCGCTCTTCCTGCCCGCCAACATCGTGCTAGACCGCGTTTTGCGCGCGCAAATCGGAATCATCCTCTTTAGCGCCGCCTACCTGGCCGAAAATGTGCGCGGTGGGCTGCAAGCCATTCCGAAGGGACAGTATGAAGCTGCTTATGCCCTGGGACTGAATGGATTTCAAACGACGATTTTCATCATCCTACCCCAAGCCCTCAGGCTGGTCATCCCCGTCCTGGTTGGCCAATTCATTGCCTTATTCAAAGATACTTCTCTGGTTGCCATTGTGGGGTTATTCGACCTGCTCGGCATTGCAAAAACCATCATCGCACAGCCAGAATTCATTGGCTTGCAGCGTGAAGTCTATGCTTTCATTTCAATTTTCTATTGGGTCATCAGTTACGGCATGTCTTATATCAGCCAAAAAATAGAAGAAACCGTTGGACTGGGAAAACGTTAAGCAAAAAGGAAACTATCACAATGCGCGAAGAAACCCGCAAGCCAATTATCAAAGTCCAAAACCTGAACAAATGGTATGGCAACTTCCATGTTCTCCAAGATGTCATCATGGAAGTTTACAAAGGAGAAGTGATTGTCATCTTCGGGCCCTCCGGGTCAGGCAAATCCTCGTTCATTCGCTGCCTGAACCGTCTGGAAGAGTTTCAAAGCGGGCAAATTATCGTTGATGATATCGAATTGAACAAAGACGTGCGCAATATCGAACGCATCCGCATGGAGACCGGCATGGTCTTTCAACAATTCAACTTGTTCCCCCACTTAACCGTGCTAGATAACATCATCCTCGCCCCCATGCAGGTTCGCAAATGGCCGCGCGAAAAAGCTGTAGACCTTGCCAACCAACTGCTCAAGCGAGTCGGAATTCCGGAACAAGCCAACAAATACCCCGGCCAACTTTCTGGCGGGCAACAACAACGCGTTGCCATTGCCCGCGCCCTGGCAATGCAGCCAAAAATTATGCTCTTCGACGAACCCACCTCAGCGCTAGACCCAGAAATGATTAAAGAAGTGTTAGACGCAATGATAGAGCTGGCGCGCTCCGGCATGACCATGCTGGTTGTCACACACGAAATGGGCTTTGCCCGCGCCGTTGCAGACCGAATGTTTTTCTTTGATAAAGGTCAAATTGTAGAAAGCGGCCCGCCGCAACAAATCTTTTCACAACCCCAAGAAGACCGCACCAAAATCTTCCTCTCCCAAATTTTGAGTCATTAGCCGCCCATCTCGACCATTAATTACCCTATCACTTTCAACTTGGCGCGTCCCGAAGGAGTTCAAACCCCTTCGGGACGTTTATAATTTGCAGCACATCACTCACTTCAAGGAAAATCCATGCACTCACAACTTCACATTGTCGCCCTGGCGGGCGGCGTGGGCGGCGCCAAACTGGCCGACGGCCTGGCGCAAATCCTGCCGCCCGAAGCCCTGACCATCATCGTCAACACCGGCGATGACTTTGTTCACTGGGGATTGAACATCTCCCCCGACCTCGATACCGTCTGCTACACGCTGGCCGGGCTGGCCAACCCAATCACCGGCTGGGGGCGGATGGAGGAAACCTGGAACGTCTTCGCACAAATGGAACGCCTCGGCGCCGAGGACTGGTTCCGTTTGGGAGACAGCGACCTCGCCACCCACCTGGAGCGGACCCGCCGTTTAAGGAGCGGGGAGCCGCTCTCCGGCATTACCCGCGACTTTTGTGCGCGCTGGGGAATCCGTCACGCCATCCTGCCGATGAGCGATGACCCGGTCGCCACGATGGTCGACACGGTCGAGTTTGGCGAACTGCCCTTCCAGGAATACTTCGTCCATCAGCGCTGCGAGCCGAGGGTCAAAGGCTTTCGCTTCGCCGGAATCGAAAACGCAAAACCCGCTCCCGGCGTGGCCGAAGCCCTCCGCGCGGCAGACGCAGTCGTTTTTTGTCCCAGCAACCCCTGGGTGAGTATCGCCCCCATCCTGCGAATCATCTCCCCTCTCCCGGCGGGAGAGGTGCCAGGGGTGAGGGTCGCCGTCAGCCCCATCCTCGGCGGCGAAACGGTGAAAGGCCCGGCGGCAAAGATGTTCAAAGAGTTGGGGATAGAACCCTCTGCTTTCGCGGTGGCAAAGCATTACGGGGAGTCGGTTCTGACGGGTTTCATTCTCGATGAAGTCGATGCCGGGCTGGTGGAGAATGTCCGGGCGTTGGGAATCCATCCATTTGCCGCAAAAACCCTGATGAAATCGCCGGAAGACCGGCGCAATCTGGCGCGAGATGTGCTACACTTTATAGAGAGATTTGTATGACAATTTGGGCCATTGTCCCCGTTAAACCGCTGCGGCTGGGAAAATCGCGGCTATCGGGCGTGCTGACCGATGATGAGCGCGCCATCCTCAACCGCAAATTCCTGGAGCAGACGCTCGATATCCTGCGCAAATTGCCTGAAGTAGCCCAAACCCTGGTAGTCAGCCGCGACCCGGCAGCCTTGGCGATTGCGCGCGAGTTCGGAGCGCGCACGGTGCTGGAGGATGGCAACCCCAACCTGAACGCCGCCCTGACCCGCGCCACCCTGCTGGCGCGAAATTACGCCACGCGCGGCGTTCTGGTGTTGCCCGCCGACCTGCCGCTGCTAACCCAGGAAGATTTACGAGACCTGTTTGCGCGCGTGCGGCGCACTCCTTGCGTGGTCGTCTCGCCCGACCGCCACCAGGACGGGACGAATGCCCTGTTCATGACCCCGGGCGGCATAATTCCGTACAGCTTTGGGCCGGGTTCCTTCTACCGGCACTGCGAAGCCGCCCAAAAGGCGGGCGCATACCTGGAAATTGTGCAAAACTCGCACATCGGTCTCGACCTCGACACCCCCGAGGATTTACGTATTCTCAAATCACTCGAACAATCTATGATAAAGGAGATAGGATGATGGCTCGCGTTGCTCTGTACCTGCAAGATTCGCACGACCTGCGTGATGGGCTGGATTACGTCCGCTACGCGGAAGAGAAAGGGTTCGAAGCCGTGTGGCAGGCCGAAAGCCGCCTGGTGCGCGATGCGATTGTGCCAATGGCTGCTTACGCCGCCGTGACGGATAAGTTAAAGGTTGGTTCAGGCGTCATCAACAACTGGACGCGCAATACCGGCCTGCTGGCAGCCACCTACCTGACGCTGGATGACCTGGCCCCAGGCCGCATTATTTGCGGAATCGGCGCATGGTGGGACCCGCTGGCGAAAAACGTCGGCATCGAGCGCAAGAAACCGCTGACGGCCATGAAGGAAACCGTCCAGGTCATGCGCCGCCTGTTGAATATGGAGCGCGTCACGTTTCATGGTGATTTCGTGCACGTCGACGGCATCGAACTGGACGTAGTGCATGGCCGCCGCGAACCGCGCAATGTGCCGATTATGATTGGCGCGACCGGCGACATGATGATGGAATTGACCGGCGAAATCTCGGACGGCGCGGTGCTGAACTACTGCGTGGCCCCCGAATACAACGACCGGGCGCTGGAACTGCTCGATAAGGGCGCCAAAAAGGCCGGGCGGCGCGTGGACGACCTCGACCGCCCACAGTTGATTGTCTGTTCGGTAGATGATGACCACGACAAGGCCATCGAGACGACCAAGATGCTGCTCTGTCAGTACATGGCCCAGCAGCCGCACATCGCCAAGGCCAGCGGCGTGGCCGACTCGGTGGTGCAGGAAATCCAGTCGATTTTGGGCTGGCCCGCCACCAAAGAGCAAATCAACCAGGCCAAGCATCTCGTGCCAGACGAACTTGTCCACAAGATTACGGCTTCCGGCACGCCCGAAGAAGCGCGCGCCAAAGTGGAAGAATACAACAAGCACGGCTGCACCTGCCCCATCCTGTATTCGGCGGGCGGGAATGTGAAGAAGTTGATTGACACGTTTGCGCAGGCCTGATGTTGCAAAGGCATTCATCACAAACCAAGGAGATACTATGACCATCCTGCTCACCCTCCATTCCATCCTGCGCTGGGTGATTGTGCTGGCGGCCCTGGCTCTCATCATCAAGTTTGCGCTGGGACTCATCCAGAAACAGCCCTACGACAAAGCCGCGCGCGGGCTGGTCTCGGCCTTTGGCGGCTTGATGGATACCCAACTGCTGCTCGGCACGGCCTTTTTCGTCTGGAGCGGACTCGCCATTCAGGGCGGCTTCGGCCTGCGCCATCGCTGGGAGCACCTGGCGGTGATGCTGGCGGCCGTTATCGTGGCGCACCTGCCAGTCATGTGGAAACAACGCGACGACCAGACCCGCTACCGTAACGGGCTGGCCGCCATCCTGGTTTCGATTTTGCTGGTCGTAGCGGGCGTCTTTGCCCTGCCCGGCAACCGCTGGCTGACGATAAGCGGGTTTTGACATTGACTTTGCTGGAAAAAAAAGACGCTCTGGTTGGAGCGTCTTTTTCGTGGCTGCCGCATTTTTGTTAGCGCGAGGCTTCGATATTTTAGACTTGTCACTTTACATGGCTTTGTCCACTTTGCGGATGACCATGACCACTTTGCCCTTGATTTCCAGTCGTTCGTTTTTGTCGATGTAAATCGGCTGCATGGTGGGGTTGGCGGGCTGCAAGCGGTAATGGTTGGCTTCTTTGTAGAAGTATTTGAGGGTGGTTTCGTCGCGGGCGGGCAGCCAGATGGCGACCATGTCGCCATTTTTGGCTTCAGCGTTGCTGTTGACTTTGCGCATGACGACGATGTCGCCATCGTTGACCATTGCGTCAATCATCGAGTCTCCCTGAACTTCCAGGGCGAACAAGCCGTCCACCTTTTTGGCGGGGAGCATGCTGCGGGCAATTTCGACCCCGGCTTCGGCGTCGAAGTAGTTGAAGTCGGAGGCCGGGACGGGCATGGGCAAACTCGCGCCGATGCGCCCCATAACCGGGATGCGCAGGAAATCGTTGACGGTTTCTGCAACGGCGAGGCCCAGGTTGGCGAGCATTTCCGGGACGACCCGCAGGCCGCGCGAGATGCGCCGGTCGCGTTCGATGTAGCCCCATTTTTCGAGTTGTTCGAGGTAATAATTAACAACCGAGGTGGAGGTAATGCCGGTTTGTTCGCCGATTTCACGGATGGAAGGGGGGTAGCCCTTGTCGGCGTATTTGTCGAGCAACGTAAGTATTTTAAGATGTCGCTCACTCAAGCCTTTGGATTTTCGCACCATCATCATAAGTTTGCTCCTGACGCAGATGAAAATCGCTCATGCGTTCTATGAACAGATAATACACGAATGTTTGTTCTATGTCAAGAGGTGATTTTTAGGTTTTGCCCGCAGCGCAACTGCGGGCGAGCGGGGAGAGCAGTGTTTTTTCGGGGCGGGAGATGGTACAGGGAGAGAATGCCGATTTAACGGCAAAACCAGCGAGGCGTTCGGGGAGTCTGTTCTCGTTGCGGGTAAGCCAGGGTGTATCCGGGAAAATCGGCTGCGGGTGTCAAACCCAGGCGCGGCGCTTCATCCAAAAGACCATGCTGACTGGCAGGATGATGAAAATCGCCACAACCGGCACAAAGACAGCCAGACTGGTCCATGTGGTGAGACCTGCTACTGGCTCGAAGAAGTTCATGCCGAAGAAGCCGGTGAGGAAGGAGATGGGCATGAACAGGGTGGTGATGATGGTCAGGGTTTTCATCACTTCGCCCATGCGGTTGTTGATGACGGAAAGGTAGGTATCGAGCGCGCCGCCGACCAGGTCGCGCATGGATTCGTTGAGGTCGTGCAGGCGGACGAGGTGGTCGTAGATGTCGCGGAAGAAGACCCGGTCTTGCGGGTCGATGACTTCATAGTCGTCGCGAGCCAATTTGTTGAGGACTTCGCGCTGGGGGGTGATGATGCGGCGCATGGCGAGCAGGATGCGTTTGAGCGAGAAGATGCGATCGAGGGTGTCGGGGGCGGCTTTGACCAGGACTTCGTCTTCGACGCGGTCGATTTGGTCGTCGAGGGCTTCGACGATGGGCATGTAATCGGCGATGAGCATGTCGATGATTTTGTAGAGCAGGTGGTCGGGGCCGTGCGCGGTGTAACGTTTGTCGCGCCCGAAGGCTTCGCGGGCTTTTTCGAGGGCCGGGATGGGCCGGTCGTGGTGGGTGACGATGTAGTTGGGGCCGAGGAAGATGTCGAGTTCGGTGGTGGAGAGGGCGAGGCCGTCGGAGGCGTCGAAGTTCATGGCGTTGAGGACGATATAGATGTATTCGCCCCAGTCGTCGATTTTCGGGGTGTGGGTTTCCTCGAGCGCGTCATCGACGGCGAGGGGGTGGAAGCGGAAGATGCCGGTCAGGATGGATTCGGCGGAGGGGTCGGGTTCGGCGTCGAAATCGACCCACAGCAGGCCATCTGGCTCTTTGAGCAGGGCGGCAAATTCTTTGACGGGCAGGTCGGCGCGCATGTCCTGGCCGGGGAGGTGGTAGAGGGTGCGAATCATAGGCGGCTGGTTGGGTGAATTTGAAAGAGACTTGAGAAATGTTGGATTATAGCATTATGGCGCAGGATTTGCGCTATTCGCGCAAATCATAGCAGCCTTTGGCTGCGGCCCGCGAAGCAGCTGCGCTATGCTTTTAAAATATTAATATAATTGATTTCGATATTGACAATTCGAAAATATATCGTATAATATTTTTAGAAACTCAAAGCGCGTTTTTCTTTACCGTTACCCGTTCGGATGGAGGCCCGTATGATGTCCAGTTTTTTGACCGAGATGCGCGCCGAAGCGCGCTTGCAAGAATTGTACCGCAATCCGCGCAGGTTGGTTCTGCTGGGCGGCGATTTGCCGGCCCGCTCCAGCCGCCCATCCTGGCGCGACGCCGCATTGCTCCAGTTCGGCGACTTGCTGATTGAGACAGGAACCCGGCTCAAAAAAACCGCCCGGCCTCGGGCTGTGCTTTCCCAGGAGATGCTATGAACAATTCGATTACTCGCTGCCCGGTCTGCCAGAACGAACTGACCATCACGCGCCTGCACTGCGATGCCTGCGACACCACGCTGGAAGGCCGTTTTTTGGGCGGGCCGTTTGCCCGCCTGACGGCGGAGCAATTGGACTTTGTGCTGACCTTTATCCGCTGTGAAGGCAAGTTGACCCGCATGGAGACGGAAATCGGGCTATCGTACCCGACCATTCGCAATCGTTTACAGGACATCATCCGCGCGCTGGGGTATGAGCCGGGCAAGGATGATTCTTCTCCCGAAATCAGCGAAGACCGCCGCCGCCAGGTGCTGGAAGACCTGGATGCCGGTAAACTCAGCGCTGACGCCGCCATGCGCATCCTGCGCGGGGAGGAAGCATGAGACAGACCACCCGGACTGTGGCGGGCGCGGCGGCATTGGATGTGACCAACGTCAGCGGCGATTTGCAGGTCGTCGGCTGGGACCGCCCTGAAATCACCGCCAAGGCCGACGGCGATGCCCTGACCCTGACGGTGGATGGAGACCAGGCGCGCGCTGCAAGCGACAGCGACCTGATTCTATACATCCCCTGCGAAACGACCCTGCGGATTGCCAGCGTGGGCGGCGACGCCGACATCCGCGCGGTCACCGGCGCAATTGAAATTTCCAACGTGGGCGGCGATTTGCAGATGCGCAACGTCGGGCTAACGGCAGTCCGTTCGATGGGCGGCGACCTGTCGGTGCGCGACTGCAAAGGCAACTTCGTGGCCGAGAACGTGGGCGGCGACGCCTCGCTGCACCAGATGCGCGGCGGGGTCGGCGTCACCGTTGGGGCCGATTTGTACCTGCGCGAGGTGGAAGGCAACGTCTCGGCCCAGGTCGGCGCGGATGCTGCCCTGTACCTGCATCCGAAATCCGGTCAGTTGGTCAGCGTGCGGGCCGGCAGCGACATTCTGCTGCGCGTCCCGCCCAGGGTCGATGCGGAATTTACCCTGCAAGGCTGCGACGACGAATCGATTCGCGTCGATTTGCCGGGCCTCGACGCGGCGGAATTGGGCATGTTCCGCCAGTTTACGGCGGGCGCCGGCGGGGCCAAAATCAGCCTGACGGCCGGCGGCGAAGTGATTGTGACCAGCCGCGAGGACGAGTGGCAGTCGGTCGCCGATTTCGACCCGCTGGGGCGCGAAGGGCCGTTTGCGCCGGGCGAATTCCCCGGCATTTCGGCGGAGATTCAGGAGCGGATTTCGCGCAAGGTGGAAGAGGCCACCCGCCGCGCGATGAAGGCTTCGATGCGCGCCCAGGAACACAGCGACCGCGTCCAACGTCGCGTGGAGGCAGCCATGCGCCGCGCCGAAGAGAAGATGCGCTCGGCGGAGCGCCGCGCGGCCCACATGGGTATTTCGGTAGGGCGCTGGGGCGTCAACATCGACGGGCCGCGTCCGCCCAGGCCGCCTGTGCCGCCCGTCCCGCCCTCGGACCCGGTGACGGACGATGAGCGCCTGACCATTTTGAAAATGCTCCAGGAGAAGAAAATTTCGCTTCAAGAAGCAGAAAAATTACTGGCAGCTCTGGAAGGCAAATAATTACGGAGATGAGACGATGACCGATAGCGAGCGCCAGCAAATCTTGAAAATGATTGAAGAAGGCAAGATTACCCCCGACGAGGGTCTGAAATTGATGCAGGCGCTGGATGAAGTTCCCCTCGACGAAGAACACGCCGCCCTGCCGCCTGCCCCAGCAGCGGGAGATAATTCAGACGCCGAACCCGCTTTTATGGCGGAATCAATCGGCGAGGAGAAGGCCCGCCGGGAATCATTTTTCGCCAGGAAAGTCAACCGCTTCCGCCGCCTGTGGATGATTCCCATGACCTTTGGCATCCTGCTGACGGCAGGCGCGGCGTATTGGATGCATTTGGCCCTCCAAAATGCCGGGATGGGCTTCTGGTTCTTCTGCTCCTGGCTGCCTTTTGCCCTGGGCGTGTTGGTGATTGCGCTGGCCTTTTCGAGCCGCGATTCGCGCTGGCTGTATGTGAACGTGAAGCAAAAACCGGGCGAAAAACCGAGCCGGATTGTGGTTTCGTTCCCGATGAGCCTGGTGACGTGGCTGTTTGGGATGTTCGGCAACCACATGCCGGGCCGGGAGCGCGAGCGAGTGGGCATGGTGATGGATGCGTTCCAAAAAAGCATTTCCTCGGACGAACCGATTCTCATCGAAGTCGATGATGAAGACGGCGAACACGTCCAGGTCTATATTGGGTAAGGAGGGCCGCTATGGCAACTGCTGAAGAGCGAATGCGAATTTTGAAAATGATTGACGAAGGGAAAATCAGCGCGGAGGAAGGCGCCAAACTGCTCTCGGCCCTAACCGAAGGACGCCGCGGCCCGCTTCCGCCGGCCCCGCCGCGTATGCCGGGTTCGGCGCGCTGGCTGCGGGTGCGCGTGACCGACGCGGCTTCGGGCCGCGCCAAGGCGACCGTCCAAATCCCGCTGGCGCTGCTGGACGCCGGGATGAAAATCGGCGCGCATTTTGCCCCCGAGGTGGAGGGCGTGGACATGACGACCATCATGGAAGCCCTGCGCTCGGGCATGACCGGCAAGATTGTGGATGTCGTCGATGAAAAAGACGGCGAACACGTCGAAATTTTTGTCGAGTAAGGACTTCAGGGTAGTTTTATGTCTGACGAAACGCTGGAAAAGACAGTCGGATTTATCCCCTGTCGGGGACTTTCCGATGCTGTTCATAGCCGGAGGTCTCCGCGAAGCGTTCCGAAGGGGCAGCCCCCGGCGAAGCGGGGAAAACATGCGCCGGTGAGTAGTTACAAATCGTTGTTTAAAATGCTCTTTCCGTACGTTTCCGTCAAATCCGTGTGTCACCTGCACTGCGCGCAGGCGCAAGTGTCCGTGTACGGGTTTTCACGGTAAATCCCAGAGAGCCAGGCTTTTTGTTCTCCTGATCCGCGCCTGCGAAGGTACAATCCCCACTCAATGACGGCAAAAACCCTGCTTCCTCCCAAATTTGGCCCCTACGGCGGACAATACGTCCCCGAAACCCTCATGCCCGCCCTGGCAGAACTGGAAGCGGCCTTCGTTGCCGCTCGAAATGACCCGGAATTCCGGCGGGAATTGGACAAGCTGCTGGCCGACTTCGTTGGCCGGCCCACCCCGCTGACCCACGCCCGGCGGCTCACCGAACAACTCGGCGGCGCGCAAATTTACCTGAAACGCGAAGACCTGGCCCACACCGGCGCGCACAAAATCAACAATGCCTTCGGCCAGGCCCTGCTCGTTAAACGGATGGGCAAGGGGCGCATCGTCGCCGAAACCGGCGCCGGTCAGCACGGCGTCGCCTCCGCCACCGCCGCCGCCCTGCTCGGCCTGGAATGCGTCGTCTACATGGGCGCGGTCGATATCGCCCGCCAGGAACCCAACGTCTTCCGCATGAAACTGCTCGGCGCAGAAGTCCGCCCTGTCACCAGCGGCACCCAAACCCTCAAAGACGCCATCAACGAAGCCATCCGCGACTGGGTGACGAACGTCCAGAACACCCACTACCTGCTCGGCTCGGCGCTCGGCCCACACCCCTACCCCACCATCGTGCGCGAATTCCAGTCGGTGATTGGCCGCGAAGCCCGCGAGCAAATCCTCAGGGAAACGGGCCGCCTGCCCGACACGGTGATTGCCTGCGTCGGCGGCGGGTCGAACGCGATTGGAATTTTCAGCGGCTTTGTGGAGGATACGGATGTCGAACTCATCGGCGTGGAGGCGGCTGGCAGCGGGATTCCGTCCGGCAAACACGCCGCCCGCTTTGGCGACCCCTCGCGCGGACGCCTGGGCGTGATTCACGGAACCCGAACTTTTGTCCTGCAAACCGAAGATGGTCAAATCGCCGACACCCATTCCGTTTCGGCTGGACTCGACTACGCCGCCATCGGCCCCGAACATGCCCACCTGCGTGACCAGGAACGCGCCTTCTACACATCCGCCACCGACGAAGAAGCCCTGGCGGCCTTCCAGGCCTTGTGCCGCGCCGAAGGCATCATCCCGGCCCTCGAATCGTCCCATGCCATTGCCGAAGTCATCAAGCGCGCCCCCCACATGCGCAAAGACCAGGTCATCCTCGTCAATCTCTCCGGTCGCGGCGACAAAGACCTGAATACGGTTATGGAGATAATTCGATAATTCGATGATTCGATATTCGTTATTCGAGTTGTCGAGTATCGCCGCCAATTACCAATCATGACGCGCATAACCTCCGCCTTCCAAAATAAACCCATCTTCATGCCCTACTACCCGGTCGGCTGCCCCGATATCCCCACCTCGATTGATGTCCTCGAAGCCCTGGCAAAAAACGGCGCGGACTTAATCGAAGTCGGCCTGTCGTTTTCCGACCCGCTGGCCGATGGCCCGGTCATCCAGAAGGCAACCCAGGCCGCGCTGGAGCAGGGAGTCACCACGAAAAAAGTTCTCGAGGCGGTGGCCGAGCTGCGCAGGCGCGGCGTGGAGATTCCGCTCGTCCTGATGGGCTATTACAACCCGATTCTGGCCTACGGGCTGGAAAAATTCGTCCGCGACGCCATCGAAGCCGGGGCTGACGGATTCATCATCCCCGACCTGCCGCCCGAAGAAGCGGATGAATTCCAACAAGCGCTCGATACCGCCAATCGAGACCAACAACCGCCATTAATCACCATGCTGGCCCCCACCACACCCGAGGAACGCATGGAAACCATCGCCCGCAGCGCGCAGGGCTTTATCTACCTGGTCAGCGTGACCGGCGTAACCGGCGCGCGGGCGGGGATTGCGGATGGGCTGGCAGAACTGGTGGCGCGGGTGCGGGCGCATACCGCCGCGCCGGTCTGCGTGGGATTCGGCATCGGTACGCCCGGCCAGGCCCAGGCAGTCGGCGCAATCGCCGATGGGGTTATCGTCGGCTCGGCCTGCGTGCGGGAGATTGGGGAAAGCAAACAGCCGGTCGAAGCGGCCGGGCAGTTTGCGAGAAAATTCAAGCAAGCGCTGAAAAGTTAACGCCGTTGGCTGGAAACACGGTTGAGCGAGGCAAGCAGGAAGGGGAAGTCGCTGCGAAGGCCGTGAAAACCACCCCTTGAAATTCAAGATAAATATGCTATGATTTACAAACCAGAACAGGTTTTCTAAAAACCGATTCAAGGAGCGCTCATGGACATCCAAATTCAAGTCAACGGCCAACCCGTCAATGCCTGGGTCGCCCTGCCAGCCAGCAAAAAAGGGCCGGGCGTGCTTGTCCTCCATGCCTGGTGGGGACTCAAGCCTTTCTTCAAACAGGTCTGCGACGAACTGGCCGGACAGGGATTCGTGGCCCTGGCCCCCGACCTGTATCACGGCCCGGTCGCCGCCACTATCGACGAGGCAAAAACACTGATGGAAGCCGCCGACAGCCAGGCAATGGGCGATACCGTCCGAGCAGCCAAAGAGTTCCTGCTGGCGCATCCCGCCCGGAGCGGGGAAAGGCTCGGCGTAGTGGGTTTTTCGATGGGCGCGGGTTGGTCGCTGGCCGCCGCCGCGCAAGACCCACAGCAGTTCGGCGCGGTCGTAGCATTCTACGGCGCAGGGGAAGCCGACTTCAGCAAAATGCAGGCCAGATACCTGGGTCACTTTAGCGATGCCGATGAATGGGAATCGATGGAATGGGTCAACTGGATGGCGGACGCAATGAAAACCGCCGGGGTCGATACGACCCTCTTTATCTACCCGGGGCTGGCGCACTGGTTCGTCGAATCGGACCGCCCCGAATACGACCCCGCCGCTGCCGCGCTGGCCTGGGAGCGCACGTTTACCTTCCTCAGGGAAAGCCTTTAACCCGATACTGTTTGGTTGGTGGAACAGAGTACAAAATCTCCCGATTTTGCGCCGAAGTCAGAGACTTCGGACTCTTTATCCAAACAGTCTTGGCCTTTAACCGTATCAGAACTTGGAGAGAAAGCAATGACCGAGAACAAAACCCAAAAAACCGCCGCCAGCGTCACCGATTTCCTGAACAGCATCCTCGACGAGAAAAAACGCCAGGACAGTTTCGCGCTGTTGGAACTGATGCGGCAAGCCACCAGGCTGGAACCGCGAATGTGGGGCGCAAGCATCGTCGGTTTTGGCGATGTTCACTACAAATATGCCAGCGGGCGCGAAGGCGACTGGTTCAGGGTCGGGTTTTCGCCGCGCAAACAGAACCTGACGCTCTACATCACAGACGGCTTCCCAAAGTACCAGGAATTGCTGGCGACATTGGGCAAACATAAAACCGGCGTCTCATGCCTGTATATCAACAAACTGGCCGACATCGACCTGGCTGTTTTACGCGAGATGATAACCCAGTCCATAATGGGGTAAATCAGGATGCCATAATAAAAATGGCAATCACCTTCCGGTAACTGCCATTTTTCCACAACCAGCGGCTTCAACAAATTGATGACTACCTCACTGGCTGCATGTGCCGGATCACCGCATCCCCAAACTCGGAACATTTCACTTCGGTCGCGCCGTCCATCAGGCGGGCGAAGTCATAGGTGACGGTTTTGGCGGCAATCGCGCCTTCCATGCCCTTGATAATCAGGTCGGCGGCCTCGCCCCAGCCCATATAACGGAGCATCATCTCGCCGGAGAGGATAACCGAGCCGGGATTGACCTTGTCGAGGTCGGCGTATTTGGGAGCCGTGCCGTGCGTGGCCTCGAAAATGGCGTGACCGGTGGCGTAGTTGATGTTCGCGCCGGGGGCAATCCCGATTCCGCCGACCTGGGCCGCCAGCGCATCCGAGAGATAATCGCCATTCAGGTTCATGGTGGCGATGACATCGTAATCCTTCGGGCGAATCAGGACGAACTGGAGCGTGACATCGGCGATAGAATCCTTCAACAAGAGTTTGGATTTCCATTTCCCGTCGCCGTGCGTCTCCCACAGGTCGAGCGCGGCCTGCACCTCGGCCTTGATTTCGGCCTGCTGGGCTGGCGACATCATCTCGAAACCGGGGTCTATCATGCGGGCGTTTTCCTCCACGCCCAGGGCCGGATTTTTTTCCTGGTTGCCCAAAATCCAACTTTCGCGCTCGGTCACAACCTGGCTGCGGAACTCGCGCTTGCCGACCGCATAGCCCCAATCCTTGAACGCGCCTTCGGTGAACTTCATAATGTTGCCCTTGTGGACAAAGTTGACGCTCTTGCGTTTGTTTTCGAGCGCCCATTGAATCGCCGCGCGCGCGAGCCGCTCGCTGCCCTCGACCGAAATCGGCTTGAAACCAATGCCGCTCGTCTCCGGGAAACGCATCTTGGCATATTCCTTCGGGAAGGCTTCTTTGAACAATTCCTTGAATCGTTTGTTCTCCTCCGTTCCATAAGCAAACTCGATCCCGGCGTAAATATCCTCAGTGTTTTCGCGGAAAATGACCATATCGACAGATTCAGGATGCCTGACCGGCGACGGCACGCCGGGAAAATAGCGCACCGGGCGCAGGCAGACGTACAGGTCGAGCAACTTGCGCAGGGCCACGTTGAGCGAGCGAATCCCGCCGCCGATGGGCGTGGTCAGCGGGCCTTTGATACCGACCAGGAATTCCCGGAAGGCCTCGGTCGTCTCGTCGGGCAGCCAGGTCTGGAACCGTTTGAAGGATTTCTCCCCCGCATACACTTCCATCCAATGGATTTTGCGCTGGCCGCCATAAGCCTTCTCGACCGCCGCGTCGAACACGCGCGCCGCCGCGCGCCAAATGTCGCGTCCCGTGCCGTCTCCCTCGACAAACGGGACGATGGGGTTATCGGGAACCTGCAAAACCCCTTCCCTGATGCTGATTTTGGCCCCGCCTTCGGGGACTTTTACGTTTAGGTAAGCCATTGGGCGTCTCCTCCTGGGAATGTTTTTCTAACGATTATAACTGCCGGAGGCTCTTTCCCATGACGAAATTCACCAGACAATCGGATTATTTTTCTCTCATCCCGCCCGTCTTCCGGTTTCCACTTCATCCACCGCGCCCTAACCATAGCGCAGCCGCTTTGCGGGCCGCAGCCAAAGGTTGCTATGATTTGCGCTATTAGCCCAAATCCTGCGCCATAATACTATAACCCGCAAAGAACGCAAGGCAAGCAGACACGGCGCGCAAAGTCACCGCTGCCAAACGGCGGATGTCCGTCCGTTTCGATAGAACAACAATTTTTGAACCACCAAGCACACAAAGTCACACAAAGGAAAAGCAAAAGACTTCCTTCGTGTTCCGTTGTGTACCGCCTGCCCCGTGTTTCTGGCGGGGTTGTGGTTAAGATTTTTGCCTTCGCTCCGCGTCCTTGTCGGGGTTATGGTAAAAGATTTCCCCCAACCCTTGACCCTGCCCCCAGAACTCAATAGAATGGCTGTCTGATTGCGCAGTTGCCTACAATCCAGATACGGAGCAGACAACCATGATACAACTCAGTTACAGCACCTTCGGCCTGACCAACCTGAACTTCCTGACCGCCATCGACGAAGTCGAACAGGCCGGCTACCCCGGCATCGAGATTTCCTTCCACCGCGAGCAGTTCAACCCCTTCGACCTGAGCGACGACGACCTCGCCAACGTCAAAAAACGCCTCGATTCAGGCCGCGTCCAGGCCGCCTGCGTGGCCACCGCCTCGCACTTCTTCACCCCCCAGCGTCCGCACGAACCCTCGCTCATGTCCCCCGACCTGGCCGGGCGCAAACGGCGCATCGAACTGGTCAAACGCGGCATCCACGTCGCCCGCAAACTGGGGGTCAACCTCGTCACCTTCGGCAGCGGTTTCATCCGCGAGGAGCACGTCAGCAACCCCGCCGTCAACCCGCGCGAGCTGCTCATCGACAGCATCCGCCAGTGCCTCGCCGAAATCCGCCCCGATGAAGACATCACCCTGCTCATCGAACCCGAACCCGGCATGTTCATCGAAACGATGGAGCAGGGCCTCTCGCTCATGCGCGAAATCGACTCGCCGCGCTTCCGCCTGCACATCGACCTGCTGCACTCTTACTGCTCCGAAGCCAACTACGTCGCAGCCCTGGCCCAGGCCGCGCCCCACATCCGCTACCTGCACGTCTCCGACGCCCAGCAGGGCTACAATCTGAAAATCGTCAAAGACGCCCCGGAACTGTCCTTCGACCTCGATTTTGCCTCCTATCTCGTTTATTTCCCCGAAACAGCGGATTATGTCCTGCTCGACCGGCAGTTCCCGCGCTATTTCTGCGACCTGCCCCCCGGCATTTCCCAACGCAAACGGCTGGACTCTCTCCTCGCTGGAGCCGGAATCCAGGAACCCCTCGAAATTGTCCACTACCCCGGCCTCTACGCTGGGGCATCTGCCTTCGACGACGAATTTTTCACCTACTGGATTTCCGTCCCCGGCCTGAGCTACGACGTGCTGGAGCGCGTCAAACCCATCCTCGGCTACCTGCGCGGAGTCAAAGGCCCGCAACTGGTCGAGAAACGCATCGCCAACACCCTGACCGGCATCGTCCACTTCCACGAAATCCCCGGCGAAGGCACCTTCGACTTCGCCGCCAGCTTCAAAGCTCTCACCGACAACGGCTTCGACGGCTGCGGCTCGGTCGAACTCTACCACCACGTCGAATCGTGGCAAAAGGCCCTCAGCGACAGTTACCGGCATTTGTCGCAATTTGTTTAACATTCGTACCGCGGGCTTCAGCCTGCGAATACAACCTGCAAAAGCCGCCTGAAGGCGGCGCTATAAACTCAGGAGTCACCATGATTAACTACCAAACCCTTGGCTGGGACCCGGCCACCGTTGGCGAACTCGACCACCGCCTGCTCAAGGCCCCCACCCTCAAACTGCGCTCGGCCCGCCCCGGCCCCGGCGGCGATGTGGTCTACAGCATCGACCTGCGCCTGAAACGCCCCAACACCGGCGATGTGCTCTCCATCCTTGAAATGCACACGCTCGAACACTTCCTGCTCGAAGGCTTCCACCGCTACCTGCCCGAAAACTTCATCTCGGTCGGGCTGATGGGCTGCCAGACTGGCTTTTACCTGGTCTTCCTGAACGAAGGCCGCTCCGGGGTAGTGAGCGAGACTCTCGAAAAAATCCTGAACGACATCCTCGCGGCGGATGGCGTGCCCTATCAACGCATTGACCAGTGCGGCAATTACCACAATCACAGCCTCGCGCCGGCCCAGGCGATTGCCCGCGAAGTGCTGGCCGCCAAACCAGGCTGGCTGGACGCGGCATGACGACTGGCAGCACCCATTGGCGCGTCCGCGCGAATCGCCCCATCGAATACGAAATCGTCAACGCGCCGGGCTTGTTCGAGCCGGGCAACCCGGCCCTTTTAACGGGAGACGGCCGCCGCCGCTTCGTGGTCGCCGATGGCAATGTGGCCCGCTTGTACGGTGAAAAAATCCGCGCTTACTTCGCGCATCATCAAATCGAGGCAAAAATCGTCACCTTCCCCGCCGGGGAGGAGAACAAAACCGTCGACGCCTGCCTCGGCCTGCTGTACGAACTCGATTCCTTCCCCATCCACCGCCGCGATGAGCCGATTATCGCCATCGGCGGCGGCGTGCTGACCGATGTGGCCGGCTTCGTCGCCAGCACCTACCGCCGCAGCCTGCCGCACATTAAAATCCCCACCACGCTGATGGGCTACATCGACGCCTCGGTCGGCATCAAGACCGGCATCAACTTCAACGGACACAAAAACCGCCTGGGTTCCTTCGAGCCGCCCCTGCGCGTCTTCCTCGACCGCGCCTTCCTGCGCAGCCTGCCGCGCCGCCACATCCTGAACGGCGTTTGCGAAATCATCAAACTGGCCGTCATCAAAGACGCCGGACTGTTCGCCCTGCTCGAAGAACACGGCCCGGGAAGCGTCGCCGCCCACTTCCAGGACGACCCCGGCGGCGAGCTTCTCGACCGCGCCATTGGCGGCATGATTGCAGAACTGGAGCCGAATCTTTACGAAGAAAATCTCTCGCGCAAGGTCGATTTCGGTCACACTTTCAGCTACGGGCTGGAAACGCGCCACGAAGCCCACCTGCTGCACGGCGAGGCCGTCCTGCTCGACATTTTGGCTTCGAGCATGATTGCCCTGGGGCGCGGCCTGCTCACAGAGCGCGAGGTGGAACGCATCTTTGGCCTGGCGCAGCGCCTCGGCATCCACCTCGACCTGAACCTGCTCGACCCGCGCCTGATGTGGGCCTGCCTGCTGGAGCGCATCGAACACCGCAACGGCCACCAGCGCGTGCCCATGCCGGAGGGGATTGGCAATTGCATTTTCCTGAACGACATCCGCCGCGAGGAAATTGAGACGGCAGTGGAACGGCTTATTCTATATTCGATAATTCGATAATCGAATACCGAGTATCGAATATCCAATCTCTATCTTCCAAATGATGTAAAATTAACGGTAACAGGAGCGCAACAATGGTACTCAAAACGATTGAAGCAACATACGATGGACAGGTTATCCGGCCAGATTCTCCCCTCAAGTTGGAGCCGAATACGCGTGTGCGCATCACGGTAACGCCAGTGAAGACAGCCCGTGGCAAACAAAAATCCTTCCTTGCAGCCGCCCGCGCCCTAAAACTGAATGCGCCCGCTGATTTAGCCGAAAACCTGGATGAATATTTGTATGGTTCACAGAAATCCAATGAAGAATGAAATTTTTCTTGATAGTGCTTTTATCATTGCTTTAGCCAGCAAGACCGATTCTTTCCATGAAAAAGCCTTGCAAATTTCCGAAACACTGGATGGGAAAATTTTAGTCACCACTCGCGCAATGATGCTTGAAGTGGGAAACGCGCTCTCAAAGCGTTCATTCCGCAAGGCCGGCGCTGCTTTGCTTAACTCGCTTGAAATGGATGATAATGTAGCAATCATCTCCCTTTCTGATGAATTGTTTACCCAAGGGATGGAATTGTATTCCAAACGGATAGATAAGGAATGGGGATTAATCGATTGCATCTCTTTTGTCGCCATGCAAGAACGCGGCATTTTACAAGCCCTGACAACCGATATTCATTTTCAACAAGCCGGTTTTCAAGCACTCATGCGTGAGTA
>DAOTZM010000147.1:0-5456 GCA_034434035.1 Anaerolineales bacterium
CACCGGGACTGCGAAGCGTGCCGAAGGCAAGGGGTTGGGGGGTGAGGGTGGCAGGCAGTTACGATTCTGCTGGAATTTGTGGTTTTACGGCTTTGCCCGGTGATGAATCACCGGGCCAGGCGGCAGCGCCCTGTGAACAGGGCTAAAAAGTCCGATTTGTCGGACGCTGCGTGACAGCCCGGACGTTTACGTCCGGGCAGGAAATAGCAAACCACAAATTCCGTTAGAACAACGAAAATCCTATAGTTGGATGCTGGAATTATCGCCGATGTTGACGCTGGCGGCGCGCCCCTTGATACGCGCATGCCTGCCCAGGAACGAACCATCCAGCACCGAATCGGTTACGGCGGCGCCATCGTCCAGGATGCTGTTGCGCAAAACGCAGCCTGAGACCTCGCAGTCGGCCCCAATCGATACGTTTGGTCCCACAGCCGAACCTTGCAATTTAGCCGAAGGATGCACAAAGACCGGCGGGACGATGATGATGCCGGGGCGCTGGGCGGCCTCTACGGAATTATCGCGGCCATGTTCGAGCATGTATTTGTTCGTTTCAAGCGTGGCTTCAATCGTGCCGGTATCCAGCCAAACATCCACGCTGTTGGTGCGCATCCGCGCGCCGTAATCGAGCATAATGTTGATGGCGTCGGCCAGGAAATACTCGCCTTTGAGCGCAATCCCGCGTTTCATCTGCTCGTTGATAGCTGCCACCAGGTCTTCACCTTTTCTAAAGTAATAACAGCCCACCAGCGCCAGGTTGTTTTCCATCGATTGCGGCTTTTCGATGAGCCGTGAGATACAGTCTTCCCTGACTTCCGCCACGCCAAAGCGGCGCGGGTCGGGGACGGCCTTGACCCAGGCCACGCCATCGCAAGTTTCTTCTGCCAGGAAAGAGAAATCCGTCTCCAGCAGGGTGTCCGAAAACACCATGACGGTCGGCCCGTTCAGGTGGTGGCGCGCCAGCCACAGGGCATGGCTTTGGCCCTTCATCTCCTCCTGCACGACATAATGAGCCGTGATGTGAGGATAGTGTTTTTTCACATACACCGGGATTTGCTCACCCAGGAATGACCCGATGATAAAAACGTATTCCGTATTCTCCGGGCTTGGAACCGTTTTGAACATATCCATCAGATGGTCGAAGGAGGTTCTCCCGGCCACGCTGACCAACGGCTTGGGCTTGCTCCAGGTATGCGGACGCATCCGGGTTCCCCAACCCGCCATGGGAATAATGATTTTAAGTGTTTCTGTCACAGATACAGCTCCTATGTCTTTCGACCACCCCAAAGGCTTTTTACAGAGACGATTCAATAGCAAAATCAAGCCTTCGGGACGTTTATTAACATTTTCTGCACACCAACAAGCCCTTACCAAGCGGAACAATCAAGACATCCACACGCGGGTCCTGGTAGGCGCGGTGCAGGTAGAGCGAGAGTTGCTGGGTCTGGCTCAGGGCGCTGTTGGCAACCAGCATCCCGCCCGGAACCAGGTTGGGGATGATATGCTCATAGCAATCGAGGTAAACATCCTTTTCAGCATCCATAAAGATGAACGCAGTCGGAGGAAAGCGCGAGATGTGGTTGCGCACGTCGCCATGAATCACCTTGACCATCGAATCCACGCCGGCTTCGGCAAAGGTTTTTTGGGCCATCAGCACTTTCTCTTCCTGGATGTCAAACGTCGTGAGTTTATCCCCACGCTGCATACAGGCCAGCGAAAGCCACAGGCCCGAATACCCGCCGCTGGTGCCGATGTCGAACACCATCCCTTTGGGAGCGTTGGCGCATAGCAGGGCAATGAACTTGCCAACTTCGGGCGGCACTTGCGCCAGACGCTGCTCTTTCGGCAGGCTGCCCAGCCGTTCCACCGCATCGCGCGCTTCCAGGTCACGCATACATTCTTGAATTTGCGCCGGAATATTATGGAACATACATCCTCCAAAACCCAAAACGTGCCCGCAGTGCGGGATAAAACTCCCTCAATGCGACCCAATCCCGCATCTGCCTCATTTTATCACAGCCAGGTTGGCCAGGCTGGCAGACAGGCGCTTGATGCCAACGCTTTCGAAGATAACATCTACGATTTCGTCCCCGCCTTGGATGCGGCTGTCCAGCACAATCCCATCTTTCCAAATAGGGTGAGAGACGCGCATCCCCACCCGGAATTTTTGTTCGATAATTGGAGCCGGTCGGCCCGGCGAGGGCAGTTTCCACGAATCATACCCGCTGCCGCCGCCCCGCCGCTTTGGAGCGCGGCCCTTCCCGCTGATGAACTCACCGGGAATATCCTCCAGGAAACGAGATTCAACCGTCTCCTCGGCATATCCCCGCCCGCCCCGGCGCATGGCCCGCACCAGGTAGAGTCTCTCCTTGGCGCGGGTGATGCCCACGTAGAATAAACGCCGCTCCTCTTCCATTTCTTCAGGTTCATCGAACGAACGGCTGTGTGGCAGCACCCCGTCATCCAGACCGACGATGAACACCGCGCCAAACTCCAGACCCTTGGCGGCGTGCATGGTTAACAGCGTTGGCACATTCCCCTCGCTGAGGGTGTCCTGGTCGCTGACCAGGGCCACGTTTTCTAGGAACTCCGCCAGCGTGCGGGTCTGGTATTCCTCAGCCAGGCGGCGCAATTCCATCACATTGTCGAGGCGGTCTTTGCCCTCCTCCGTGCCGTCATCGAGATGCTCTTTGTAGTTGATGTCTTTCAGGATGCGGTCGAAGAGCTCCGGCACAGTGTAAGTGTCAAGCAAACCGCGCCAGGCTGCCAGCATCCCGCCGAAATCGGCCAGGGGCAGGGCGGCGCGCCCGGAGAATTTTTCCCAATACGCTGAATCGGAGCCGCGCGCCATATCCAGCAAGACCTGTCCGGGGGAAGTTTTGGCCTCGCGCCCAACCAGGTGCAGGGTCATAATCGTCTTATCGCCAATCCCACGCGGAGGAATGTTAATCACCCGGTCAAGGGAAATCTCATCGTCAGGATTCTGCGCCAGCCGCAGGAAGGCAATCACATCCTTCACTTCACGGCGGCCATAGAAGCGCTGCGCCCCCACCAGGCGATAGGGCAGCCGGGCCTGGAGGAAGGCTTCTTCGATGAGGCGGCTCTGGGCGTTGGTGCGGTACATCACTGCGCACTCGCCCGGCTCGAACTGTTTGCCGGCGACCAGTTGGGCGATGGTATCGACCACGAAACTTGCTTCGCCGTAATCGTCGAGCGCTTCGTAGAAGACGACTTTTTCACCCTCCCCACGCTCGGTAAAGAGTTTTTTCTTGCGGCGGCGCGGGGCCTTGTCAATGACGCCCATCGCCGCATCGAGAATCATCTGCCGGGAGCGGTAGTTCTGCTCCAGCAAAATCACCTGCGCGCCGGGGAAATCCTGCTCGAAACGTTGCACATTGCGGTAATCAGCCCCGCGCCAGCGGTAAACGGAATTGTGAACAACGATGCCACCCGCCAGGTAATTGTGCAGGTTATCGACTTCCAAATCATAAACTTCGCCACTGTAGGTTTCGCGTTCAATCTCTACAATCTCATCTTCGATGATTTTTCCATCTTTTTCAATCGCTACGAGCATGGCCGGGTGCAACTGGCTGGCAGGCATCAGGTTGAAACGGGGAGACAGTCTTGAATGATTGCTTTCGGTGAGGAATGCCCCTGTAACAATTTCTGCGTTGCCGGTATCCAGACTCAATTTTTGGGCTGTCTGTTGAATATCCTCGTAATTCAAGCGATTGAGCCCAATGCGCCAGTTGTTGCGGCTGCGAATGCGTGGATTGTAGCCCAGATTGCGCAATTTTTCAGCCAGTTGCAAATCACTGCTCCACAAGTCGACCCGGTGTGCGTGCCAGGGTGATTGGGCTGTTAGACGGCCATCGCCAAAATAACGCAGGTTGACCACGTTGCGGTAGGTTCCCTGAGGGGTGTAATGTGGGTATTGAAAGTTAATCTCCAGGTCGGCAAATAACTTTTTGGCATTGGCCGCAGTGTCGATGTCACGGTAAAGTCGGTCAATGTTTTCCTGTAACATGCGCATCCGACGCCCGCGCACATGAAACACCGTGGTCGGAATGCTATAATTTACGGAATAGAAAATTTCCCAGTAAGCAGCTTCCTCGCGCGTCTTGCAAACCTTCAATACCCAAATTTTATCGGCATTTTCGGCATTTCCCCGCACTTTTAACCCTATTTGTAACACATCGCTGATGCCATCACTGCGCGCATGTGAAGCCATTCCAATACGGTACCCTTTGTCTTTGCGGTACATCAGATAGATATAATGTAACCCAGGTTGCAGCCCTAGCCGGGCAAAGACGACATGATTGGGGGTGGCGCGGAAAGAAGCCCCGCTTTTGGTGGTCGCGCGCACCAGGCTGCCGGTAAAAGGGCGCTTACCAACGTGATTGATTTTGGAGGCCAGCATTGCGCCGCGCCCGCTTGCGGCGATGACCATATCTCCAATGTGGAGCGATTCGATTGGTTTTTGCCCGCCGGGTGTTTGTATCAGAGTACCTGTCGGGAAACACTGGTCCGGGTCGCCAACCACGAAGATATTCTTATGCACCGAAGAGAGGTACTTGAGCAGCGTGTACTGCGCGATATTGGTATCCTGGAACTCATCGACCAACACATGCCGAAAGCGTTGGGCATATTTCTCGCGCACATCGGGATGTTCGGCCATCAAATTGGTCGTCATCAGGAGAAGGTCATCGAAATCGACGCCGTTCGACTGCTGGAGCATTTCCTGGTAACGCTGGTAAATACGCTTGACAGCCTCGTCGCGGTAGGTCACGACCGGGAAATCGGCGGGCTGGATGAGTTCATTCTTGGCGCGGCTGATGGCGGCGTGGACGACGACCGGGCGGTACAACTTATCGTTGAGATTCAGTTCTTTTATCGCAGTTTTGACCACCTTCTGCTGGTCGTCGGCGTCGAAGATGACAAACTCGTTCGAGACGGGCAGCCGGTCCGATTCGCGGCGCAGGATGCGGGCGCAGGTGGCGTGGAAGGTGCCGAGCAGCAGGCCGCGCGTCATCTCCTCGCCCAGCAAGGCCTGGACGCGGTGTTCCATCTCGCGGGCGGCCTTGTTCGTAAAAGTTACGGCCAACATCTGGTAGGGGCGCACGCCCTGGTATCCAATCAGGTAGGCGATGCGCTGGGTCAGGACGCGGGTCTTGCCGGAGCCAGGGCCGGCCAGCACCAATATAGGGCCTTCACCGGCGGTGACGGCGGTTTTTTGAGCAGGGTTGAGGGTATCGAGAAAATCCATCGGGGTAATTGGTTATTCGTTATTAGATATTGAACTTGAACGTTCGCGCAGGGAAAATCGAGTTATTTCGTATACAAAAAGCGGATTTTTATGCCGAAAACGACAATTTCGTCCGAGATTTCTCCCCTCTCCCACCGGGACGTGTGCCACGAAGTGGTAGAGGGGTTGGGGGGTGAGGGTGGCAGGTAGTTAC
>DAOTZM010000148.1:0-22328 GCA_034434035.1 Anaerolineales bacterium
TGCGCAAGACCATGCCCGTTACCTTCTGGGTTTACCTGGTCGGCGCGCTGGCCCTGGCCGGCATTTTCCCCTTCGCCGGATTCTGGTCGAAGGATGAAATCCTGCTGGATGCTTCGCTCCACTTCCCGCATGTGTACTGGCTGCTGACCGCCGCCGCCTTCCTGACCGCCTTCTACATGGGGCGACAGGTCTGGATGGTGTTCTTTGGCAAGGCGCGTCACGAAGCCGCCGCCCACGCCGAGGAATCGCCGCTCGTCATCACCATCCCGCTCATCATCCTGGCCGTGCTTTCGGCCCTGGGCGGGTTCATCAACCTGCCCTTCAAGGGCTTTCACCAATTCGGTTACTGGCTGGCGAACACGCTGGGCAAGGTCGAATTCCCGCCCTTTGATTTTGCGGTGGCTGGCGTTTCGACCGTGCTGGCCCTGGGCGCGATTGCGCTCTCCTGGTTCCTCTACCAGCGCAAACCGCTCGAACACGGCGGCCCGGACCCGCTGGCGAAGCCGCTCGGACCCGCCTTCGTCGGCATGGAGAACAAATGGTTCATCGACGAAGCCTATCAGTTCGTCCTCATCAATCCCTACAAACGCCTGGCCGAATTCCTGGCCCAAACCATTGATTGGAATTTCTGGCATGAGTGGTTCCACGACTCGGTCCTCGTCAAGGGTTTTGTCGGCCTGGCGCGTTTCCTGGCCGACCCGGTCGATTTGGGTTTCATTGACCGCGTCTCGTACTGGCTGAGCGGCGCCATCCGCGCCTCCGCCGAGAGTCTGCGCAAACTGCAAAATGGCTTCGTCCGCTCCTATGCGCTGTCGGTTGTGCTGGGCGTGGCAGCGATTTTGGGATATTTGCTGTTGAAGTAGATACTCGATATTCGATATTCGATACTCGATACTCGAATAACGAATTATCGAATAACGAATTATCGAATAACGACTACCGACCTTAGACCGAGGTATCTTTCCATGAACTTTCTTCTCGAACCCCTTTCCATTGTGACCTTCTCCCCGCTGTTGGGCGTGCTGGCGCTTCTGTTCCTGAAGTCGGAGCAAAAAGCCGCCCTGCGCTGGACGGCCCTGGTCACTTCGCTGGTGACGTTCCTCATTTCGCTGTGGGCGTTTTTCTTCAGCGGACTGTACAACCCGGCCAGCGGCAGTTTGCAACTGGTTGCCAAATATAACTGGATTAACCTCGCCGGTTGGGACATCCGCTACTACCTCGCCGCCGACGGTCTCTCGATATTGCTCGTCCTGTTGACGACCTTCCTGACGCCCATCTCGATTCTTTCCACCTGGACGGCGGTCGAGGAGCGCGTCAAGGACTTCATGCTGTTCTTCCTGCTGCTCGAAGTCGGTATGACGGGCGTGTTCGTCGCCCAGGATTTGTTCCTGTTCTACATTTTTTGGGAATTTACCCTCATCCCGATGTACTTCCTGATTGGCATTTGGGGCGGCCCCAACCGGCTCTACGCGGCGGTGAAATTTTTCCTCTATACGATGGCCGGTTCCATCCTGATGCTGCTCGCCATCCTGTGGCTGGGCGTCAACGGCGGGACCTTCTCCGTGCCGGATTTGGCCGCCCAGGGGAACATCCCGGCGGATGTCCAGGTGTGGCTTTTCATCGCTTTTGCTGCCGCTTTCGCCATCAAAGTCCCGATGTTGCCGCTGCACTCCTGGCTGCCCGATGCGCACGTCGAAGCCCCCACGGCTGGCTCGGTTATCCTGGCGGGCGTCCTGCTCAAGATGGGCACTTATGGGTTCCTGCGCTTCAACCTGCCGCTCTTCCCCGAAGCATCCATTCAGGCCGCCCCGATGATTGGCTGGCTGGCAGTAATTGGCATTCTCTATGGCGCGGCGGTCTCCCTGGCGCAGAAAGATGTCAAGAAACTGGTCGCCTATTCCTCGGTCAGCCACCTCGGGTTCGTCATGCTCGGCATGTTCGCGCTCAATGCCCAGGGCGTGGCCGGCGCCATTTTGCAGATGGTCAATCACGGCCTCAGCACGGGCGCGCTGTTCTTGCTGGTTGGCATGATTTACGAACAGACCCACACCCGCGAAATCAACCTCTATGGCGGCCTGTGGAAAATCACCCCGATTTTCGGCACGCTTATGCTGATTGTCTCGCTCTCCTCGATGGGCCTGCCCGGCCTGAACGGCTTCGTCGGCGAATTCACCATCCTGCTCGGCGCGTTTGGCGCGGGCATGAAGGACGGAGTCTTCGCGGGCGCGGGCGGCTTCTGGCTGGCGGGGCTGGCGGCGGTCGGCGTCATCCTGGCTGCCATTTACATCCTCTACATGTTCCAGAAAATGTTCCTCGGCCCGGCGGGCGAGGTTACAAAACACCGAGGTAGTCCCGGTTCCAGCACGGGGCATGAACTTAAGGACTTGAACTGGCGCGAAATCATCACCTTGCTGCCGATTTTGGTCTTCATCTTCTGGATTGGCCTGTACCCTAAGCCGTTCTTCGACCTGATGATGCCCGCCATCGAGAACCTGCTCAAACCCTTCGGTGGCTAATGGCTCAACCTGGGTTGGGACGGACGCAAATCCTTAACTTGACACGTCCCTCGTTTGGGAGTAAAGTTAGGATGCGTCTGGGATGAGTCGCCAAGCGTCTCATCGAAGGGCTATCAGCCCTGCTCCCCAGTCGCTTTTTTATTTTCTATGGAATCGAGTGTGACCCTATGTATTTTTGTTACATCGATGAGTCTGGAACGCCTGATATCCCAGGAAATACTTCGCACTACATCCTTGCGGGTCTATCGATCCCGGTTCAATACTGGAAAGACTGTGACCGAGATATAGAAATCATTAAACAGCGCTATAGACTTGCCAACAAAGAAATTCATGTCGCCTGGATACTGAGAAGTTATCTGGAGCAAACCAAAATCCCAAATTTTGACACTTTGGATTATCAACAACGACGTTTTCAGGTCAGCGCCATTCGTAATGCGGAACTCCTGCGCCTGCAACGCTCGGGAAACCCTTCGCTATACAAACAAACGCGGAAAAACTACCACAAGACAGATGATTATATTCACCTGTCTTATGACGAGCGCAAAAACCTGATTCGAGAGATTACCAGCGCGCTGGCAGGTTGGGGATTTGCGCGTCTGTTTGCTGAATGTATCAATAAAATTCATTTTGACCCATTCAGAACTTCCAAAACGGTGGATGAGCAGGCTTTTGAGCAGGTTGTTTCCAGGTTTGAGCAGTACCTGCAAGTAACCAGTCTCAATAGCCCCCAGAAAAATTTTGGTTTGTTGATTCATGACAATAACGAAACTGTAGCGAAAAAACACACCGTTTTGATGAAAAAATTTCATGCCAGTGGCACGCTTTGGACAAATCTAAAAAACATCATCGAAACCCCGTTATTTGTCAATAGCCAACTGACAGGAATGGTTCAGATTGCCGATTTGTGCGCCTATGCCTTGCGGCGCTACCTTGAAAATAACGAGAACGAATTGTTTGACCTTGTTTTTCAACGCGCAGACAGGAAAGGCGTTATGGTGGTTGGCGTCAGGCACTTTACGGATAATTCCTGTACATGCAAAATTTGCAACGCGCGCAGGAAAACGCCTTGAAACCCCTGTGCTTGCGCTTTAATCTTGGAAGCGAGAACGTATGACCCTTCTTGATTTTTCCACCATCCTCCCCGTCACCCTCCTGGCAGCCTGGGCCAGCCTGCTGCTCCTGGCGGATTTATTCCTCCCGCGCGAGCGCAAGGGCTGGACGGCCCTGCTGGCGGCTTGGGGCTTGGCCTTGACGATGGGTATTACCCTGGCCCAATCTGGCTCTGAAGCCGCTCCCGGTTTCGGCGGGATGATAGTTCGGGACGGTTTTTCGTCTTTCCTGAATGCCCTGTTCCTGCTGACCGGCCTGCTGGGGGTCGCGGTTTCGCATGGTTACAACCACCGCATGGGCATTGCGCGCGGCGAATATTACTCCCTGCTGCTCTTTAGCGTGATTGGCATGATGCTCATGGCGCAGGCCGCCAACCTGATTGTGGTCTTCCTGGCGCTGGAACTGCTCTCCATCCCGCTCTACGTCATGGCGGCTTTTGCCTATCCCAAGGCCCAGTCCGAGGAAGCCGGTCTCAAATATTTCCTGCTCGGCGCGTTTGCCAGTGGATTCGTGGTCTATGGCAT
Organism: Anaerolineales bacterium; assembly: GCA_034434035.1. Lineage (GTDB taxonomy): Bacteria > Chloroflexota > Anaerolineae > Anaerolineales > Villigracilaceae > UBA5195. The sequence goes on from DAOTZM010000148.1 coordinate 4,151, forward strand.
TGCCCTGGCCTTCGGCGCCGCCGGCTCCACCGACCTGTCCCAAATCCTGGCTTCCGTTTCGACGGGCGCGGCGGACCTGCCGCTGCTGACCGCCGGGGCGGGACTCATCCTGGTCGGGTTCGGCTTCAAAGTGGCCGCCGTCCCCTTCCATATATGGACGCCCGATGTCTACCAGGGCGCGCCGACTGCGGTGACGGCGTTCATGGCGGCGGGCGCCAAAGCCGCCGGGTTTGCCGCCCTGCTGCGCGTCTTTGGGATGGCTTTCCCCGCCCTCGCGGCGGACCTGGCCCCGGTCATGGCGGTTCTCGCGGCGCTGACCATGATTCTCGGCAACGTGGCCGCCGTCGCCCAAACCGACATCAAACGGATGCTGGCCTACTCCAGCATTGCCCAGGCCGGGTATATCCTGATGGCCTTCGCGCCCTTTGGCGATGAATCGGCCCGGACGATGGCGGTGGCGGGCGGCTTGTTCTACCTGGTCGCCTACACCCTGGCCTCGTTTGGTTCGTGGGGCGTGGTGATTGCGCTGGAGCAGTCAGAAGGAAAGGGACTGCAAATTTCCGATTACAACGGGCTGGGACGCAAATATCCGCTGCTGGGCGCTGCCATGGCCGTTTTCATGCTCTCGCTGATTGGCCTGCCGCCCACCCTGGGGTTGGTTGGCAAAATCTACCTGTTTCGCGCCGCCATCGAAGGCGGGTTGGTCTGGCTGGCGGTGGTCGGCGCGCTGACCTCGCTCATCTCGGCCTTTTACTACCTGCGCGTAGTGGTCAATATGTTCATGCGCGAGGGCGACCCGCAGGTCGAGCGCGAGTGGTGGCTGGAGTTCGCCATCGGCGCGGCGGCGGTTGCGACGGTGTTCGTCAGCCTGTGGCCGTTTCCCCTCTTCGATTGGGCTGCGCAGGCGGTCATGAAACTGTTTTAGCGCAACGCAAGATACCAGACATTATCGGCAATAAAAACTTGGACGCGGACGAGAACGGACAAGAGCGGAGTTTAAGATTTTTCTCCGCGTATTCGGCTCTTGTCCGCGTCCCAAAAATGGCGTTGACCAATTACCAATAAAGTCTACTATCTACTATCTTGATTTACAAACAAAAGACCCCGTTACTGGGGCCTTTTTTGTTACTCCACCAACCTCGCAAACCCGTTGTATGGCACGAGCGGGATGATTTCGAAGGCAATCAGCCCGGCCTGCGCCAGCGGCAAGGTTAGCAGGACATCGCGCGCCTCGTGGGCGTCGGCGCATTCGAGTATGAGAACCGCCTCGCGTTTTTCGGCGCGAAAGTAAATCTCGCGGATGATGCCGGCCTGGGTCAATTCCAGCACCCGCCGGGCCTCGGCGGCCAGGTAGGCTTCCATCAAGTCGAGGTCAGCGGAGGGCGATTCGTATTCCAGGGCAAGGATTTTCATGACGATTTATTATACTCACAACCGTCGGGTATAAGGCGCTCTTTGTCTGTAACGTATCCAAAGTCACAGACCGGGCAGCATTTACAGGCTAAAATCCAACCGAAAGGATAAAAATCCCATGTCCACCGCTCCCAAATCCCAAAAATTATCCATGGCTGACCTGGTCTCTTACCAGGATGGTTCCGTTGTCAGCCGCCAGATTACCAAAGCCGAAGCCGGCAACGTGACCCTGTTCGCCTTCGATGCCGGGCAGGAACTCAGCGAACACACCGCCCCCTTCGATGCCCTCGTTCATGTGCTGGAGGGCGAGGCCGAAATCCGTATTTCCGGGCAACCTTACCTGTTATCGGCAGGCGAGGCCATCATCATGCCTGCAAACGAGCCGCATGCCTTGCGCGCCACCCAAAAATTCAAAATGCTCCTGACCATGATTCGAGCTTGATAACGAACTCCCCGCTATTTCGAAGCGGGGAGTTTCCTTATGCTTTGACCTTCTGTCGCTGCTTGAACATCCGCGCGATGATTTGCCGCAACAACCTGTACCGGCGCGTCAGGAGGAGCGCTATCACAAAAATAAATAGCAAGTAATACACATCGAAACTGACCAGGCCAGCCGTCTCCGAGCCGATAAAAACATAATGATACACCGCCACAATCAGGTGAACTCCCACGGCAATCAGCAGGATGATGGCGTGGGGCTTCAGGTAAAATTTTTCTACCAGCAGCGACAGACTCACCAACAGCAGGTACCCCGCCAACAGGACGAGAAAATTCGCGTCTCCCGGCAGCAGGCTTTGTGGCCCGCCTTCTTTGGGAAAGTTGAAAATTTTATAAATCACCCGAAAGTAGACCAGCAGGATGCCCCCCAACACGCCAAACGTATAGACCCTGACGACGACCGGCATCACCAGGTTGTGCATGGCGCGAATGCTGAAGAGCGAAACGACCCACCCGGCCAGATAGGTAAATCCCAACACAACCAATGGGGCAAATATAAGGATGCGATTTTCCTCTGCATCGGTCAGGTAGCGGTAGGCCAGGTAAGCCCCGCCGGTCAAGGCCACCGTCAAAAGCGTCCAACCAAACGCCATCACAATCATGCTGCCAATGCTCTGCCGCGTCTGGTGGATAATCCGCTCGGCATCTTCATCGATAAAAGGGGGAACCTTTCCGCTCATCATTCCTCCAGGGACGGAAAATTGCAATCCAGTTGTAATGATTTTACCACTTCTATCAAGACGAAAAACCAGGTACTTCGTTCCCTTTGTCTCATTTTTTAGCCTGCCGGTTGGGCATGATATAATTTTTTTGCCATGAAACGACCTCTTATTTTTGCCACCCTATTGCTCACGATTTTGTTCCTTGCCAGCTACTCCCTCACTGCGCAAGCCTCCGCGCCGGCCCAGGGAAGCGCATTTTCCACCCCCACGCCCCTGCCCGATGGCCGCATCCTTTATATCGTCCAGCCTGGCGACAGTTGTTTTCGCATTTCGGCGCTCAGCGGCATTCCTATAGAGCAACTGCGCTCGCTCAACCGTCTCGGCGAAGACTGCGCCCTGCGCGAAGGCCAGGAACTGCTGCTCGGCGTCGGCGGCCCTTCCGGCGCGACTCCGACCCCCGAAACAGAAGCAACCCCAACGGTTGGCGCGCCGCCCACGGCAACCCCTCCGCCCGGCGAAGCCCGCATCTGCGTCGTCCTCTATAACGATGTCAACGGTGACGCGCTGCGCCAGGATACCGAATCCCTGTTGGCGGGCGGCGCCTTGAGCATCAGCGGCGCGTCCGGCCAGTTCTCGCAAACAGCCGCCACGCCCGGTGGAATTGACTCACTTTGCTTCGAGCGCGTTCCCGAAGGCAGTTACAACATTTCGATTGCCGCGCCGGAGAATTACAACCCCACCACCCAACTCAATCACGCCGTCGTTATCAACGCCGGTGAACAGGTGGAAATCATCTTCGGCGCGCAACAGGCGGTGGCTGAATTGCCCGCCGAGCCGGGAGAAACCAGCGCAGGCCCGGGCAGCCTGCTCGGCATCCTGGGCATCGGCTTCCTGCTGGCCGGGTTGGGCCTGGGTATCTTTGCCTGGCGATTCTACGGACGCAAACCCATGTACAACAAATAACCTGTCACCGTCCCGAAGGTTACTTAACCTTCGGAACGTTTTTAATAACCCGATGATGGATTCCACCGTTGCTCACACCCTGCTCGAACTCAACCGCCGCTTCTACGCCGAGTTTGGGAAGAATTTCTCGGCCACGCGCCAGCGCATCCAGCCGGGGGCGCGCAAAATTATCTCGCGGCTGGAAGGAAACGAGCGGATTCTCGACCTGGGATGCGGCAACGGCGAACTGGCGCGGACCCTGGCCCAGGGCGGATTCCACGGCGAATATCTCGGCCTGGATTTCAGCCTGCCCCTGCTTCGAGACGCAGAGTCCCAGCCCGGGGCCTTCCCCGTCAACTTCCGCGCTGTAGATTTAACCTCCCCTGCCTGGTCACTGGAGACTGACCACGGTTTACTGATTCCCGATTACTGGTCACTGGTCACTTGTTTTGCTGCCCTCCATCACATCCCCTCGCGCGAACTGCGCCTGAACATTTTACGGCAGGTTCACCGACTGCTGCCTCCCGGCGGGCGATTTATCCTCTCCAACTGGCAATTCCTGAACAGCGAAAAACTCAAACGGCGCATCCAGCCCTGGGAAACGGCCGGACTCTCAGCGGCGGAAGTAGACGAAGGCGACTACCTGCTCGATTGGCGGGCAGGCGGCAGCGGGCTGCGCTACGCGCACCACTTTTCAGCCGAAGAACTGGGCCAATTGGCCGCCGAGGCAGGCTTCAGCGTGGAAGAATCTTTCCTGTCCGATGGCGAAAATGGGCGGCTGGGACTCTATCAAACCTGGCGCAAAGGAGTATCGAGATGAAAACATCCCCCAAGCGCGGCGCGATGGTTTTCGTGACCATTTTCATCCTGGGTATCTTCGTGCAACTCTACTGGTACGGGTTGCTGATGACGCAAACCAGCGGTTCCGTCGACTTCCTGAAAGACATCGATTTCCGCATCCTCTACACCGGCGGGCAGATTGCGCGGGAGGGGGATTGGAACGCGGTCTATGACCTGGAGCGGCAACTGGGTACGCAGCGCCAGATGACCGGCAGGCCGCTGGAACTGGCGGATGTGCTGCCCTTCAACCATCCGCCCGCGCTGCTGCCCCTGCAATGGCTGGTTTCGCTGGCCGATTATCCATCTGCCTACTTGCTGTGGGGCGGACTTTCTGCCCTCGTCAGCCTTCTGAACGCCTGGCTGGTCTGGCGGCTGGCGCGCCGCATGGACTGGCCCAGGCTGCCCGCCTTATTTTTGGCCGCGCAGTCCTTCCTGTTTTATCCCGTTTTCGTCAGCATCAACAAAGGGCAGGATACGGTCTTTGCGCTCATCGGGCTGACGGTTCTGCTGCTCGGCTTGCAGGGAGGCCGGGAACGAACTTCGGGTCTGGGACTGGCTCTGTTGACCCTGCGCCCGCAGTTTGCCCTGCCCCTGGCAGTTCCCTTCCTGTTCCGGCAGCGCAAAACCTGGTGGTGGTTCGTGGGGTTTGCTGTTGCGCTGGTTGTTTACAGCGTGCTGATGGTTGGCCTGAAAGGCGTCACCGACTTCCTGCATCTGCTGGCGGTGACCTCCAGCGGCGAGACCGTCCTGATTCACCACGCCGATATGTATAACCTGAAAGGGCTGCTCCTGCGGCTCTTCCCGCCATTAACCATCGAGACGGCTTCGGGCATCTCGTGGGCGGCCTTCCTGCTCGTGCTGGGATTTTTGTGCTGGTTGTGGGCGCGCGCGGAGAGGGTGGAATTCCACCATATCAGCCTGGCCGTCACCCTCAGCCTGTTTGCCTCGCCGCATCTGCATTATCACGACATCAGCTTCCTGCTCATCTCGACCCTGGGCCTGTGCCTGGTACTGACCGTCAAAGGGAAACTCAGCCCCAACCAAGCCGCCCTGCTCCTGCTGGCCGAGTCGTTCTACCTGGCAATCGTCCACATTACCCCGGCCAATTATGGAGGCGTGTACTTGCTGATGCTTGGGCTGGCAATCCTGGCGGGGATTGCGGGCAGGCTGCCGGCCAGCCCACCTTCCGCGAGGCTGCCATGAAGGCCAAACTGACCCAATTTCTGGAGCGTTCCTGGATGTTCCTGGCCCTGGCGGTCATGCTGCCGGTTTACTGGAACATTGCCATTCTCAACGAGCAACGGGTCGATTACGTCAACAACGGCTTTTTCAAGTTCTGGCTGGCCAGCCACATGACCTGGACGCCCGAACACCCTTACTCGCTGGAAGATTGGGGCGCCGGCCATAAGCAGTTCGGCGCGACCTGGATGGACGAAAAACGTTTCGCTTATCCCCTGCCGCTGGCGCTGCTCCTCTCGCCGCTCGGCCTGCTGCCGATTGAAACCGCCTACATCCTGTGGGATTTCCTGGCCCAACTCCTGATTGCGGTCTGCCTGCTCTGGCTGGCGACCCACTGGGAGGGTCTGAACCGCCGCCTGTATGTCCTGTTCCTGCTTGTGGCAGCCACGCTCAACGGGAATATCTACCTGGGGCTGATGACCGGAACTTTGGCCGCGCTGTTCCTGGCCTTCCTGACCCTGGCCTTGTTCTTCCTGGAAAGAAAGCGCGACCTGCTGGCAGGCTTCTTCCTGTCTCTGGTCATCCTCAAGCCGCCGCTGGTCACGATTTTGGTCTTGTTGGGCCTGTGGCTGCTCTTCAGCCGCCGCTGGCGCGTCATCGGCGGGATGGCGATTGGCGGACTGTCGTTGCTGGGGGTTGGATTCCTGCAAGACCCCCAGTGGCTGCAAAAATTCCTCGGCACCGGGGATAGCCTGCTCGGAATGCGGCTCGGACACCAGCCCACCCTCCTCAGCTATACCCGCCTGGCCTGCGGGGGCGATATGTCCTGCGCCATGACCTGGTACGCCGTGATTGCGCTTTTACTCGTGGCGTTGTTTGCCGTCCTTCTCTGGAAAACGCATTCCCGACTGAATCCGTTGCAAGCCTTCAGCCTGGCGATTCCGCTTGGCGTGCTGCTGCCCCCCTACATCTGGTCGTATGACTACACCCTGCTCGTCATCCCGGTTGCCTGCGTTGCCTTCGAAATGGTGCGCCGCCAGAAAACCTATATCTACGCTACCCTGTTCCTGCTCGCGCTCACTGCGCTGTCCCTGGCTGGCCTGACCATGTTCTGGATGAATCCTGACAGCGACTCATTGACCATTCAGCGCGATATGTGGAGCATCTGGACCGGGCTGTATGTGCTGGCTGCCGCCTGGTGGCTGGTATTGCGCGCGCCGCCAGAATCCGTTAACCTTATAGCCGAAGCCCGATAAAAATCATCGACAATTAAAACCCTTTTTCCAATTGGGGGCGGTTGCTTTTGGCGAATCGATATTAAAATTGCGCTTATTTTGACGAAAATAACGCGCAGACGCCCTGCAATGTGATTCGATTAATAATTCTCATAAAAACTTGATTGCCCCCGACCCTTTACAGGGCGGGGGTTTGTTGTATCATTCAAAACCGTTGGCGTTTTCCGGCTTTTTCCAAACCGGGGGACGCTGATAAATTTTAACTCGTCGAAAGGATGTTTTATGAATGTACGAACAGCCGAGCTCGTATCTGTCGCCTAAGATTCAGGCCCGCCCGAAAGCCAATGGCAATGGGAACGGCATTTTCGCCCAGGAACCCCTTAAGAAAGGTGAACTCCTTGCCGTTTTCGGGGGCGTCGTCTATGAATGGGACGCCTTCATCCACCTCCCTGAACGGGAACGCAGCCTGTGCATCCAGGTCGAAGACAATTACTTCCTGGTGCCGCGTCCGATTGGGGATGGAGACTATGTCAATCACTGCTGCACACCAAATGCCGGGCTTTCGGGACAGATAGCGCTCGTAGCCATGCGAGACATTCAACCCGGCGAAGAAATTTGCTTCGACTACGCCATGAGCGACACCCGCCCCTATGACGAGTTCCCGTGTGACTGCGGCGCGCCCGATTGCCGTCACTACGTCACCGGACTCGACTGGCAGTTGCCCGAACTCCAAAAACGCTATGCCGGTTACTTTGCGCCGCACGTCCAGCGCAAAATCGACGCCCTGCGCGCCGCCCGCCGCCTCGAGCGGTATCGCTACACCGGGGTTGCGCCCACCGCGCCAGTTCGTTACGAGTAAATTGTCGATAGCAAAACAGAAGGACAGCCACCTTACGATGGCTGTCCTTTTTTGTAGTCCCAGTCTGGCTATAACCAAAACAGCCCGTACAGGACGCCCGCCAGCCCAACGAGGGCCAGGATATAAACCGGCAGGCGCGGCATCTCGCCGTTGTTCTCCATGCCCCGCCCAAACAGGAAAAACACAAAGGGATGCACCAGGAAAGGCATGGCAAAGACGAATGAAATCAGGGCTGCCGCCTCGCTGCCGAACATCCCGCCCTGGAGCGCGGCAAACAGCCCAAAGTGCGAGAGCGCCGAACTTTTTGCCATGGCGGCAGAAGACAGGGGCAGGTTCGAGAGCAATAAAAAGCCAAAGAAAATTGCCGTCAGTTGCCAGCCAAAGGAGAAGAGCATCAGCCCGGTCACTTCCTTTCGCTCTTCGCCTTCCGCCTTGCGCAGGGCGCGGAACGCTGCCGCGCTAAGCAAGACGCCCATCAGGCCGACCACAATCACCGGAACCACCAGCAAGTCTCCACGTTCAAGGCTCAGGGCCAGGATGGAAAAGACGAAGATATGCCCAAAGAAGGGGATGTTAATCATCACCGGGGCGCGGCGGGAGGCTTCCTCGCCCAAATCGCCCGCTGTGCAGGCTCCGGTCAGGCCGGCGTGCGAGAGCGCGCCTGCCATGCCAGGCGCCAGGTTGCGGACGGCGGCGGTCTTTCCCAAGAGCATGAGCAGAGAAATCCCGCCAAACATCCATAAAATCTGCCCGAAGAAGCCATACATCAGGACCGGGGCAATGCCTTCGATGGCAAATGCACCGCGGATGAGCGAGCCGCCAATCAGGAAGTTTGCAGCCAGGATGATGGGAATGCCGGCAAAGAGCAGGCTGCGCAGGGTCGGCCCATGCTTCAGGCGGTAGAGGGCCATCCCCAGCCCGGAGGAGAGTATCATCACGAAGAAGATTTGGGGCAGGGCAATCAACGGCTTGACCGAGACCGCTATCAGGTAGGCGGCCATCAAAATAACGGCGATTCCCACAATTTCCATCAGGCCGCGCCCCAGGTACACCCGCTTGTTCTCGATGATGGCGCGGTTGTCAATCAAAATCATCGAAATGACCAGGCCCAGGTAGGCAATCAGCGGGTAATACAGCCCAATGGCATTGGCGGGGGTGATTCCGAGCAGGAATTTGTACAACGCTTCGATGCCAAGCAGCAGGAAAAACGAGCGCAGGATGAAGAAAAAGTACGTGCGCGGGGTTCCCAACACGACTTCTTCCATGGAATATGTCACCGATTCGTCTTTCGGCACTGGGTTCTTCGAAAACACGCGCCGGATTTGCTGCCCGCCCACAAAAAAGGTCGCCGCCAGGGCAATGATGGTCGTGCGGCTGAGGATGTCAATCAGGGGAAATTCCGGCAGCGCAGGGGCGGTTACGCCGGAGCTGGTCAGCACGAATCCCATGGTCAGCCCAAAGATGACGATAATGAGGATGGGTGAGTAGCGGGTTCCCGCCACAACTGTCCTGGCGACCAGCACCATTGGGACAAGGATAAACAGGGACCACCAGAATTGGTTAAGGAATTGCAGGTGGTCGGTGGAAATGGCAGGGGTGGGCATGTATTTTCGCCTCCGTCAAGGTTTGTGAGAAAAGTTTCAAAGTTGCAACATTATACCGAATTCTATGCCGGACAGTCGAAAACTGGCGCATTCCAGGCATGTTGGTGTTCCTCAATCGCCCGGAGTCCAAAATCTCCCGATTTTGGGCGCATTCGACTGCCTGGGATGATGAGATTTCGGAACCCGCATCCCCCGACAACAATTTGCGGATTTGGGCAAGGGCTGATATGATGCGGGACATGTCACCCACGCTTGGAGAAGAATCCGCATGACCCTGCGCACCGGCATCGACCTGTGCGAAATCGCCCGCCTGCGCGAGGCCGCCGAACGGAGCGGCGAGCGATTCCTGGCGCGGGTGTTCACCGTTGCCGAACGGAAAGATTGCGGGGAGAATTATGCCTCGCTGGCGGCGCGTTTTGCGGCCAAGGAGGCGGTTGCCAAAGCGCTGGGAACAGGACTCGGCCCGGTTGCCTTTACCGATATCGAAATCACGCGCGGCGAGAACCGCGAGCCAATCCTGCATCTGCGCGGCAAGGCGCTGGAACGGGCCACCGCGCTGAACCTGACCGAGTGGGCCATCAGCCTGAGCCATACCCAGGAATACGCAATGGCTTCGGTGGTGGCGCTGGGGCCGCATGGACAAAAATAGTGAATATGACCAATCCTGATGAGAACGAGCCTTACCTGCCTTATGCAAGTCTCAAATGCTCAAAAATTTCACATCCAAAATCCCCTATTCCGCCGACCTGTACGATCCCGCTCCGCTGCGCTGCGGGGACTTCACCATTCGCCCAGCGCGCTCCAAACGATGAAACCTTTCCCCTTGCTGGCAAGTTTAATGATTGTCGTCAGTGCGTGCTGCTGTTGCTCGTGGGAAAGTCTCATCGATAATGTTTTTAGCGTGATGAACACCACCGAACCCATCAGCGCCGAGCAGTTTGCCCGCGAAATGACAAATTCCGATGCGTTGCCAGAGGAAATCAAGAATTTCAAGGCTGTGCGCTATGATTTCCCCGGTTTTACCAACCACTACTTGCGCTATGAAGTCGATAACAAGGATTGGGCGCTGGCCTGGGTCGAGTCACTGTCAACCGCGCCTTCCGCAGAAATCAAGCCGGAACAGATGCGTTGCGAGACAGCCAGAGAGAATCTGGTGAAAGATGACTTTTTCCCAATGAAACGGGTGGCTGACCTGGGTCAGGTTGAATTTTGGCGCCCTGAACAAGTTGTTGACAAAGAATATTACACTTGCCTGCGCTTTCCCTGGAATCACAGCCTGCTGTTCGACAAGGCAAGCAAAACCGTCTATCACGTTATCCAGGAAATCAGGGATTGATTGTTACTATGACCCTCAAAGATATTCTCGGAAAAATCCCCTACTCCGCCGACCTGTACGATGCCATTCGTCCCGCCCGGCCCAAGACGCGCTATAACCTGTCGCAGTTGCAGGCCCATTTGCCTGCGGCGGTGCAGCAGGTCAAACAGTCGCTGACGGAACACGGAACACGCTCAAAAGGCAAAAAAATCATCTTGTTTGCCACCCTCCACTACTGGGTCGAGCAGGCCGCGATTATCGGGCTGGCGCTGCGCGGGATGGGGCATGATGTCACGATTGCGTATTTGCCGTATGGCGATTGGGACAAGGAAATCAACGCCTTCGACCTGCGCCGCCAGGATTTGTATACGCGCCGGGTGCTGAGTCCGCTCAAGGGGTTGGTGGATGTCGTTTCGCTGTTGAATACAAGCCCTGAGCGGAGCGTTCCCCAGCGTAGTCGAAGGGCGGGCTTCGACTACGACGCAAAGAGCGCGTCTCCGCTCAGCCCAGAGTGGTTGGAAAAAGCCGTCGAATCGGCCTCCGCCTTCGATACGATGTACACGCTCCAGGTGGAAGATTTCGACCGGGACTCCGAGCTATACAAGCTAAGGGTAGTCCGCAACCGACAGGCCGCCTTGGCGGCGTTCCGTTTATTGAACGAATCCCGCCCCGAAACGGTGCTCGTCCCGAACGGTCTCGTCACCGAACTGGGTATTTTCTACCAGGCGGCGCGCCATCTCGACCTGATGACGGTCACGTATGAATTCAACGACCAGCGCGAGCAAATCTGGCTCTCGCAAAACGACATCGTCATGCGCCAGAACACGGACGGGCTGTGGGCTGCGAAGGGACACATCCCGCTGACGGATGCCGAGCGCGAGAAAATCGCCGGGCTGGAGGATGCCCGCACCAGCGCCAAGAAATACGGCAAGGGCACGCGTTTCTGGCAGGATGTCGCTTCGGTGGGCGGCGAAACGCTGCGTTCCAGCCTGAATCTGGATGAACGCCCGGTCGTTTTGCTGGCGACCAACGTGCTGGGCGACAGCCTGACGCTGGGACGCAACATTTTCACCGCTTCGATGGCCGAGTGGATTGAGAAAACCGTCCAGTATTTCGCGGGCCGGCCCGATGCGCAGCTGGTGGTGCGCGTCCACCCCGGCGAGCGGCTGATGAAAGGCCCCTCAATGCTCGGCGTGATTGAGCGGGCCGTGCCGGACAGGCCGGAGCATATCCACGTGATTGGCCCAAACGAAAAGGTCAACACCTACGACCTGATGGAAATCGCTGGGCTGGGGCTGGCTTACACCACAACGGTCGGCATGGAAATGGCGATGCGCGGCGTGCCGGTCATCCTGGCTGGGTTGACGCACTATCGCGGGCGCGGGTTTACGCATGACCCGACGACGTATGATGAGTATTTCGGGATGCTGGATGGCTTGTTATCAGGTTCTTCGGCTGGCCGGTTGAATGAAAAACAGGTCGAAGCAGCCTGGAATTACGCCTACCGCTTCTTCTTCGATTTCCCCATTGACTTCCCCTGGCGGCTGATGCACTTCTGGAAGGATTACGAAATCTGGCCCCTGGCGCGGGTGCTTTCGGACGAGGGCCGGGCCGAGTTTGGCAAGGCGTTTGATTATTTGGCCGGGGAACCGGTGAAATATCAGGTATCAAGTGTTTAAGTGTCAGGTGTCGGGTAAACCCTGCCCTAACCTGACACCTGACACCTGACACCTGACACCTGACACCTGACACAGGAAAACCTAAATGACCGACACCAAACAAAAAGTACGCGAGTTTTACGATGAAATCGGCTGGCAGCAGGAGGCGGATGGCAATTACCAGAACGCCCGCTACGAAGACCTGCGTCCCGTCTCGGCAGAATACATCCACAAGACGCGGCTGCGCGTCAACGGCGGGCTGATTCCAACCGGCAAACTGCTGCTCGATGCCGGTTCCGGCCCGGTGCAGTATGACGACTACCTGACCTATTCCAAAGGCTACCAGAAGCGCGTCTGCCTCGATATTTCCATCCAGGCCCTGCGCGAAGCCCGCGAACGATTGGGCGAACACGGCCTGTTTGTCGTTGGCGACCTGGCCAACCTGCCCTTTAAGAGCGATGCCTTCGATGGCGAAGTCTCGATGCACGCCATCCACCACCTGCCGCTGGAGGAACACCCCAGGGCGTATGCGGAACTCCATCGCGTCCTTACCCCCGGTCGGGCAGGAGTCGTCGTCAACGGCTGGCACGAACCGCTCTTGATTCGCGCCGCCGAGCCGCTGATTGGGCTGATGCGCCGTCTTTCGGGCAAAGGCGCGAAGAAGAAGAAGGATTGGCTCAACACCGAAGACCCCGAAGGCACTTTCATCGCCAAACTGACCCCAGGCTGGCTCAAACGCGAAATCGGGAGCAAAATCCCGCTTGAAATCCGTCCCTGGCGCAGCCTTTCGACGCGCATCCTGCGCTGGTTCGTGCATCCGAAATTTGGCGGCAGGCTGTTTTTACGATTCGTCTTCTGGCTGGAAGGTGTTTTCCCTCGTTTTTTTGCAGAAAACGGGCAGTACCCGATGATTGTGATAAAGAAAAAATAGCAGGGCCTGCTTCTCTACTTGTTTACCCATCTACCCTGGTGCGCTTGTTGCTGTTGGTGTGAATCACTTCCCCTGACATAAACGCATCGGGGTCTTTTTGGAACTGCTTCAGGCAGTCCACCGTGCAGAAGATGACCTGGCGGCCTTTGTAACTGACCATCGGATAACGCCAGGGCACATCGCTTTTATCGCCGCAGGCGCTGGAATATTCTTTGGGGGGTGGTTTGGGCGCATTATTCGCCATAGGGTGGCATGTCAATTTCAAGAGCGTGAGCAAGTCTCGTATCGCATTGATTCTAGCAGGAATGGTCTTGCATTGCATGATTTGTCAAATTGACATCTTTTCCTCTTGACTCTTCCCCCGCCGGAGGGTCTATACTATGCACACTGAAGGCCTTCAGTAACCTATTCACGAGGAAACCATGCTCAAAATTGGCGACTTCTCCAAACTGGCGCACGTCTCCATCAAAACCCTGCACCATTACGATGAACTGGGGCTGCTCAAGCCCGTCCACATCGACCGCTTTAGCGGCTACCGCTACTACGGATTGGAACAACTGGCGACCCTCAACCGCATCCTGGACTCACCCTCGAACAGGTGGCCCAGCTGCTCCACGACGACATCTCGCCCGCTGAAATGCGCGGGATGCTGCGCCTGAAGCGGATGGAACGCAACAGTTGGCGCTGTTTCACCATGACCCGAACTACGACGATGCGGCAACTTGAAACACAGGCGCAAGCCTTGCTTCCAGCAGCATTTGCCTCCCGCGAGGGGCTGGAAGTGACATTATGCCCGAAGCCTGCCATCCCCGCCGCCCGTAAGACGGAATTCATTCCGTCTGTTCCTGCTGCCGATAGGACGGGATTAATCCCGTCCTACAGTAAAAAGGATGTAAAATAATGCTGCCTATGGCTGATTTGAACACGGACAGCACGCGCAATATCCTGGGCGTCATCCCGCTGTTCGAGGGGCTGAGTCAAAGCGACCTGAACTGGCTGGGAGCGCGGGCCCGCCGCCGGGTCTTTTCCGCCGGCGCAAACATCATCACCGCCGAGCAGCCGGGCGAAGCAGTCTACATCATCCTGCACGGCACGGTCAAAATCCATGTCGAGCAGGTCGATGGCCGAGACGTTGTGCTGGCGATTTTAGGCGCGGGGGACACGCTGGGAGAAATGAGCCTCATTGACAGCGCCGGGCGCTCGGCCAGCGCCATCACGCTCGAAGACAGTCTGCTGCTGTGGATGGATAAATCGGCCTTCCAGGAAGCCCTGCGCCAGTTCCCGGCAGTATCGCAAAACCTGGTGCGGATTCTCGCGGCGCGGGTGCGCCTGGCGAATGAACTCATCCAGGCCTTGGCGGCCATGGATGTCAATGGGCGGGTGGCGCGCCAACTGCTGGCTTTTGCTGATAAAAATGAAATATTGCCGTTAGGTGAGAAATATTTCCCACCCTGGCTGTCCCATATTTCCTTGCAAAAAATTAAATTTCGGTAATAATAAAAGTGTGTAAGAACTACATAGGGGGAGCGGGGGATAAACGCTGGTATTATTCGCAGGGTCGGAGCGTATGTTTCCGCCCTGCGATTTTTATTTATTGGTACGGGCCTTCTTGTCACCTATTCATTGCGCGCTGTCATTTTCAATCGAGGTAAAATCAGGCCATGCCAGAATCATCTTCCGATACGCAAAATATTCTTTCGTTTATTCCGCTCTTTCGCGGCCTGAACCAGGCTGAACTGGAGTGGATTGCCCGCCGGGCGCACCGCAGGGTTTTCCCGGCTGGCGCGAATGTGCTTGTGGCCGAACAGCCAGGAGAGGCAGTGTACATCATCCTGTCGGGAACGGTAAAAATCTATATCGACCAGGTTGATAAACCGTCGGTCGTCCTGTCCATTATTGGAGCGGGGGACACCCTGGGCGAAATCAGCCTGCTCGATAGTTCCGGTCACTCTGCCAACGCGGTTACGCTCGAAGAAACATTGATGCTGTGGATGGATAAAAGCGCCTTCTACCAAATGCTCGACGAGTTTCCGCGCGTCTCCCGCAACCTGGTCAACATCATGGGAACGCGCCTGCGAATGAACAACGAATTGATTCAGTCCCTGGCAACCCTGGATGCCAAAGGACGGGTGGCGCGCCAACTGTTGGCGTTCGCCGACCGCTATGATATCCACCATTTAGGAGAACCGATTATTATCCCAATCACCCTGACCCAGAGTGATATAGCCGACCTGGTAGGGGCTTCGCGCAAACGCGTCAACCATGCGATGGTCTCATTCCGCGAACAAGGGTTGATTTCGACCAACCCGGCAGGCAAACTGGTGGTTTTAGACCGCCAGGGACTGGCGAAATTCTGCCTATAACTGTGAACAGGGCTAAAACGTCCGATTTATCGGACGCTGCGTGACAGCCCGGACGTTTACGTCCGGGCAGGAAATGGCAAACCACAAATTCCGTTAGAACAAGGAATTTGAATGAAAAGGGACGCCTCGTAAGGCGTCCCTTTTCATAACAACGGGGTGTATGGCTATTCTTCGACGGGCGTTGAGACCATCTTGCGCTGGCGGAACGTAATGCGCCCACGAGTCAGGTCGTAGGGAGACATTTCCACTTTGACGCGGTCTCCCAGCAGGATGCGGATATAGAACTTGCGCATCTTGCCCGACAGGTAGGCCAAAACCTCGTGACCATTTTCCAACCGCACCCGGAACTGGGTGCCGGGCAGGGCCTCGATTACCGTTCCTTCTACTACAAGCTTGTCATCTTCTTTCGCCATACACACCTCCGGTCATTTATTCAGTGTACTTCACCTGGCGCCGCTTGAGACGGCGGGTTGCTTTTTTCTCGTCCATGCGGCGCTGCTCGCTCTTAGAAACGAACCAGCGTTTGCGGCGCACGGTGCTGAGGACGCCGCTCTTCACGACCTTCTTGCGAAAGCGCTTGAGCAGTTGGTCCTGCGATTCATTGTTTCGTAATACCACAATCGTCATGCTGTACTCACCTCCCTTCTGCGAAGGGATCGATAAAAAATAATCGGCTGGTTGCAGACTCAGCCGAATACGCGCACTATCGAGGAAAGAGGACAACGATGAAAATCATTGCGCATCAGGCTTTTGGACAACTCCTTTGGACCACCGATAATTGGCAATCGAGCGGGGCTGGTCTGCGACCCAAGATTATACTACACAACCACAAAGAAATGAAGGTTAAACAGGCCTGGCCCCACGCCTTAAGCGAAAAGCAGGATGTGCCCCCTGGTTTTTAGAACCAGCCATCCTGCCAGCGCATATCCCAACCCCAACAAGAGCAGCCCAAACTTGGTAGAAGCGCACCAGAAGGCAATTTGCGGGTTCGCACCGAGATTCCCGGCCAGGATGGAGAACAGGGCGATGTTTTCGACGGCATCGAAAACTGTGGCGAGGTAGGCGCCCCAGCCGAGCAGGTTCGACAGGGCGAGCCAGATTCCGTTAAGGCGTCCTGCCGCCAGGAGGAGTCCCGCGCTGAGGGCGGTGGCGTAGATCGGCATGAACAGGAAGTCGAAGCCCAGGCCAAAGGCGGCAAAGAGCCGGGCGCGAGAGTCCCAACTATCGACCATCGCTGCTGAGGCTTGGGGGGCGCGGGCCAGCTCGAAGGAAACAATCCCGGTCGAAGCGTCGGTTTTCAACGGAGGGTCGAGAAAAAACTGGAAAACGGCGACACAGACTGCGGTGAGTCCGAGCGAGAACCAGAAAACGGGTTTGCGCAGGCTGGTTGGCAGGGAGTGGAGCGGGTGGGAAATGTCCATCATTCACCTTATGGAAACGTCCCGAAGGCTTCGCCGCGAGCGTTCAGCCGGGACGGTCTTTCACAAATCCCGGTGATAAACCCGGTTGTTTTTGTACTCGACCCCGTTCAGATTTTTCAGGTCGGCGCGCATCTGGCGGGTGGTTTCGGCCACCTGGGTCATTTCGACATGGACGAATTGTCCGAACTCGAGCAGGGTCTTGCCCATTTCGTAGTAGAGCAGGGCGTTGCCGCCGTGTCCCTGGAATTCAGGCAGGATACCCATGCCGTTGACCGAGACCGCGTTGGTGCGGCGCATGGTGAGCAGCAAATCGGCCAGTGAAAACGGGTTGAGGCTGCCCCGGGCGCGCTGCAAGGCCGCTGAGACATCGGGGAAGGCAAACAGGAATCCGACCACTTCTTCGCCATGCGTGATGACTTTGATGAGGCGATGGTCGGCGACGGTGATGATGTTTTCGACCACGAAGTCGATTTCGCGCTTGGTGAAGGGGAAGTATTCCCAGTTGTTGACAAAGGATTTGTTATAGGCCGCGCCGATGCGCTCGACCCACTGGAGCAGTTCGCGTTTGTTGGCAAAACGTTTAACCTGCAAGTGGCTGCGCTCCATGACGCGCTGGGCGATGCGTTCGACGCGTTCCGGGATTTTGAAGCCGTCGGCGGGGACGTAACAGGAGACGAAATCGACTTCTTTTTGGAAGCCCAGGCCCTCGACCAAATCCACGTAGTACGGATAGTTGTAGGTCAGCATGGTCATGGTCTGGCGATGCTCGAAGCCAAAGGTCAGCAGTCCGTAGCCGTCGAGCGGGCCCATGCCCTTTGGCCCGATGACGCGGTTCAGGCCGCGCTTTTTTGCCCAATCGAAAACGGTTTCAAACAGGGCTGTGGCGGCTTCGGGGTCGTTTTCGCAGTCGAAGAAGTAGAAATCGGCTTCCCTGACGCCGTGATATTGATTAAACGGCTTATTTTCGATGGCGGCAATCCGCCCCACGTCGCGCCCATCGCGCACGGCCAGGAAAAATTCGACATCCGAATGTTCATAGAAGGGATGCTTTTTGGGGTTGAGTTGGGCGTAAACATCGATATTGAGCGGCGGCACCCACTGCGGGCAGTCCTTGTACAGCCGGTGCGGGAGTTGGACGAAACGTTTGACTTGCTTTTTGTTGGATAAATCCACCTGTTCGATGTCCAGCATGGTTGCGCTCCTGGAGTTGGGAAAGTCTCGGATGTTTCCTTCGAGGTATATACAGTATATAACACCC
>DAOTZM010000149.1:0-3488 GCA_034434035.1 Anaerolineales bacterium
GCGCAGTTTGAACAGGTACTGCACCCGCTCATTGGCCGGGACTCGCCGCCAGGCCGGCAGGGCCTCCGCCGCAGCCTGGGCCGCCGCTTCCACATCGGAAGCGCGACTCAGCGGAGTACGCGCGATAACGGAACCAGTGGCCGGGTTGATGACATCCACATAATCGGAAACGTTCGGTTCGAGCCATTGGCCGTTGATATAGTTCAGAATTTTTTCCATAAATAGGACTCCAAAATCTCCTGATTTTGAACATCCAACGTCAGGAGACGTTGGACTCCATGAATGTATCCGCAATCTCCAACGCCTTATCCACAATCGCCAGCCCCTCATCCAACTGCTCTTTGGTAATGCACAACGGCGGGACGACGAAGACCATGCTGCCCATGTTATTCGCCATGATAAAGGTAAACAGGCCGTTGTCGCGCAGATACTTGCCGACCTGGCCCATCACGCTGGCGGGCAGAATTTCCTTGCTCTCGCGGTTTTGGACGAGTTCGAGGGTGGAGAACAGGCCGATATAGCGGACATCGCCGACCGAGGGGTGCTTCGCTTTGAGCGCTTCCAGCCGCTCGCCGAGATATTTGCCAACTTCGCGGGCATTTTCGATGAGATGGTCATCGTCATAGACTTCGATGGTCGCCAGCGCGGCGGCGCACGAGAGCGCGTGGCCGTTGTAGGTCAGCCCGGCGTAGAGATATTTGTCGTCGAAAAATTTGGCAATTGGCTCGGAAACAATCACCGCGCCGAGCGGGGCGTAGCCGCTGGTGATGCCTTTGGCGGTGGTGATGATGTCGGGGACGACGTTCCAGTGATCGACCGCGAACCACTGCCCGGTGCGGCCCCAGCCGCTCATCACCTCGTCGGAGATGAGCAGGATGCCGTATTTGTCGCAGAGTTCGCGCGCGCGCGGCCAGTAATCATCCGGCGGGATAATCAGGCCGTTCGAGCCGACCACGCCCTCCATGATGATGGCGGCGATTTTATCGGGTCCTTCGCAGCGGATGACTTCTTCAAGGTGACTGATGCACTCGCGCTTGCAGGTTTCTTTTTTCTGCCCAAACGGACAGCGATAGCAGAACGGGTCGAGGAAATGCACGCCGCCGGGCATGGTTGGTTCCACCGCCAGGCGGCGGTAGTCGCCGGTCAGGGCAATCGAGCCATGCGTCGCGCCGTGATAGGAGCGGTAGCGGGCGAGAATCTTGTGGCGTCCGGTGTAAAAACGGGCAATTTTGATGGCGTTTTCGTTGGCCTCGGAGCCGCCCAGGGCAAAAAAGGTTTTTTTGAGATCGCCAGGGGCTGCCTCGGCCAGTTTTTTTCCGAGCAGGGCGCGCGCCTCGGTGGTATTACCGGGGTGCACGAAACACAATTCCGCTGCCTGCTCCTGGATGGCCTTGACCACCTTCGGGTGCTGGTGGCCGATGTTGGTATTCATCAATTGGGAGGAAAAATCGATGTAGCGCTTGCCGTCCGTATCCCAAAAATAAATCCCCTCCGCCCTGCCAACCGGGATGGGATTGACCTGTCCCTGCACCGACCAGGAGAAGAAGGTGTATTCCTTGCTCAAATCCACAATTTCCTGTGACGATAACTTGGTCATAATATCTCCTACGGAACACGCAATACGAAATATTCCGTATTGCGTGTTCCGTTTGTGGTTACTTCACAGTTTTGACCACTTCCGCATACACTTCCAGCGTCTTATCAATATCGGCTTCGGTGTGCGAGTAGCACAGGAACCAGGGTTCGCGGGCATCGAAATCGGGCATGACACCGCGTTCCATGGCGGCTTCAGCCAGGCGCAGGTACAGGGCTTTGTCGCTCTCGCTCCAGTCGCGTTGGCAAGTCAACGAGTCCACGCCCAGCGAGAAGGTGAACATCCCCGGGTAGCCAGTGATGACAGCCTGGATGCCGTTCTCCTCGAAAATATCTTTGAGACCGTTCATCAGGCGCGTTCCGCGCTGATTAATCGTTTCAATGACCGGTTCGCGCTGCATGACTTTGAGCGTGGCCCAGGCCCCGGCAATGCCTGGCTTGTTGTTGGTGTAGGTGCCGCCTTGCGAAACGCCGTGGCCGATGATGCTCATAATCTCGCGTTTGCCGCCAAAGGCCGCCACCGGGTAGCCGTTGCCGAGGGATTTGGCGTAAGTTGCCAGGTCGGGCTTCAGGTTGTAGTATTCCTGCGCGCCGCCGTTGGCAATGCGGAAACCGGTTTTGACTTCATCGAGGATGAAAACCGACCCGTATTCAGCCGTTTTCTGGCGAATCAGTTCCAGGAAACCCGGCTGGGGCAGGATGGCCGCGCAGTTGCCCTGGCATGGCTCCGTGATGACGGCGGCAATCTGGTCGCCATACGATTTCATCATGCGCTCGAAACCCTCAAAATCGTTGAACGGCAACGTGATGATTTTCTCGCCCAGCGCGCGCGGAATACCGGAAGAAGCCGGGACCGGGATGGGGCTGCGGCGGCTGCCGTAGGCTTCCACCGGGGCGTAGGTGCTCCAGAGGGTGTAATCCTGGAAGCCGTGATAGTTCCCCTCGAATTTCAGGATAAGTTCGCGCCCGGTATAGGCGCGCGCCACGCGAATGGCGTGCATGGTCGCCTCGGTGCCGGAACAGGTCATACGCACCATTTCGACGCCCGGACACATCTCCACAATCATCTCGGCCACGTCCAGTTCCAATTCGCCGGTCATGGCAAACAGGACACCGTTTTTCACCTCTTCGATAACTTTTTCATCAACTTCATCGTAGGCATGACCGAGGATGATTGGGCCAAAGGCCATGCGATAGTCAATGTACTCATTCCCGCCCACGTCCCACAGGTGCGAGCCTTTTGCTTTCTTTACATACGGGGTGATGCCCTCGCCCCAGTAACGGAAATTGGAATTGACGCCGAGCGGCAGCACTTTTTGGGCGCGCTGCTGGACTTCGGCGTTTTTTTCAAAATTTTTCATGCGGTTTCTCCTATTTGATTAATCTTGCCCGTTCATATCCGCCAGAACGGCTGGAGGAATTCGCCACTGGTACACATCTTTCAGGACCAGCGGCACAATCGAAGTGGTCGTCTTCCGCACGCCCGGAACCTTCCCTATCACCTCCGTTATAAAACGGTATACTTCCGCTGTATCACGCGCCAACACCTGGACGCTGACATCCGTCTCGCCGATGGAGCAGGCCACATAACTGATGTTCTCGAACTCGGCCAGTTTATGGGCGACCTCATGGATGGCATCGGAATCGCATAAAAGCCAGACATCGGCCACGACCCCCAGCCCCACTGTTTTGGGGTTGACCACAGCCGTAATCTGGATGATGTTGTTGTCCAGCATCCGTTCGATGCGATAGCGAACGGCTCGCTCAGAAATGTTCCCAATGCGGCGCGCAATTTCAGCGGCATGTATCCGCCCGTCTTCCATAAGAAGTTCGATAATTTTCAAATCTGTTTTGTCGATTTTGTACATAATAATCCTTGTTTGTTTCCGTTTCTT
>DAOTZM010000150.1:0-6746 GCA_034434035.1 Anaerolineales bacterium
CCGTTTTGCGCAGCCATCCGCTCCCGAATCCGTTTCTCCGTTTTGCGCAGCCATCCGCTCCCGAATCCGTTTCTCCGTTTTGCGCAGCCATCCGTTCCCCATCCGCTCCCCGCTCCTCCTCCTCCTGACCATCAACCTGGCGGTCGGGCTTTTTACCTTTCGCAACTACGGCCTCTCGTGGGACGAGCCGCTCTTCTACGACTACGCCAACTCCATCTGGGAAGCCTACACCCCCCAGGCCTTCTCCCCCGGCTTCGACTTTGAATCCGTTTACGGGCGCAGCCCCGACGACCACAAAATCTACGGCCCGGCCTATCTCCTGCTGGCGCGGCCCGTTCAACAAATGGTGGTGACGCTATTCGATGTGGACATGGCCTCCGCCTGGCACCTGGTCAACTTTCTGACCTTCCAAATCGGGCTGGTCGGCTTCTACCGCCTCTCGCGGCGCTGGTTCGACCCCTGGCCCGCCACCCTAACCACCGCCTTCCTTTCCTGGCAGCCCGTCTTCTGGGGACACGCTTTCATCAACCCCAAAGACATGCCCTTCATGGTCTTCTTCCTGTGGTCTCTGACCCTCGGCCTGGAAATGGTGGATGTCATCACGGCTCCAGACGCCACACAGCGCCAAAAAGCGACCAAAACCCTGCTCGCCGCGCTCCTACTCGGACTCACCAGCGCCATCCGCATCATCGGCCCGTTGGCAGGCGTGCTGGTTGGGTTATATTTTCTGTTGTGTATGTGGCAAAGAAAAAACCAGTACGCGAAAAGCACGAAAAAACACGGAACAGCCAGCGCGCGCAAAGCTTTCTCCGTGCATTTCCGTAAATTCCGTGTTTTCCGTGTACAGGTTTTCAAGACGGGCGCACCCTCCGCCTGGCTGACCTTCCTCGCCTACGGCCTGCTCGCTATGCTTTTCATGTATGCATTCTGGCCTTACCTGTGGGCCGACCCGCTCAACCGCCTGCTGGCCGTCCTGCGGCACATGTCCAACAACCCCACCGAACTGGCCGTCCTGTTCCTCGGCCAAATCTTCCGCGCCAACGAAATGCCGCGCCGCTACCTGCCGACCATGCTCACCTTGACCCTGACCGAACCAACCTGGATTATGTTTACGGCGGGAGTTATTCTGGCTACACGCCAAATCTTGAAGAAAGTCCTTGATTTCCGCGCTCCGCTGGTCGTCCTGACCCTGTTCGGCTTTATGCTGGGCTACCTGCTCTATTTCACCCCTTCCATATACGACGGTTTCCGGCATTTCCTGTTCATCCTGCCGCCGGTTTTCCTGTTTTGCGGGTTTGTTTTTCAATGGCTGGCAGATTTCAGGCACGCGGAAAACACGGACAGCATAGAAAAATACGGACAAAACCATCTTCTCGACTTTTTTTCCGTGAGAATCCGTAGATTCCGCGCCTTCCGTGTACGCGGTTTTTTAGCGGCTGGCATCGTTTCGGTGTTGCTCCTGCCCGGCCTGCTCGGCATCGGACAGATGCACCCCTACGAATATGCCTACTACAACCGTTTCGCGGGCGGCGTTGGGGGCGCGTATCGCGTCTATGAAACGGAATACTGGCTGACGTGTTTCAAAGAAGCCGCAGAGTGGGTAAAATATAACGAACCGGCGACCACGCTCCACGTCCAGAGAGAATTCCCCATCGCCGCTTACTACGCCGAGGGCTTGAATCTCAAAGACCTGGCGCGTGAACCCGAAGCCAGCATCCAAACCGGCGACCTGATGCTCTTTCACACCCGCGCCAATCTCGATATCCGCTCCATCTACCGCAAACTCCCCGTCGTGACCAGTTTTGGGCGCGGCGGCGCAGAATTTTGCATCATCAAAAGGAAAGACTAAATGCCCGGCCCCGCTTACCGCATTGTCACCCCGCAACTCGTCCTGCGCTGCTACAATCCCGCCGACGCCCCGCTGCTGGCAACCGCCATCACCGAAAGCCTCGAACACCTGCTGCCCTGGATGCCCTGGGCCGCCGCCGAACCCGAACCGCTCCAGGCCAAAATCGAACGCCTGCGCCGCTTCCGCGCCAACTTCGACCTGGACCACGATTACGTCTACGGCATTTTCAACCCGCAGGAAAACCGCCTGCTGGGCGGCGCCGGCCTGCACCCGCGCATCGGCGACAACGCCCTCGAAATCGGCTACTGGATACACAAAGACTACATCGGGCGCGGCTGCGCCACCGAAACCTCCGCCGCGCTGGCAAAAGTGGCTTTCATGGTCAACCAGGTCGAGCGGATTGAAATCCACTGCGCGGTCGAAAACGTGCGCTCGGCGGCCGTGCCGCGCAAACTCGGCTTCAACCACGAAGCCACGCTCAAAAACCGCTGCTTTGCCAACGGCCGCAAATGCGACCAGATGGTCTGGAGCCTGTTCGCTGGGGAATACCCATCCAGCCTGGTCTCCCAACTCGAAATCGCCGCCTACGACGCGGCAGAAAGGCGCATCCTATGACCACCCACCGCCAACGCCTCGAAGCCTGCCTGGCCGGGGAATATCTCGACCGTCCGCCCGTCGCCCTGTGGCGGCACTTCCCGGTCGATGACCAGCACCCCGATACCCTGGCGGCAGCCACCCTCCAGTGGCAGAAAACCTTCGACTGGGATTTGGTCAAAGTCACGCCCGCCTCGTCGTACTGCCTCAAAGACTGGGGAGTAGAAGATGTTTGGGAAGGTTCCGCCGAAGGAACACGTCGCTACACGAAGCGCATAATCTCCGCGCCGGAAGACTGGACCCAACTCCCGGTGCTGGACGCGGACGCCCCGTATCTTGCATCCCAATTAAGGTGCCTTTCCATCCTGCGGGCCGAGCTCGACCCCGATACGCCCCTGATCCAAACGATATTTTCGCCCCTGTCACAGGCCAAAAACCTGGCCGGCGGCGAGACCCTGCTCGTCCACCTGCGCCAAAAACCCGACCTGGTCTGGCGCGGACTGGAAGCCATCGCCGAAAGCACCCGCCGCTTCATCCGCGCCGCCCGCACGATGGGACTCATCGACGGTATTTTCTACGCCGTCCAACATGCCCAGGCGCACCTGCTCACAAAAGACGAGTTCAACGAATTTGGACGCACCATCGACCTATCGGTGCTGGAATCGGCGCGCCTGTTGTGGTGCAACATGCTTCACATTCACGGCGAGAACATCTACTTCAACGCGCTGGCCGATTACCCCGTCCACTTCATCAACTGGCATGACCGCGACACCGCTCCCTCCCTGGCCGAAGCGCAAACCCGCACCCGCGCCGCCCTGTGCGGCGGACTGCGCCGTGAAACGCTGGTCTACGGCACGCCCAACGCCATCCTGGACGAGGTACAAAACGCGCTCGACCAAACCAGCGGACGCAAATTCATGCTCGGCACCGGCTGCGTGGTCGAAACCATCGCGCCGTATGGCAACCTGCTGACGGTCCGAAAAGCGATGGAGGCCTAATTCAATGTTGGTCGAGTAAGCGGCGAGGGCTTGCAACAGTCTCCATCCTCCTCAATCACCGCCGCTGTATCGAGACCACGCAGAAAGAACGAAATGACTCTACGTGTAATTTCTGGCAAAGCCAAAGGCCGCAAACTGAAATCCGTCCCCGGCGACACCACCCGTCCCGTGACCGATATGGTCAAGGAGGCGTTGTTCAACATCCTGGGCGGGGATGTCATTGAATCGAACTGGTGGGACCTTTTCGGCGGGACGGGCGCCATCGGCATCGAAGCCCTCAGCCGCGGCGCAACCTTCGTCCGATTTTCGGACCTGAACCGCCTGCCGGTCGAAACCATCAAAGAAAACCTGGCCGCGTGCGGGTTCAGCAAACAGGCCGAAGTCAAACGCGGCGACTCGCTCGCCATGCTGCGCGCCGCCCCCGACCGACAGTTCGAGTACATCTACATCGCGCCGCCCCAATACAAGGAAATCTGGTCGCAGGCCCTCAAACTGGTCGATGAAAACCCCGGCTGGCTGGCCGGGACCGGCGAGGTGATTGTCCAGATTCACCCGCGCGAATACAAAGGGATAGAACTCGTCAACCTGCGAAAATCCGGCGAGCGCAAATACGGCAGTACCCTGCTGGTGTTTTACGAAAAGGCGTAACGCGGAATTTATTCCGCAATCACAAAGGAGGCCGAAATGCTTGAAATCCTGAAAGTTATCGCCGCCGTCCTGACCATCGCCACCGGCGCGCTCAGCCTGTTCTCGCCCAAATCTGTGCCAGGGTTCACCGGCTTGCAGCCGGTTGGCGGACGCGGCATGAGCGAAATCCGCTCCATCCTGGGCGGGCTGTTCATCGCGCTGGGCATCGTCCCGCTGGTTTTAGGCGGGAATACCTACGCCATGCTCGGCTGGGCTTACCTCGGCATCGGCGCGGCGCGGCTGGTCAGCATTTTCATAGACAAAGCCAGCGAGCGCTCGAACTGGATCAGCCTGGTTGTGGAAGTTGTATTTGGCGTCATCCTGGTCTTATAAACGATGAATCGGATCCGGGTATAATCTTTTTACCGGCGACTGAAAGGATTTTTGTTATGCTCCAGCAGGTAAAAATCAGCACACGAAATGCCAGAAATCTTAAGCCTTTGTTGCGTAACGCAATGGAGCGCGAACTCAGGCTCATGCAGCATTCCATCCAGCGTACAAAACAGGAGTTAGGCAATTACGAAACCCGCTACCAGATGACATCGACTGAATTCGAAAGCAAATTCCGCGCAAAAGAAATCGAGGAAACGCTGGACTATCTCGATTGGTGGATGGAGCTGGAAGCCTTACATCATTTGGAATCCCAACTCCAGGCTTTGCGCGAGGCCAAGCTTGAGTAACACCTATCTCCGCAGGCTACAAGCCTTGTTGAAAGCTTCGCCGTTCGTCGCCGAACCTCGTATCCAGTTCGATGACCGGGGCGAAGTTTTGTTCATCCGGGCCGATGTCTACTTCATTGATAATTCACTGCTTCACTTTCGAGAATTATTTACCGGAAAAGAACGTCGCGTCAAACAAGCATACACATATCACTATCAACGCCCAGACAGCAGGCTGGTTTTTCGCTACGACAATTCCCCGCATTTCCCCAACCTGCCTACCGCGCCACACCATAAACACCTATCCGAAAACGAAGTGGTGGCAACCCAACCACCTGTATTGGCAGAGATTTTACAAGAAATCGAATACGTAATCCAAAAAGAATCCTGATAACCCCGGAGTCCCTTATGGAAATCAAACTCGTCCAAATCGAAAAACCCGAACCGATTAATTTCATCCTCGGACAGTCGCACTTCATCAAAACCGTCGAAGATGTCCACGAGGCGATGGTCAATGCCGTGCCGGGCATCCAATTTGGCCTGGCGTTCTGCGAAGCGAGCGGGAAATGCCTGGTGCGCACCAGCGGCACCGACGATGCCATGCTCGAACTGGCGACCAAAAACGCCCTGGCTATCGGCGCGGGCCACTCGTTCATCCTGTTCCTCGGCGAAGGCTTTTACCCGATTAACGTGCTGAACGCCGTCAAAAACGTCCCTGAAGTCGCGCGGATTTTCTGCGCCACCGCCAACCCGACCCAGGTGCTGGTCGCCGAAAGCGAACAAGGCCGCGGCATCCTGGGCATCATCGACGGCGAATCGCCCAAAGGCGTGGAAGATGAAGAAGGCAAGAACTGGCGCAAAGGCTTCCTGCGCATGATTGGATACAAGTTGTAAACGCCCCACCCGGAGACCCTGATTCCGCTCGAATCAGTCAACACTGCCTTGCGCCCCCCCATTTCGGATGAGACACCTGCCCAAAGCCAACCCCACCCCGCTGCCCGGCCAGCCCAAGAAGACAGAGAGCCGAGAAAAAATAACCAAAAACGCCCCGCGGACTTGTGACCCGCAGGGCGTTTTCGATTTCATCAAGAAAGAGCGCTTCCTCGCGGGTGCGGACGGTGTAATAGAAATCCACCTCCCGGTTGATGGCCCCGCGCCGGAGGAAAGATAAAAACGGGGTAATGCCAATTCCGCCCGCAATCCAAATTTGCTTCGGGCCGCCATTTTGATATTGGAACAACCCATACGCGCCCTCGACGAGAGCCTCCGCCCCCTCGCTGAGCTGTTGGTAGAGGGAACGGGTGAAGTCTCCGCTGGCTTTGATGCTGAGGCGAATGTCAGACTCGCCCGGAGCCGATGAAATGGTGAAGGGGTGGGCTTCATCCAGCGCCCGGTCTCTGGGGAAGCGCACGAACAGGAATTGCCCCGGCTGGTGGCGGAGTTTCTGGCCCTTGGGGGTGAGCGTGACCTCAGTCGTGTTACCGTTCAGGCGGCGGATGGCGCTCACCTGGCAGGGCAGGGATTTGTTCAGGAAACGGGAGAAAACTTCCGTGTAGAGATAGGCCCCCAATCCGATGAGGAAAATGACCTGGACGTAAGAACACGGGCGCGTCTTGCTCATGAGAATTATGCCAATACCCTGACCTGGAGAAAAAATGAAACTTACACCTTTCCTGACCAGTTTACTTTTCATAGCAGGCGCGCTATTGACCGCCTGCGGTTCGGCAACACCGTCTGTCTCGTCGCCCCCCATGCCACTCAGCGGAACAAGTTGGGCGTTGATTCGGATTAACGGCCAAACCGTCGCAGAGAATACCCTGCCCACGCTCATCATCGATGGAAACGCAGTGGGCGGTAACGCTTCATGTAATTCCTTTGGCGGCGATTTTTCGCAAGAGGGCGACCAGCTGCGCTTTGGGCCATTATTTTCGACCATGATGGCCTGCCTGGAACCGGGCT
>DAOTZM010000151.1:0-13886 GCA_034434035.1 Anaerolineales bacterium
ATATCTTATTCTTGTCATTTCGAGCCGCGCAGCGGGGAGAAATCTTGCGCACTGGGAGAAGATTTCTCGCTGTCGCTCGAAATGACAAACTAACACGAAGTTTGTCCGGTAGAGAAACTTTACATAAACAACATGACCATGACTGATTCTGCAAACCAGATTGCGAGGAAATTGCGTGAAGCCCGCGAGGCTTTAGGCTTAAGCCAGGAGGAAGTTGCCGTCCAATTGGCGAAAACGCAATCGTATGTTTCTCGCTGCGAAACCGGAAGCAGGCGATTGGATATTTTTGAACTCGAAGCATTCGCCAGGCTTTATAACAAACCATTTGCCGATTTTCTCCCATCCGAGTCAGGGTAGGAAAGAAAATGCCCGCTATCTAGCAACGATAAGCCAACAGACTCCAAACCTATGAAACTCCTTTATAACGCCCGCGTTTACACCCTCGACCCATCCCAACCTGTTGTCACTGCGCTGGTCATCGATACTCACGGTCAAATCGTTGCGATTGGCGGCGAGGAACTGCTTGAATCTTTCCCGTTTGCCCAACGCGAAGACCTGGGCGGAAGGGTGGTTTTGCCCGGCCTGACCGATGCCCACATCCACCTGATGCACTATGCCCTCGGCCTGCAAAAAGTGGATGTCGAAACTTCCACCAAGGCCGAAGCCCTGCGCCGGGCAGCCGAACGCGCCTCCAAAACCGCGCCCGGTCAATGGATTCTCGGTCACGGCTGGCAGCAAAACGATTGGGACGGTGAATTCCCGACTGCCGCCGAGTTGGATGCCATTGCTCCCGACAAGCCGGTTTATCTTACGGCCAAATCGCTGCACGCCGCCTGGGCCAATTCCACTGCTCTTCGGATGGCAGGAATCGGCCCCGGCACGCCCGACCCATTAAACGGGAAAATCGTCCGGGACGAAAAAGGCCAGCCGGACGGCATCCTGCTCGAGAGCGCGATGGGTCTCATCGAAGAGAAACTGCCCCAGCCGGCGATTGGCGAGGCAGCAGACGCCATCGAATCGGCCCAGTCCATCCTGTTCCAGATGGGATTGACCGGCGCGCATGATTTCGATTACCGCCCCTGTTTCATGGCCTTGCAGCAACTCGACGCCGAAAAACGCCTGAAACTGCGCATCACCAAGAGCATCCCGCTCGACCTGCTCGACCATGCGCATGGGCTGGGGCTGCGCGCCGGCTTCGGCAGCGACCACCTGCGGATTGGCATGGTCAAGGCCTTTATGGATGGCGCGCTCGGCCCGCGCACCGCGGCAATGTTCGCTCCCTACTTGAACGAACCGGGAAATCAGGGTATCCTGAATATGGACGGCGATGAATTATTCGAACATGGCCGCAAGGCCGCCGATTCTGGCCTGGGCTTGACCGTCCACGCCATTGGCGACCGGGCCGTTCATGAAGTGCTGGATGGCCTGGAGCAGTTGCGCCGTTACGAACGGGAACGCGGACTGCCGGCCCTGCGCCACCGCATCGAACACGTTCAGGTGATTCACCCGGACGATGCGGCGCGGCTTGGGCAACTGGGCGTCATCGCATCCATGCAGCCGATTCACGCCACATCGGACATGCTGGCCGCCGACCGCTACTGGGGCGAGCGCGCCCGCCTGGCGTATGCCTGGAAGACGCAATTGCAGGCCGGCGCGGTGCTGGCCTTTGGCTCCGATGCCCCGGTCGAAAGCCCCAACCCCTTTTGGGGCCTGCACGCCGCCATCACGCGCCGCCGCATCGACGGCGCGCCCGGCCCCGAGGGCTGGTATCCTGAACAAAAATTGTCCTTCCAACAAGCCCTGGCAGGCTATACCTTCGGCGCGGCCTACGCCGCCGGGCTGGAAAATCGCCGCGGGCGGCTCTCCGCCGGGTTCGACGCCGATTTGATAGTCCTGGAGAAAGACCCCTTCATGCGCCCGGTGGATGAAATTTACGCGATGAACTCCTCGGCAACCATGGTTGCCGGGGAGTGGGTCTGGCAAGCCTGAAAGGAATCTATGAGTGGACAAACGTTAATCAGTCCCGAAGTGTTGGTGCCGCGCCTGGGCGAGCAATTGGTGGAGGCGGGTTTGCTGACTTCAGGGCAATTGAAACAGGCCCTGGAGTACCAAAAACAATCCACCGCCGCCGGGAAACCCATCCTGCTCGGGCACGCCATCGTCGAACTCGGCTTCCTGGACCGTCCCAGCCTCGATCGGGCCGTGACCGAGCAAATCCTGCGCCTGCGAGCCGCGCTGGAGGATGCCAACCGCAACCTGGAAGAACGCGTCCAACAGCGCACGGCGGAACTGGAAGAAGCCCTGCGCAAACTTTCAGAACTGAGCCAGTTGAAGGCCAATTTCGCCGCCAATATCTCTCATGAATTGCGCACCCCGCTGACGCACATTCGCGGTTACCTGGAACTGATGCAGAGCAAAGCTCTCGGCCCGCTGACCCCCGACCAGTCCAAGGCAATAGATGTCTCGCTGCAATCCACCTCCCGGCTGCAAAACCTCATCGAAGACCTCATCCTGTTCTCGCTGGCGGCGCGCGGCGAAATGACCTTGACCCTGGCGCCGGTCGAGTTCCAACAGGTGGTGCAAAGGGTGGCTGCTCATGCCCAGTCCAAGGCCGAAAACCAGCAGGTGACGCTGGCTGTAACCATTTCGCCGCAGGTGACGTTTGTGAAAGCCGACCAGCAGAAAATCAGTTGGGTGCTGAACCACCTGCTCGATAACGCCATCAAGTTCACCAAACCTGGGGGGCAGGCCCGGCTGGATGTTTCCCTGGAATCATCGCAGGAGAAGTCGGTTCGCATCGTGGTCACCGATACCGGAATCGGCATCCCCAAAGAACGAATCGGGGAAATTTTCGAACCGTTTCACCAGTTGGATGGTTCACCCACCCGGCGGTATGGCGGAACCGGGCTGGGGTTGGCGCTCGTCCGCGAAATTGTCGAGGCGCACGGCATGCATCTCAATGTAAAATCTGACGTAGAAAAGGGAACGGTTATCTCTTTCTCACTTTTAGCAGCCAAAGGGGATGAATTTTCATGACAGAAGAACATATTCCTGACATCCTGGCCCTGGCCGAATCAGTAACGCAGCAACCCGACTGGAAACAGGCACTCGATTCGGTGATGGCGGTCGTTCGTTCGGTCTTCCTGTTCGACAACCTGGCGCTGTATATCCTGGAGAATGGTTCGACCGAACTGACGGAGATTGCCTATGCCCGCGCGATAGGACGCGGCCAGAGCGCGGGCGCGGATGCCGCCTGGGGCGCGGAAATTGCCAGCCAGGTGATTGCCCGCAAGGAAATGGTCGTGCAAGCGCCCGATGCCCCCCCCTCGCGCAAAAACCGGATTGCCGAGCCGTTCCTGTTGGGGATGCCGTTGCGCACATATACCGGCCTGCTGGGAGCAGTGGTTTTCGTCCGTTTTGGCGGGCCGGAATATACCCCGCCTCAAATCCAGCGCGCGCAGTATATCGCCACCCAGTTCTCGGCCCTGTTCGTGCGCAAAAAACTCATGGAAGAAGTCGAAGCGTTGGAAAACGCCCGCCGCCTGCTGGAGATGCAAGAAGACTTCATCGCCACCATCTCACACGAACTGCGCACTCCGTTGGGTTTCATCAAAGGATACACCACCACCCTGCTGCGCAAAGACACCGTATGGGATGAAGATACCCGCCGTGAATTCCTGCAAATCATCGACGAGGAAACCGACCACCTGAACGAGTTGATTGAAAACGTGCTGGAATCGGCCCGCCTGCAAAGCAATACCCTGCCCATGTGTTTCCAGCCGGTACGCCTGGACGCTGTCATCCGCGATACGCTGGTGCGCAGCCAGGCGCGTTACAAGGACATGAAAGTCCGGCTTGATTTTTCCATCGCCCCCACCATCATTGCCGATAGTGTGCGCATCGCGCAAGTCCTCGAGAACTTGTTCAGCAATGCCAACAAATATGCGTCGGGCGCGCTTGTTACCATTTACCTGACGCAAAGCAAGAATTTTTATCGTATTCGCTTTGCCGATGCCGGAACGGGCATTTCGCCGGAGTATGTTCCCCACTTATTCCAGCGTTTTTACCGCGTGCCGGGCCAGGGAGGCTCCGGTTCGGGGCTGGGCCTGTTCATTTGCAAGCAAATCATCGAGGCGCATGGCGGAAAAATCTCGGTCGAATCAACCCTGGGGAAGGGAACGACTTTCATTATTGACCTTCCCGTCACCACTCAAAAACCAGGAGGTTGACATGTCAAAAATACTCGTAGTCGATGACGAACCGCGTTACCTGCGCCTGCTCGAGGCCAACCTGCGTACCGAAGGGTACGATGTGATTACCGCTCTCGATGGGATGCAGGCGGTCGAGACCTTTACCGCCAACCCGGTCGAACTTATCCTGATGGATGTGATGATGCCCAAACTGGATGGGTTTGCCGCCTGTCAGCGCATCCGTGAGTTTTCGAATGTCCCCATCATCATCCTGACAGCCAAAGGCGAGGAGCAGGACCGCGTACGCGGACTCGACCTGGGCGCCGATGATTACCTGGTCAAGCCTTTTTCGGCCACCGAACTGCTGGCGAGGGTGCGGGCTGTGCTGCGCCGTTCGCAAGCCTCGAAAGATGTCAGCCAGAACCGATTCTTCGAACACGGCAACCTGCGCATCGATTTCGCGCGCGCTGAAGTCTGGCGCGGCAACCAGCCCATCTTCCTCTCGGCCACCGAGTACCGCCTGCTGCTCCAGTTTGCGCACAACGTCGGCACGGTACTGAGCGCCGAAGACTTATTGACCAGTATTTGGGGGCCGGAATACCGCAGCGACAAGGAAATCTTGTGGGTGAGCATCGCCCGCTTGCGCCAAAAACTCGAAGACGACGCCCACGCTCCCAAACACATCGTTACGCGCTCTGGCCTGGGATACCTGATGCCTCCCACAGAAAATTAAACCCGGAGATTGGTGTGCAAGAAACACAACCAGCATTTACAGTCATCGTCATTGACTCAGACCGGCGCAGTTGCCAGTTCCTGGGGAACCTGTTGACTCAAAAAGGATACCTGGCCCAGACCACCACCTCGGCCAAGGATGGCTATATCATCGCACTTCGTGACCGGCCCGATGTCGTTATATTCGACCCGGCCCTGACCGATATGCCCGCCCTGGAACTGGTGCGCAGGTTGCGCGGCGACAAGCGCACCAGCGGCGCGCTGTTGATTGCGCTGACGGCCACTTCGCAATCAGAGCATTTGGGAGAGTTGCTGGCGGCCGGCTGTAACGAATACCTGGTCAAATCGCAGGAAGCCATCGAGCGAATCTTTGCCATCCTGACCGAAACTGACGCCCTCATGAACGAAACCCGGCCGATTGGCGGGGTGAAACGGACAAACCTGGGCGGTGTGCTGGTGGTTTTCCTGAGCGCCAAAGGCGGCACTGGCACGTCCTCGATGTGCGCCAACGTTGCGCAAGTTTTAGGCGAAACACACCCTGAAAGGGAAATGGCGGTGATTGACCTGGTGCTGCCCATCGGCTCCATCGGCCAGATTGTGGGCTGCCAGGGAGAATTCAACCTGCTCGAGGCAGCCAGGAAGCCGTCCGAAGAACTTGACCCCGATTTTTTGCGGCGCGTGACGGCGCCTCTCGAAACCTGGGGATTTCGCCTGCTGGCGGGCATCCCTGACCCTGAATCATCCAATGCGCTCGATGCCAGCCGCATTCCGGCCATCATCGAAACCTACCGCCGCGCATTCGATGTCGTTTTTGTTGACCTGGGGCGTTCCCTTTCGCGCATCAGCATGCCCATCATCCTGCAAGCCGATGTGATTGTGATGGTTACCGCCTCCGACATGGCAACTGCCACCCTCACACAAACCGTTTGGAAATACCTCGAGGAGAAGGGGGCAGCGCAGCGCAACGTGTATGTTCTGCTCAACCGGGCCGTGGGGCTGGAAGGGGTCAGCAAGAGCGATGCCGAAAAAATTATTGGCCTGCCCATCCAGGCCACCATCCCCTACATGGGCGCGAACTTCAGCCTGGCCAACAACCAGCACCTGCCCGTCCTGCGAAAGATGCCCAACGATACCGCCGCCATGATGATTGCCCAGGTCTCGCGGCAAATCCTTGAAACCGCTTACCAGAATCGCGCTTAAAAACAGGGAAAGGAGTCACAATGAGCCTCGAGTTCAACGAAAAAGGGAAATACTTTACCGACATCATTTCCAAAGTGGCTGTGCCGGCCATCATCCAGACCACGCTGCATCGCATCGAAGGGTGCATCCATGTACGGCTCGACGGGCGCGTCAAAGACGAACTGGACCAAAACCAGCCTTTCCTGGCGGTTACGGGCGCCAAAGTCTACGGCGCAGATGGCGCGCTGCTGCACCAGGCCGATTTTATGACCGTTGCGCGGGCGCAAATCGTTTGGGTCATTCCAGGCGATGACACGGCGTATGGCGAAGGAGAGCGGCCATGACCCTGCTTTCACCCTCGCCCGCCCAGGGGCTCTCGTCGGCAGATTTGCTCAAACTAAAACATTTTGTCTCTGATAGCCTGACGCGTGAACTGGAAAGCGAAAACCCGCCCTACGACCAGCGCGAAGCATTCGTGCGCCAAAAACTGGCCGATGTGTTTGGCCGCCTGAAGGCCAGCGTTCCAGATTCCATCCGCCAGCAAATCACCCGGGAGGTGATGGACGAGGTGCTGGGTTACGGGCCCATCCAGTCGCTCCTGAACGACCCCGATGTCAGCGAAGTGATGGTCAATGGCCCCAAAAAGGTCTATGTCGAAAAAAAGGGAAAACTGACCAAAACCGGCGTCACCTTCGAGAACGATAACCACGTCATCCGAGTCATCGAGCGCATCGTCCTGCCGCTCGGTCGCCGCATCGACCCGGATTCCCCCACCGTAGATGCCCGCCTGCCCGATGGATCGCGCGTCAACGCGATTGTGCCGCCCGTCGCGCTGGATGGCCCCTCCATCACCATTCGCAAATTCCGCCGCGATAAACTGACCATGCAGCAACTGATTGAGTATGGCTCCATTACCCCGCAGATGGCCGAATTCCTGAAAGCCTGCGTCATCAGCCGCCTGAATATCGTCATCTCCGGCGGAACCGGCTCCGGTAAAACCACCTTGCTCAATGTCCTTTCCGGGTTGATTCCTGAAGACGAGCGCATCGTCACCATTGAGGACGCGGCAGAATTACAGCTACAGCAAGACCATATCGTCCGCCTCGAAACCAAACCTGCCAGCCTGGAAGGCAAGAGTCAGGTGACGATTCGAGACCTGGTGCGCAATTCCCTGCGTATGCGCCCCGACCGGATTGTAGTCGGCGAGTGCCGGGGCGGCGAAACTCTCGATATGCTCCAGGCCATGAACACCGGCCACGATGGGTCGCTCACCACCTTGCACGCCAACACCCCGCGCGACGCGCTCTCGCGCCTCGAAACAATGGTCCTGATGGCCGGCATGGATCTGCCCGTCAAGGTCATTCGCCAACAAGTCTCTGCCGCCATCGACCTGATTGTCCAGCAAACCCGCCTGAAGGACGGCTCGCGCAAAGTAACCGCCATCAGCGAGGTGGCCGGCATGGAGGGCGATACCATCGTCCTGACAGACATCTTCCGCTTCGAGCAAACCGGCCAGACGCCGGACGGTAAAATCATCGGCCAACTCAAGCCGACCGGTATCCGCCCGTTGTTTACGCCTCGTCTCGAAAACGCCGGTTTCAAACTGCCGCCCGAAGTCTTTGGCGCCAACGCAGCCGACATGCTCCGGCGTAGATAGATTCTCTCGTGTATAATCGCAATGCGGGGTTCATTCCGCAGCCAACCACTCGAAACGGATAAGCCCATGAGTTTTCAAGCCCAAATCGCCATTCGTACCCGCAAACTGGGCGTCCTGATTCGTGACGCGCGCCTGGCAGCCCGCCGTAACATCACCGAGACGGCCAGGGCGATAGGAATCACCGTTGCCTTGCTGCGCGCGTATGAAGAAGGCCGCAAGGCGCCCTCCCTGCCCGAGTTGGAAGTGCTGGCCTATTACCTGAACCTGCCCATTCGGCACTTCTGGAGCAGCCAGGCGCTCTCTGACGATGCCCCGCGCACCGAACCACTCGACCTGACCCGTCTGGCAGCCCTGCGGCATCGAATCATTGGCACGCTCTTGCGCCAAAAGCGAATGCAGGCCAATCTTTCTCTCAAGGGGCTGTCGGTGGAAACGGGATTGCCCGTATCGCGCATCACGGCGTATGAGTTGGGCGAGCGTCCCATCCCCCTGCCGGAACTGGAAGTGATTTTGTCGGTGCTGGGCGGGCGGGTCGAGTCGTTTTTCGACCAGAACGGCACCATCGGCCAGTGGATGAATGAGCAGGAAGCCATCAGCGCCTTTATGAAACTGTCGCCAGAAATGCGCGCCTTTGTTTGTATGCCGGTCAACCTGCCTTATCTCGAATTGGCGCACAAGTTAAGCCAACTTTCCACCGAAAAACTGCGCTCGGTGGCAGAAGGTTTACTGGATATTACGCTTTAACGAGGTGATATGAGCGAAATCGTTCCGAAGTCCCTGGCTGACGACGCAGCCAAGGCCTACCAGGAAGGAAATTATGAAAACGCGGCGCGCCTGTTTGGCGAAGCCGCGTCTGCTTTTATGGAACTGGACAATCCGCTGGATGCCGCCGAGATGAAAAACAACCAGAGCGTGGCCTGGCTGCAAGCCCGCAACCCGGGCGCGGCCTACGAAGCGGCGCGCAGTACGGCCAGCATCTTTGCCGCAACGGGTGATTCGCACCGGGAAGGGATTGCCTATGGCAACGAAGCCGCTGCCCTCCAGGCATTGGGACGTACCAAGGATGCGCTGGAAAAATACCGGCTGGCCTCCGCAGCCTTCGAGCGCGCCGGCGAAGGCGAAATGCGCAATACGGTTATGCAAGCCATGACCGGCATCGAACTCAAACGCGGAAAAGTCATGGACGCCCTGCTGACGATGCAAATCGGGCTCTCTGGCGTCAAGCACCCCACCCTGAAACAGAAAATCTTGCTGGCCTTATTGCGATTCAAGGCATGGTAACCACCCACTTTGCCATCCGCCAGGCGCTGCCCGCCGACCAATCGCGCATTGCGAACCTGATGTACTTCGAGACCCAGGTTCACCGTCATCTCGACTGGCGCACGCCGCTCGATTGGCTGGGCGCGCCCGAATACTGGATGCTGGAGCAGCACGGCGTCGCCTGCGCCGCCCTGGCCTGCCCTCCTGACCCTGAAAACGTTGCCTGGCTGCGCCTGTTCGCCGCCTCGTCCTCGGTTCCAACAGCCCATGCCTGGCGCGCCCTATGGGATGTTGCCCAGGGCAGCCTGCACGGGCGCGGGTTGACGGCAGCGGCTATCGTTATGCACAACTGGCTGGGCGAGTTGTTGCGTGATTCCGGGTTTAGCGAACACCAGGAGGTCATCACCCTTGCCCAAAACGGCGCTCCTTTTCCCTGGCAGGCCAACCCACGCCGCCTCGCCATCCGTTCGATGGCGCACGAGGACCTGCCGTTCGTCGCCGCCCTGGATTCCGCCGCCTTTGCCCCGCTCTGGCAGAACTCCCAGCCTTCCTTGCAGTATGCGCTTTCGCTGGCCGAGATTTCCACCGTCGGCGTGCTGGATGGGGAAATTGTCGCCTACCAGATGAGCACCCGCAACCCGTTTGGGGCGCATCTGGCCCGGCTGGCAGTCCATCCGCAGCAGCAGGGAAAACGTTTCGGGTATTTGATGGTTCAGGACCTTTTGCAGAAAATCCAGGCGCAGGATCTCACCCGCCTGACCGTTAATACACAGAACGACAACGCCGCCTCGCTGGCGCTCTATGAAAAAATTGGATTCAAACGCACCGGCGAACAATACTGCGTCTTTACCCGCGCCATTTAGTCGAACACGAAATCATCGAAACCCATTGCCTCGCCCGGGGCGATGAATATTGCCGCTTTGAAGCAGGAGCCGCCAAATCGTGAAAGAACCGCATTCCCAAATCCTCCCCATTCGCTTTTTCCGGCAATCCCTGGATGTCCTGACCAGCGAATTGGGGAACGAAGCCCTGGTCTCCATTCTGGCGAAGGCTGCCCTGCCGGCCGATTTGGTCGACCCGCAGACCGTATCCCGTTATAACGCTGCCACTGCCGCCGAAACCTACGCCCGCATCCAGCAGGCCATGCGCTTTTACTACGGGCGCGGCGCGCGCGGCACGTTGATTCGCATCGGACGGCTGCTCTGGCCGCGCCTGCTCGAAACGGCCTCCCTCGTCGAGAAGACCCAGGCCCAGGTTGCGCGCACCCTGCCGCCCTCCATGCGCATGAAACCCGCCCTCGAACTGCTGGCGCGTTTTATGCGCGAACATCCCGAAAGCGTCACCGTCCACACCCTCGACCTCGACCTGCTTCTGGTAGACCGCGCCGGGGCGGTCACGGTCGAACAGCAGGAAGTCGCTCCCATCTGTTATGTCACCGTCGGACTGGTACAGGAAGCCCTGTTCTGGGCCTCAGGCCGCGAGCATGACGTGGAAGAGCGCGCCTGCCGCGCCACCGGGGCCGCGCAGTGCGAGTTCAAAGTGACGGTGGCGAAATAAAAAGCTGCGCGGGCGTGTACGTCCTGCGGACCCGGGTAAATGTTGGAGTTCCGTAATAGCCCCTCGGCAGCGCATCCCCGCCCCCTCCCCAAACTGGTACAATCCAGCATCATGGAATTCAAACTGCATACAACCTTCGACCTGCCCGCCGACGAGTGGAACGCCCTCGCCGAAGCGGGCATTCTCAACGCGCCCTTCCTGCGTCACGAATATCTATCCACCTGGTGGAGTACGTGCGGCGGCGGCGAATGGCCCCAAAATAAAACGGCGCTGTGCCTCGTTAGCGCCCGCGAAAACGGGAAACTGCTTGGCCTGGCCCCGCTCTTCTACGCTGTGAACCGTGACGGCTTGCCCGCCCTGCTCTTGGTGGGCAGCATCGAGATTTCGGATTACCAGGATTTGATTGTCGGCCCCGAACATCATGCCGCCTTCATCACTGGCCTGCTCGACTGGCTGGACGCGAACGCCCCGCTGCCCTGGTCGCTGCTCGACTGGTACAACCTGCCTGAAACATCGCCCACGTTACAGGCCCTGAAAACTGAAGCCGTCAAACGCGGCTGGACTTACGCCGAAGAAGTCTACCAGCCCTCGCCCTCCATCCCCCTGCCCGGCAATTTCGAGACCTACCTGAGCGGAATCGACAAAAAACAACGCCACGAAATCCGCCGCAAAATGCGCCGCGCCGAGGAAAGCGGACGGGATGTACGCTGGTACATCGTCGAAGACGAGGCGCGACTCGATAGTGAAATGGACGGCTTCCTATGCCTGATGGCGCAAGACCCCGAAAAAGCCGCCTTCCTGACCGGCATAATGCGTTCCCAAATGAAAGCCAGCGTCCATGCCGCCTTCCGGGCCGGGTGGCTGCAACTGGCCTTCCTGGAAGTGGACGGCGAAAAAGCCGCCGGATACCTGAACTTCGACTACGCCGATAAAATCTGGGTCTACAATTCCGGCATCGACCCGCGCTTCCGTGACCTTTCGCCCGGCTGGGTGCTGCTCGGCCGCCTGCTGCAATGGGCCAACGACCACAAACGCCGCGAGTTCGACTTCATGCGCGGGGACGAAGACTACAAATACAAATTTGGGGCCGAAAACCGGCATGTAATGCGCGCG
Organism: Anaerolineales bacterium; assembly: GCA_034434035.1. Taxonomy (GTDB): domain Bacteria; phylum Chloroflexota; class Anaerolineae; order Anaerolineales; family Villigracilaceae; genus UBA5195. The sequence goes on from DAOTZM010000151.1 coordinate 11,689, forward strand.
CGGGTGAGCCGGGACTCCAAAGTCTCCTGACTTTGGAGTTTTGCGTTAAAGCCGTGAAAGTCGGGAGACTGTCGACTCCGTCAGCCGGTTTCGGTGTATCATAAAAACATTCCAACGGAGGCAACTATGCGAGATTTGACCAATGAAATCGTCGAATTTATCCGCCGCACCTCCAGCGACCTGCCCGCGGACGTGGAGGAACGCCTGCGGGCGGCGGTGGACAGGGAAGCGCCCGGCTCGGCGGCGCGCGGCGCAATGGAGACCATTCTCAAAAACGTGGAACTCTCCCGCAAGAATTCCACACCCATCTGCCAGGATACCGGCACGCCGATTTTCTACGTCCACTACCCCGAAGGCCATAGCACCCGCAAACTGCGCCAGATGATTCGGGACGCGATGGTGATTGCCACCCAAAAGTCGTACATGCGCCCGAATGCGGTCGATGCCATTTACGATAAAAACAGCGGCAACAACCTGGGCGGCGAAGATTTCCCCTACATTCACTTCGAGGAAGTCGATGCGGATGAACCGCTCACCATCGAGTTGATGCTCAAGGGCGGCGGCTGCGAAAACGTTGGGGCGCAGTATTCGCTGCCGAACAATAGTCTCGGCGCGGGGCGCGACCTGGCCGGGGTGCGGAAAGTCGTCCTCGACGCAGTCCAAAAAGCCCAGGGACAGGGCTGCGCGCCGGGCATCCTGGGCGTGGCCATCGGCGGCGACCGGGGTTCCTCCTACATCAAGTCCAAAGAAATCCTGTTCGGCAAAATCGGCGAGCGCAATCTTGACCCCGAAGTGGCCTCCCTCGAAGAACGCCTGACCGATGAATCCAACCAGCTGGGCATTGGCCCGATGGGCTTCGGCGGCCAGACGACGGTCATCGACACCAAAATTACCGGCCTGCACCGCCTGCCGGCCAGTTATTTCGTGTCGGTTTCGTACATGTGCTGGGCCTACCGCCGCCGCAAGATGGTGGTGAAGGGCGAGGAAGTCATTTACGATTAATACCAGACGACAGACGATAGACTTCGGACGATAAAAACGGTCGATGGTCTGCGGTCTATAGTCGAACAGGAGACACCTATGAAAATTATTCAACTCCCCGTCAGCGACGAAGCCATCCGCGAATTGCGCGTGGGCGAGCCGGTGCTGCTGAATGGCGTAATGGTGACCGGGCGCGACGCTGCCCACAAGTGGATGATGGAAACGTTTATCAAGAAAACCAAAGCGCCGAAGGGCGATGACTTGCAGGTCTACGAGGAACTCAAGAAACTGCTGAACGGCGGTGTGATTTATCACTGCGGGCCGGTCGTCAGTAGGGTCACGGCAGGCCCCGAAACCACTCTGCCGAAAGACGGTTCCGCCGTGACCCAACAGGAAGAGTACAAGTTTGTGGCCGCCGGGCCGACCACCAGCATCCGCGAGGAGCCGTACCAGGCCGATGTGATGAAGCATTTCAACGTCAAGGGCGTGATTGGCAAGGGCGGCATGGGCGCCAAAACGCTCAAAGGCTGCCAGGAAACGCCCGGGGTCTACCTGCACGCCATCGGCGGGGCGGCATCTTACATCGCCCAAAGCGTAACGAAGGTGCTGGGCGTCTTCAAACTGGAGTTCGGCGTCCCCGAAGCGCTGTGGGTCATCGAAGTCAAGGATTTCCCGGTCGTGGTGACGATGGACAGCCACGGCGGCAGCCAGCACGCGATGGTGGATGAAGCCTCGAAAAAGGTGTTCGAAGAACTATTGGCGAAACCGTATTGAGACCTTATTTTTGCGCAAACACAGGGCATTTTCACTTTGTAGTGCAAACACAGGCCATTTTCACCAGCAATTCCAAGTTCAAAAAAAAGAGGAAAAATATGATAATGTTTTGTCACCATGACAAAACAAGCCCTCAGCCTCCAAAGCATAATGACTTATTTTCGGAAACGCTGGTCAACCGCGCCCGATGTGCGAAAACCAAGTAACAGCACAAAATACACCATTGCGGACGGTATCCTGGCAGCGTTTTCGGTCTTTTTCATGCAATCCAGTTCTTTCCTTGCGCATCAACGCCTGTTACAAAATAAACAAGGGCGAAACAATGCCCGCAACTTGTTTCAAGTGGAAGAAATCCCAGGCGATCCGCAAATTCGTGGCGCTGATTTGGCGTGAAAAACCCAAAACCTGTACACGGAATACGCGGATTTTTCTTAAAAAATCCG